>NZ_BCRS01000072.1 GCF_001552715.1 Mycolicibacterium vaccae NBRC 14118 = CIP 105934 | reverse complement strand
CCCGAGCCGAACAGTTCGAGCGGCAGGCGGAGAAGGCGGCGGCCGCCGGTCGCACCAAGGACGCCGAGCAGGCACGCGCCAGTGCCGAGCAGTGGCGTCAGTGGGCGGACGCGGCAGCGGACGCGGTCAGCCGCAAGCGCTGACTAGTTCTTCGGCGGGGCGGCGTCGTCGCCCTCGTCGGGGAACGACTCCAGAATGCCCTTCTGCTGGCCTTCGCTGACGACGCGGCGACGCTCCTCCTCGGCGGCCAGGTGCAGGGCGGTGCGGGTGGCGACCACCCGGGCCCAGTGGTAGCTGAGCAGGATCACCGCGAGCCAGCCGATGACCAGGCCCAGTCCGGGACCGGGATACGGCTCCGGCGCGGTCTGCCGCGACCACACCGCCAGCAGGCCCAGAAACGCCGACACGGTCGACCCGGCGAGCGCGATCCACGCCATTGTCCAGCGTCGGGTCAGCAGTGCCAGCATCGCGAAGCCGACTCCGAACACGAGCGAGAACCACGCGAACACCCGCGACGGCAGCGCGACGCCGGCCTCGGTGGCCGCCTCGGAGCCGGTGAGCACGTCGAGTCCGCGCGCACCACCGGTGTGCGGGAGTACGAGCGTGGCCAGCAGCACGAACACCAGGATCGACAGCACCAGCGCCCGCGCGCCCGGGTCGATCTCCCGGGCGACGCGCCGTTCGGCCGCCTCCAGGTCGCCCTTGAAGGCGTCGAAGCCGTTTCCGCCGGATTCCCCGCTCATCGCGCACATCCGCTCGTCGCCGGTGCCGCGGGGGGCACACCGATTGCGGGCATTCCGAGACCGACCCCGGTGCGCGGCTTCCGGCCGGCCTCGTGCGCGTCACCGGCCCGGGTCCGCCGGTGCTGCAGCGGCGCGCCGTCGGCGATCAGATGGTGCGGCGCGGCGCCGGTGACGGTGGTCACCACGACGTCGCCCGGCCTGATCCCGTGACCGGCGGGGCCGGGGGCGAAATGCACCAGCCTGCCGTCGCGGGCCCGGCCCGACATCCGGGCGGTGGCGGCGTCCTTACGGCCCTCGCCGGTCGCGACGAGCACCTCGACGCGACGCCCGATCTGTGCGGTGTTCTCGGTCAGCGAGATCCCCTCCTGTAGTGCGATCAGCCGCTGGTAGCGCTCGGACACAACAGCTTTGGGGACCTGATCGGCCAGTTCGGCGGCCGGGGTGCCCGGCCGCTTCGAGTACTGGAAGGTGAACGCGGTGCTGAACCGGGCCGCCGCCACGACGTCGAGGGTGGCCTGGAAGTCCTCCTCGGTCTCCCCGGGGAAGCCGACGATGATGTCGGTGGTGATCGCCGCGTGCGGGATCGCGGCGCGCACGCGGTCGATGATGCCCAGATAGCGCTCGGCCCGATAGGACCGGCGCATCGCGCGCAGCACGCGGTCGGAGCCGGACTGCAGCGGCATGTGCAGGGTCGGGCACACGTTGGGCGTCTCGGCCATCGCCTCGATGACGTCGTCGGTGAACTCGGCGGGGTGCGGCGAGGTGAACCGGACGCGTTCCAGCCCGTCGATCCGGCCGCAGGCCCGCAGCAGCTTCGCGAACGCGCCGCGGTCGCGCGGCTGGTCGGCGTCTACAAAGGACACGCCGTAGGCGTTCACGTTCTGCCCCAGCAGGGTGATCTCCAGCACGCCCTGGTCGACCAGCGACTGCACCTCGGCCAGCACGTCGCCCGGCCGCCGGTCCACCTCCTTGCCGCGCAACGAGGGCACGATGCAGAAGGTGCACGTGTTGTTACACCCGACGGAGATGGAAACCCAAGCCGCATAGGAGGATTCACGACTGGCCGGCAGCGACGACGGGAATTCCCGCAGCGCTTCGGCGATTTCGACCTGCGCGGCGCGGTTGTGGCGGGCCCGGTCCAGCAGCGCGGGCAGCGAACCGATGTTGTGGGTGCCGAACACGACGTCCACCCACGGCGCTTTCTGCAGCACCGAGTCCCTGTCCTTCTGCGCCAGGCAGCCGCCGACGGCGATCTGCATGTCCGGGTCGGACTGCTTGCGGGGCGCGAGGTGACTGAGGTTGCCGTACAGCTTGTTGTCGGCGTTCTCCCGTACCGCACAGGTGTTGAACACCACGATGTCGGCGTCGGTGCCTGCGCCGGCGCGGCGGTAGCCGGCCTCCTCGAGCAGTCCGGCCAGGCGTTCGGAGTCGTGCACGTTCATCTGGCAGCCGTACGTGCGGACCTCGAACGTTCGCGCCGGACGGTCGGGGGAAAGCCCGCTCGCCTGCTGCGTCACGGTAGAAGTCACGGGGCCATCCTACGGAGCGCGAGGGCCGCCCCCTAAATCGCCGAGACGGGCGGAGCAGCGGGGAAATGCCCGATCGCCGAGTTCACAGCACACTGGACATTCCCTGGGTAAGGTCTTCACGCATGGAGAGCCCCAGGGAGTCCCCTGACGTGCCGATGATCTCTGTGAAGGCGGTGAACAAGCACTTCGGCGCCCTCCACGTCCTCAAGGACATCAACCTCGAGGTCGGCCGCGGTCAGGTCGTCGTCGTGCTGGGCCCGTCGGGGTCGGGCAAGTCGACGCTGTGCCGCACCATCAACCGGCTGGAGACCATCGACTCGGGCACCATCGCGATCGACGGCGTGGTCCTGCCCGAGGAGGGCCGCAAGCTCGCCCAGTTGCGGTCCGACGTCGGCATGGTGTTCCAGTCGTTCAACCTGTTCGCGCACAAAACGATCCTGGAGAACGTGGCGCTGGCGCCGATGAAGGTGCGCAAGGCGTCCAAGGAGAAGGCGCGGGAGAACGCGATGCGCCTGCTGGAACGCGTCGGAGTGGCCAACCAGGCCGACAAGTACCCGGCCCAGCTCTCCGGTGGACAGCAGCAGCGGGTGGCGATCGCGCGGTCGCTGGCGATGGACCCGAAGGTGATGCTGTTCGACGAGCCGACCAGCGCGCTGGATCCCGAGATGATCAACGAGGTGCTGGCCGTGATGGCGGGCCTGGCCTCCGACGGGATGACGATGCTGGTGGTCACCCACGAGATGGGGTTCGCGCGCAGAGCCGCCAACCGCGTGGTGTTCATGTCCGACGGCGCGGTCGTCGAGGACGCCGAACCCGCCGAGTTCTTCGAGAACCCCCAGACCGACCGTGCCAAGGATTTCCTCGGCAAGATCCTGCACCACTGACCCGGTCCCCCCGGCGAAAGGAATCACCACCATGTCCCCCAAGTCCCTGTCCGCGCGCGTCGTAGGCGCCCTCGCGCTGGCCGCCGCACTTCCCCTCGCAGTGACCGCGTGCGGCGGCGGTGACGGCGGCAGCGGGGGTGGTGGTGGCGACACGATCGTCATCGGCACCAAGTTCGACCAGCCCGGCCTGGGCCAGAAGAACCCGGACGGCACCGTGAGCGGGTTCGACGTCGACGTGGCCACCTACGTGGCCGGCGAGCTCGGCTACACCCCGGACAAGATCGAATGGAAGGAAGCGCCGTCGGCGCAGCGCGAGAACCTGATCCAGAACGGGCAGGTCGAGTACATCGCCGCGACATACTCGATCACCGACGCGCGCAAGGAGAAGGTCTCGTTCGCGGGCCCGTACCTGGTCACCGGCCAGAGCCTGCTGGTGCGCTCGGACAACAGCGACATCACCGGTGCGGCGTCGCTGGAGAACAACAAGATCCTGTGCTCGGTGTCAGGTTCGACTCCCGCGCAGAAGATCAAGGACGAGTACCAGGGCGTTCAGCTGCAGCAGTACGACACCTACTCGGCATGCATCGACGCGCTCAAGAACGGCGCCGTCGACGCGGTCACCACCGACGAGGTGATCCTGGCCGGCTACGCCGCGCAGAACCCGGGCGCCTTCAAGATCGTCGGTCAGCCGTTCTCCGAGGAGCGCTACGGCATCGGCCTGAAGAAGGACAACACCGAACTGCGCGCCAAGATCAACGACGCGCTGCGCAAAATGGAGGAAAGCGGGGCCTGGAAGGAAGCGTTCGACAAGAACCTCGGCCCGGCCGGAATCACCGCGCCGACACCCCCGCCGCTCGACAACTGAGCGCACAGGTAGCCATCGGAGCCGCCTGTGGAGATTTTCACCGAGTATCGCGCGGAGATCTTCGCCGCGTTCCTGACCACCGTCGAGCTCACGGTGCTGTCGGCGATCGGTGCGCTTGTGCTCGGCACGGGGCTGGCCGCGATGCGGCTGGCCCCGGTGCCGATGCTCAACTGGATCGGCACCTCGTACGTCAACATCGTGCGCAACACCCCGCTCACGCTGATCATCCTGTTCTGCTCGTTCGGCCTGGCCCAGACGCTGGGGCTGACACTGGCCAACCGGACCTCGCCCACGTTCATCGCTGACAGCGGTTTCCGGCTGGCCGTGCTGGGCCTGACCGTCTACACCGCGGCGTTCGTGTGCGAGACGGTCCGCGCCGGGGTGAACACCATCCCGCTGGGGCAAGCCGAAGCCGCCCGCTCCCTCGGGCTGACGTTCGGCCAGAACCTGCGGATCGTGCTGCTGCCGCAGGCATTCCGCGCAGTCATCATCCCGCTGGGTTCGGTGCTGATCGCGCTGACGAAGAACACCACGATCGCGTCGGCCATCGGTGTCGCCGAGGCCGCGCTGTTGATGAAGGAGATGATCGAGAACACCGCCGCGGTGCTGGTGGTCGGCGGCATCTTCGCGCTGGGATTCGTGATCCTGACCCTGCCGCTGGGTCTGTTGTTCGGTTGGCTGGGCAAGCGAATGGCGGTGGCGCACTAGTGGCCGGCTCTGTCCTGTTCGACGTCCCGGGTCCCCGCGCGCGGATCCGCAACCGAGTGATCTCGGCGATCACCCTGGTGGTGCTCGCGCTCGTCGCCTGGGTGGTGTACTCGCGGCTGGAGTCACGGGGTCAGCTCACCGCCGCGAAGTGGGAACCGTTCCTGACCCCCGATCTGTGGCGCACCTACGTGCTGCCGGGCATCGAGGGCACTCTGACGGCCGCGGCTGTGTCGATCGTGCTGGCCCTGGCACTGGGGCTGGTACTCGGGGTGGGCCGGCTGTCGGCACACACCGGGATCCGCTGGGCCTCGTCGGTGTTCGTCGAGTTCTTCCGCGCGGTGCCGGTGCTGATCATGATGATCTTCGCGTACTTTCTGTACGCGTTCTACGACGTCTTCCCGTCCAAGCACCTGGCGCTGGCCGGCGTCATCACCGGCCTGACGCTCTACAACGCCGCGGTGATCGCCGAGATCGTCCGTGCCGGGGTGCACGCGCTTCCGCGCGGGCAGGCCGAGGCCGCGTCGGCGCTGGGGATGACCTCCGGTCAGACGATGCGCTCGATCCTGCTGCCCCAGGCGATCACCTCGATGCTGCCCGTCCTGATCTCCCAGCTGGTCGTGGTGTTGAAGGACACCGCGCTGGGCTACCAGATCACGTTCGTGGAGATGGTGCGCCAAGGCACCGTGATCGGGTCGGCCTACGGCAACTACATCCCCGCTCTGATCGTGATCGCGCTGCTGATGATCGCGATCAACTTCACGCTGTCGTGGCTGGCCACCCGGCTGGAGCGGCGGATGCGCCGGTCCCGCAAGGGCCCGGCGCCGATGGAGGCCGAGCCGCTGGAGCTGCAGGGCGACCGCAGCCGCGGAGTCTGACCCGCACCGCCGATGAGTTCTGCGTTGCTGGCCTTCGAGGTGCTGCCCGAGGCGACCCTGCGCGGCATGGTCGACCTGATGGTCCGCCTCATCGAGGCGTGCGGCGCGGTGGTCATCATGATCGGCGCGGTGGTCGCGATCGTGAAGTTCGTCGCCGCACTGGCCCGGCGCAACCTCGACCAGTTCTCCGCGGTGCGACTCACGATGGCCCGTTTTCTGGTGCTGGGACTGGAATTCCAGCTCGCCGCGGACGTGCTTCGCACCGCGATCTCCCCGTCGTTCGAGGAGATCGGCAAGCTGGCCGCGATCGCAGCGATCCGCACCGCGCTCAACTACTTCCTCAACCGCGAGATCGCCCAGGAGAAGCGCGAAATCGAACTGCTGCGCCATCCGGCGCCGGCGCCCGGTCCCCCGCCGGTGTCGTGACCGTGATCATCGCCGCGTCGTGGTGCCTGGCGATCGCCGGTATCGCGCTCGGGGCGGCGGCGCTGGTCGTGTTCGGCCGGCCGCTGCCGGCGTTGCGCGTGACGTTGGAATTCCTGACCGCGGCGGGCCTGCTGCGGTTGAGCGCGGACTCGTCATGGACGGCGATCGCCGTGGCCGCGGTGCTGATCGTGTTGCGCCGCATGATCACCCGCGTGCTCGTCGCCGACTTCACGATGTCGCGGGCGCGCCGAACCATCTGAACAGAGCCTCAGCAAGCCCGGCGCCGTCCACGGCACTGTTCATGGCGCCGTCCACGGCGGCGACCCAGGCGACGTGCCCGTCCGGCCGGATCAGCACCGCAGACGGTGCGGGCACCTGCCCGAGCACCGGCAGTTCCCAGGTGCGCTCGCACCGGGCGGTCACCTTCTGCACGCGGTCCTGCCATCCGGTCAGGTCGACGCCGCCGGGAACCCCGAGGTCGAGCAACACGGGCCGCGCGCCGTGCAGGAGTTCGTAGACGCGCACCGTGCCGCCCGCGGTACTCAGCTCCAAGTCGGGCATGCGCAGGCCGACCAGCGGATGCCCGTCACCGAGGTCGTACCGGATGTCGAGCCCGGACATCATCGCGGCGACGTGCCTACGGGTTTCGTCGAGGGCGAGCAGTTCGGCGACGGCGCCGTGCAGCACCGTGGTGCGGTCGTCCTGGCGCAGCAGGGCCATCTGAGCCACGGCGTTGCGCAGCACGCGCGCACCGACCGGGTGCCGCTCGTCATGGTAGGTGTCGAGCAGGTCGTCGCAGGACGTCCCGTGCACGACCTGCGCCAGCTTCCAGCCGAGGTTGACCGCGTCCTGCAGTCCGGTGTTGAGCCCCTGCCCGCCGACAGGGTGATGCACGTGCGCCGCGTCCCCGGCCAGCAGGACGCGTCCGCTGCGGTAGCGCGCCGCCTGCCGCGCCATGTCGGTGAACCTGAAAAGCGATGTGGGACTGTGCACCCCGTAATCGGTGCCGTACACCGCGGTCAGCGCGTCGCGCAGCTCGGACAGGCCCGGCTCGCGTGAACGCCGAAGATGCTGCTCGGTGACCATGATCCGCGTCGGCCCGTCGTCGGACGGACTGAGCGCATGCACCCCACGAGCGTCGCGCCGGATGCCCCACTCGGGTTCGTGGCCCGGCTGCGGTGCGATCTCCGCTTCGGCGAGCAGATAGCTCGTGGTCGGTTCCCAACCCGGAAACTCGATGCCCGCTGCCTTGCGGATGAGGCTGCGCCCGCCGTCGCAGCCGACGAGGTAACCAGCCCGCAGCGTCTGCCCGTCGGACAACCTGACGTCGACCCCGTCGCGGGTCTGCGTGAAGCCCAGCACCTCCTGCCCGCGATGGACCACGACCCCGAGTTCGTCGACCCATTCGGCCAGCAGACGCTCGATGTGCTTCTGCCACAACGCCAGACCGTACGGGTGGCGGGTCGCGAAGTCGCTGATGTCCAGACGGACCTGGGCGAAACCATGCACCTGCATGGTCTGCCCGGCGGCCAGGAAGCGGTCGACGATGCCGCGTTGGTCGAGGATCTCGAGGGTCCGCGACAGCAGGCCGCCGGCCCGCGCACCCGTGAGGTCCCCGCTGTCACGACGTTCGACGACCGCGACGTCCACCCCCGCCAGCGCCAATTCGGCGGCCAGCATCATGCCGGTAGGCCCGCCCCCGCCGATCACCACCTGGTGGTCGACAAAGCGGGATCGAATTCGGCTGTTGCTCTGTGTTCTCGTCACGGCAGCCGATTCTGGAGCCTCACCCCGGTCTTGCCGCAAGACCGGGGGTGCCCAATAATGTGAGCGGGGGAAGCAACGATCACCTCCCCCGCTCACCTGTCGCTCACACCTTGCGGCGCTCCCGTTCGTTCGCCAATTCGGCGGTGACCACATCGAGTGCCATCGACTGCTGGTAGCCACGCCGGGCCAGCATGCCGACCAGCCGCCGCGCCACCTTGTTCTCGGCGTCCCTGTCGTCGGGGTCGCCGAGCTTCTCGCGCCGCAACTTGTCGCGGACCAACTGTTCGGCTCGGGTGCGTTCGGCGCCGGCGTCGATCCCGGCCAATGCGCCGTCGATCACCTCGTTGTCGACGCCCTTCTTGCGCAACTCGGCAGCCAACGCGCGCTTGCCTTTTCCGGCATTCGCGCGCCGGGACCGCACCCACTCCTCGGCGAAGTCCTCGTCGTCGATCAGCCCGACCTCGGTCAACCGGTCCAGGACGGACGCGGCGATGTCGTCGGGGTATCCGCGCTTGGCCAGCGCGGCTTCCAGTTCGGCCCGGGTGCGCGCCCTTGCGGTGAGCAGGCGCAGGCACAGTGCCCGCGCCTGCTCGCCTCGCTTGGTGGACTCGTCGGCACCCGCCGCCGGACTAGAAGTCGACGGGAGCGGGAAGAGCGTCATCGGCTGCGCCATCGGTCAGCTGAGCCCCGATACCGAGCTTCTCCTTGATCTTCTTCTCGATCTCGTTGGCCGCATCGGGGTTCTCCAGCAAGAATTTTCGCGCGTTCTCCTTGCCCTGGCCCAGCTGCTCACCGTCGTAGGTGAACCAGGATCCGGACTTGCGGATGAAGCCGTGCTCGACACCCATGTCGATGAGTGAGCCTTCCCGGCTGATCCCGTGGCCGTACAGGATGTCGAACTCGGCCTGCTTGAACGGCGGCGACACCTTGTTCTTGACCACCTTGACGCGGGTGCGGTTACCGACGGCGTCGGTACCGTCCTTGAGGGTCTCGATGCGGCGGACATCCAGGCGCACCGAAGAGTAGAACTTCAATGCCTTACCGCCGGTGGTGGTTTCGGGAGATCCGAACATCACACCGATCTTCTCGCGCAGCTGGTTGATGAAGATCGCGGTGGTGCCCGAGTTGTTCAGCGCACCGGTCATCTTGCGCAGCGCCTGGCTCATCAGGCGGGCCTGCAGACCCACGTGGCTGTCGCCCATCTCGCCTTCGATCTCGGCGCGCGGCACCAGCGCGGCCACCGAGTCGATGACCAGGATGTCCAGCGCACCGGAGCGCACCAGCATGTCGGCGATCTCCAGCGCCTGCTCACCGGTGTCGGGCTGGGACACCAGCAGCGCGTCGGTGTCCACCCCGAGCTTCTTGGCGTAATCGGGGTCCAGCGCGTGCTCGGCGTCGATGAACGCCGCGATACCGCCGGCGGCCTGGGCGTTGGCCACCGCGTGCAGCGCGACGGTGGTCTTACCGGAGGATTCCGGGCCGTAGATCTCGACCACGCGGCCACGCGGCAGGCCGCCGATGCCGAGCGCGACGTCGAGCGCGATCGAACCGGTGGGGATGACCGCGATCGGCGGACGGACGTCCTCGCCGAGTCGCATCACCGAACCCTTGCCGAAGTTCTTGTCGATCTGCGCGAGTGCCAGCTCCAGGGCTTTCTCGCGGTCAGGGGCTTGTGGCGCCATGGTGATACCTCTCCGATAGTCGTTGTCGACCGGTCCTCGGTCGGTTGGCAGTGACGCTATGTGAGGCCACCGACAAGTCGCTGGGTCGAACTCCACCCACAGTAGACGAACAGGTGTTCGATTCAAGTGGACACGCCGACGGACTACTTTCCGAGCATGACGACACGAGACGATGTCCGGATCCCGGCCAGAGGCGGAGAGATCGCCGCGTACTTGTACCGGCCGCAGGTCAGCGACCGTCCTGCGCCGTGTGTGGTGATGGCGCACGGCTTCACCGGCACCCGTGACGACGGGCTTCCCGGCTACGCCGAGGCGTTCTGCGGCGCCGGATACGCCGTCGCGCTGTTCGACTACCGCCATTTCGGCGCCTCCACCGGTGAGCCGCGCCAGCTGCTCGACATCGCCGAGCAGCGCCGGGACTACCACTCCGTGATCGCCTGGGCCCGCCACCTCGACGGCGTCGACCCGGACCGGCTCGTGGCATGGGGTACGTCGTTCAGCGGTGGTCACGTGCTCGCGGTCGCCGCCGAGGATCCACAGATCGCCGCGGTGATCGCCCAGGCGCCGTTCACCGACGCCCTCGCCACCCTGCGGGAGATCCCGCCGCGCAACATCCCCAGAGTGATGTTGGCCGCGGTCCGCGACCAGCTCGGCGCCTGGCGCGGACAGCCTCCGTACACGGTGCCCGCGGTCGGGGAACCCGGCACGGTCGCTGCGATGACGTCCCTGGACGCCAAACCCGGCTTCGAGGCGATGATCGGCCCGAACTCATTGTGGCGCAATGAGTTCGCCGCGCGGTTGATGTTCCGGTTCGCGTTCTGCCGGCCCGGGCGGGCGGCCGCGAAACTGCCCATGCCGGTGCTGCTGTGCGTCTGCGATGACGACGTCGTCACCCCTCCGGGGCCGTCGGTGACCGCCGCCCGCCATGCTCCGCGTGGTGAATTGCGCCGCTACCCGTACGGGCATTTCGACATCTACAACGACCCGCAGGTCAAGGCCGACCAGTTGGCTTTCCTGGCGCGCGCCGTCGGCGACGGTTCCGCCTGACGATCCTGGACGCGTGCCGCACGCCGGTCCTATCGTGGATCATCCGCCACGGAAACGGACTGTCATGCACGAGATGGCGATCACCCAGAGTGTCGTCGATGCCGTGTGTGAACACGCCGGCGGCCGGCGGGTGCACGGGATCCGGCTGGAAGTCGGCGCGTTGTGCGCGGTGGTGCCGGACTCGATGCAGTTCTGCTTCGAGCTGGTCACCGAAGGCACCACGGCCGAGGGCGCCCGCCTCGACATCGACGTGCGCCCCGCGAGCGGGCACTGCCGCGGCTGCGGCGAGGACTTCGTGCTGGCCGATTTCATCCTGCTCTGCCCGTGCGGCAGCGCCGACGTCGAGGTGACCGCCGGGCAGGACATCCTGATCCGGTCCATGGAAGTGAGCTGACCATGTGCGCAACCTGCGGGTGCGGCGACGACGCGGCGACTGTCACCGTCCCCGGCACCCCGTCCGACCACCAGCACCCCCACCCCCACCCGCACCCGCACCCGCACACGGTCGACCTCGAGCAGCGTGTGCTGGCCAAGAACGACGCCCTCGCCGAGAGCAACCGGCGCCTGCTCGCGCAACGCGGGATCGTCGCGCTCAATCTGATGAGTTCGCCCGGGGCCGGGAAGACCACGCTGCTGGAGCGGACCATCCGCGAGCTCGGCGCCCGCACCGCGGTGACCGTCATCGAAGGCGATCAGGAGACCCTGCTCGACGCCGAACGGATCCGCGCCACCGGGGCGCCCGCGGTGCAGGTCAACACCGGGGCGGGCTGCCACCTGGACGCACAGATGGTCGGCGACGCGCTGACCGCCCTCGATCCACCCGAACACTCCCTGCTGTTCATCGAGAACGTCGGAAACCTGGTGTGCCCGGCCATGTTCGACCTCGGCGAACGGGCCAAGGTGGTGATCGTCTCGGTGACCGAGGGCGCCGACAAACCGCTGAAGTACCCGCACATGTTCGCCGCCGCGGACCTGGTCGTGGTCAACAAGTCCGACCTGCTGCCCTACGTCGATTTCGACGTCGCGCAGTGCGCCCGGCACGCCAGGTCGGTCAACCCCGGGGTGGAGATCCTGACGGTGTCGGCAAGGACCGGCGAAGGCCTCGCGCAGTGGTACCGCTGGATCGAGATCCAGACCGGACCCGGGCCCCGCCGTCAACCCGTTGACAACGGATATCGGCGCGAGTAGACCAAAGTCAGCAGCGCGCAAGTGGGCCGAGCGTCGACCCCGGCGCCGCAGGGGCCCCAGCCCGGGCCCCGGAAAGCTGTGACATATGCCCAGCGAGGCAGCAGTCAAAGCGGAAGAGGCGCTGATCCACGTTCTGTGGATCAACGCCGGCCTGAGTTGTGACGGCGATTCGGTGGCGTTGACTGCCGCCACCCTCCCGAGCATCGAGGAGATCGCGCTCGGCGCGCTCCCCGGTCTGCCCAGGGTCGCCATCCACTGGCCCTTGATCGACTTCGAATGCGGACCCAACGGGGGCGCAGACGACTTCCTCGAATGGTTCTTCAAGGCCGACAGAGGCGAACTGGAACCGTTCGTGCTGGTCGTCGAGGGCTCCATCCCGAACGAGAAGATCAAGGACGAGGGCTACTGGTGCGGGTTCGGCAACGACCCCGCCACCGGCCAGCCCATCACCACCAGCGAATGGCTGGACCGGCTCACCCCGAAGGCCACGGTGGTGGTGGCGGCGGGGACCTGCGCCACCTACGGCGGCATCCACGCGATGGCGGGCAACCCGACGGGTGCGATGGGGGTGCCCGACTATCTCGGCTGGGACTGGAAGTCCAAGGCCGGCGTCCCGATCGTGTGCGTGCCGGGGTGTCCGGTGCAGCCGGACAACCTGTCGGAGACGCTGACCTACCTGCTCTACATGGCCACCGACCAGGCGCCGATGATCCCGCTCGACGACGCGTTGCGACCCAAGTGGCTGTTCGGGGCGACGGTCCACGAGGGCTGCGACCGCGGCGGCTACTACGAGCAGGGCGACTTCGCCACCGAGTACGGGTCACCGAAGTGCATCGTGAAACTGGGATGTTGGGGCCCGGTGGTGAAATGCAATGTGCCCAAACGCGGTTGGATGGACGGTGTCGGCGGCTGCCCGAACGTCGGCGGCATCTGCATCGGCTGCACCATGCCGGGCTTCCCGGACAAGTTCATGCCGTTCATGGACGAACCGCCCGGCGGCAAGCTGTCCTCCACCGGCTCCGAGCTCTACGGCTCGGTGATCCGCAGCCTGCGCCACATCACCGGCCGCACGCTCGACAAGGAGCCCCACTGGCGGCGCCGGGGCACCGAGCTGACGACAGGAGTCACCCGCACCTGGTGACTGCGGCGGCCTCGCGCGTCGCCACAGGTGCTGCATCGCCGGCGATCACCCAGAGAGAGAAGAAGGCCGATGACCACGACCACGCCCAAGCCGTCCCATGCGGAGCGCGAACCCGGCCAGCTCGTGGAGATGGCGTGGGATCCGATCACCCGGATCGTCGGCAGTCTCGGCATCTACACCAAGATCGACTTCGAGAACCGGGAAGTGGTGGAGTGCCACAGCACTTCGTCGATCTTCCGCGGCTATTCGATCTTCATGAAGGGCAAGGACCCTCGCGACGCGCACTTCATCACCAGCCGCATCTGCGGCATCTGCGGGGACAACCACGCGACCTGCTCGTGTTACGCGCAGAACATGGCCTACGGCGTCCAGCCGCCGCACCTGGGCGAATGGCTGATCAATCTGGGCGAGGCCGCGGAATACATGTTCGACCACAACATCTTTCAAGAGAACCTGGTCGCCGTCGACTACTGCGAGAAGATGGTCGCCGAGACCAATCCCAGCGTGCTGGCCAGAGCCGAGAACACTGAGGCCCCGCACGCCGGCATGCACGGGCACCGCACGATCGCCGACATCATGCGGGCGCTCAATCCGTTCACCGGGGAGTTCTACCGGGAGGCGCTGCAGGTCAGCAGGCTGACCCGGGAGATGTTCTGCCTCATGGAAGGTCGCCACGTCCACCCGTCGACGCTGTACCCGGGCGGGGTCGGCACCGTGGCGACCGTCCAACTGATGACCGACTACATGACGCGGTTGATGCGCTACATCGAGTTCATGAAGAAGGTCGTGCCGATGCACGACGACCTGTTCGATTTCTTCTACGAGGCGCTGCCCGGCTACGAACAGGTCGGCCTGCGCCGCACCCTGCTCGGCTGCTGGGGCTCGTTCCAGGACCCCGAGGTGTGCAACTTCTCCTACCGCGACATGGAGTCGTGGGGCCGCAAGATGTTCGTGACCCCCGGGGTGGTGGTCGACGGCAAGCTGGTCACCACCTCGCTGGTGGACATCAACCTCGGTATCCGAATCCTGTTGGGACACAGCTTCTATGAGGACTGGACCGACCAGGAGATGTTCGTCAAGACCGATCCGCTGGGCAACCCGGTGGATCGCCGCCACCCCTGGAACCAGCACACCAATCCCAAACCGCAGAAGCGGGACTTCGACGACGGCTACAGCTGGGTGATGTCGCCGCGGTGGTTCGACGGCAAGAACAACCTGGCACTGGACACCGGCGGCGGCGCGCTGGCTCGGATGTGGTCGACGGCGCTGGCCGGGCTCGTCGACATCGGATACGTGAAATCGACCGGCCGCAGCGTGCAGATCAACCTGCCCAAGACCGCGCTCAAGGGGCCGGTGGAGTTCGAGTGGACCATCCCGGCGCACGGCAGCAACACCTTGGAACGCAACCGCGCCCGCACCTACTTCCAGGCCTACGCCGCGGCGTGCGCACTGCATTTCGCGGAGAAGGCGCTCGTCGAGATCCGTGCCGGACGGACCAAGACGTGGGAGCGTTTCGAGGTGCCCGACGAGGGCATCGGCTGCGGCTTCACCGAGGCGGTGCGCGGTGTGCTGTCGCACCACATGGTGATCCGCGACGGCAAGATCGCCAACTACCACCCCTATCCGCCGACACCGTGGAACGCCAGTCCGCGCGACAGCTACGGCACGCCGGGCCCCTACGAGGACGCGGTGCAGGGCCTGCCGATCTTCGAGGAGAACGACCGCGACCACTTCAAGGGCATCGACATCATGCGCACGGTGCGCAGTTTCGACCCGTGCCTGCCGTGCGGGGTGCACATGTACCTCGGGCAGGGCAGGCAACTGGACCTGCTGCACTCCCCCACCCAGTCGGTGACCGGGGAATAGCACATGGCTCCACCGACGCCGCGACGCCTCGACGACGCCCGGTGGCGCGCGGCCGGCGGGCGCATGGAGACGCTGATCGACGGGATCGGCGCGAGCGGGGCGGCGGCGCGGGAGCGGGCGGAGAACCTGGTCCGTGAGGTGACCGACCTCTACGGCGCCGCGCTCGAGCGGATGACCGACCTGGCCGTCGCCGCGAAACCCGAACTGGCGCAGGCGTTCGCCGACGACGACCTGGTCGCGAGCCTGCTGTTGGTGCACGGGCTGCACCCGCACGGCGTCGAGCGCCGGGTCGCCGACGCGCTGGCCGGCGTGCGGCCCTATCTGGGCTCCCACGGTGGGGACGTCTCTCTGCTCGGGGTCACCGACGGGGTGGTGCGGTTGCAGCTGCTGGGCAGTTGCAAGAGTTGTCCGTCCTCCTCGGTGACACTGGAACTGGCGGTCCAGGACGCGGTCCGCGCGGCGGCCCCGGACATCGAGGCGATCGAGGTCGTCGCGGCCGAGCCGGACCCGGAATCGACGACGATCCCGGCGAGCTCGCTGATGAGCCGGGTACGCGCCGCCGGCGGGCCGGCCCGGTGGATCCCGGTGCCGCAACTGGCCGAGCTGGCCGACGGTGAGGTCGGCGGTTTCCGCGTCGAGGACACCTCCGCCCTGGCCTGCCGGGTAGGCGGGGCCGTGTTCGCCTACCGCGACCGGTGCCCTGCCTGCGCCGGGTCGCTGGCCGGGGCCCGGTTGGCCGGTCCCGTGCTGCACTGTCCCCGCTGCGCGGCCGGGTTCGACGTGGTGCACGCCGGTTGCGGCGTGGGCGGCGACGGACATCTGCAGCCCATCCCTCTGCTCGAACGCGACGGCGTGCTCTGCCTCGCGGTGTCCGCGCCCGCGGAGGTGGCCTGATGCCGGGGACGTTCGACGTGCTGACCCGTATCCGGGCCGACCGGGCCGCCGACCAGCCCGCCGGTGAGCGCTGCGAGATGTGCGCGGAGCAGGTCGCCGCCGAGCACGGGCATGTGGTCGACATCGACGACAGGCGGCTGATGTGCGTCTGCCGGGGCTGCTACCTGCTGTTCACCGATGCGGCCGCGAAGTTGCGGTACCGCGCCGTGCCGGACCGCTATCTGGCCTTCCCGGACTTCGCGATGGACCGGGCGCTGTGGGAGAGCCTGCAGATCCCGGTCAGCCTGGCGTTCTTCTTCCACAACTCCGCGCTCGACCGCACCATCGCGCTCTATCCCGGGCCGGCCGGCGCCACCGAGTCCGAGTTGGATCTGCAGGCGTGGAACGATGTTCGCGCCACCGACCCTCGGGTCGACAATCTGGCCGCCGACACCGAAGCCGTGCTGGTGCGCACCGACGAGCCTCCGGAGCCGCGCGGGTACCTGGTCCCGATCGACGCCTGCTACGAGTTCGTCGGACGGCTGCGCATGCTGTGGAAGGGATTCGACGGCGGCCGGGAGGCCCGGGATTTCGTCGACGGGTTCTTCGCCCTCCTCGACGAGCGCGCCGCGGTGGTGCCACGCCCATGACCGAGATCCAGTTCAGCGTCACCGAGATCGCCCCGGAACCCTACGCGGTGACCCCGGTCCTGACCGCCCGCATCGGCATCACCGCCGACGGGCCGGATCCGATTCATGCCGTCGCGCTGCGCTGCCAGGTCCGGATAGAACCGTTGCGGCGCACCTACTCCGAGGATGAGGCGGACGGGCTGATCGACCTGTTCGGCACCCGGGACCGCTGGGCGGCGACTCAGCAGACCTTCCTGTGGCAGCACACCTCGGCGGTGGTGCCCGGATTCACCGGGGACACCGTCGCCGAACTGCCGCTGGAGTGCACCTACGACTTCGAGGTCAAGGCGGCCAAGTATCTGCTCGCCCTCGACGGGGGCACGGTGCCGCTGCGATTCCTGTTCAGCGGCACCGTGTTCGGGCGGGGAAATCAGAGCTTCAGCGTGCAGCAGGTGCCGTGGGACCGCGAGCAGCACTTCGACATGCCGGTCTCGGTGTGGCGTGATCTCATCCGGTTGCACTACCCGGGGACCGGGTGGGTGCGCCTGACGCGCGAGGCCATCGACGCGTTGGCCGCCTACCGCTCCGCGCGCGGACTGCTGGGCTTCGACGACGCGATCACCGAACTGCTCGCAACAGCGCCGGAACTGCGATGAGCACCGGATGGGACCGGGCCCGCGCCGTCGCCGACGCCGTGCTCTACGAGGGCTACCTGCTCTACCCCTACCGCGCCACCTCGGACAAGAACCGGTCCCGTTGGCAGTTCGGTGTGCTGGGCCCGCCGGGTGCCGAGCAGGCGGGGCTCGGTGAGAACGCGTCGCTGAGCGCGCAGATCCTCGTCGAGCCGCGGGGTGAGCCGCGGCTGTCCGGGGTGGTGCGCTTCCTGCAACTGCAGCACCGGGCGGTGCAGCAGTACACCGGTGGCCGCTACCGCGATGTCGACGAGCTGCAGGCGGGCGCGCACCGGTGGCTGAGCTGGGACGAGGCGGTCGAGTGTGAGATCGCGCTGACCCCCCTGGACACGGTGAACGCCCCGAATACCGTGGACTTCACCGTGCCCGCGGGCACCGACGTCGAGACCGTCACCGGCGGCAGGCTGGTGCGTGAGCGCCGCGAGCTGCGGGGGCGGCTGCAGATCCGCGCCGAACCCGACGAGCCGGCCGGTGGCCTGCTGCGGCTGACCGTCGAGGTGCACAACACCGCGGCTCCGCCGACCGACAAGACCGACGCGATCTCAACCTCCCTGATCGGGACACATCTGCTCCTGGAGATCAGCGGCGGCACATTCGTCTCACTGCTCGAACCGCCCGACGCGGCGGCCGGCGCGGCCGCACGGTGTCGTCAGCACCGGTGCTTCCCGGTGCTCGCCGGACCGCCCGGTGACCACCAGCTGGTGCTGGTCTCGCCGATCATCCTCTACGACCATCCCGAGATCGCCGAGCAGAGCCGCGGTGACCTCTACGACTCCTGCGAGATCGACGAGATCCTGACCCTGCGGGTGATGACGATGACCGACCAGGAGAAGGCGCAGGCCCGCGCGACCGATCCGCTGGCGGCCCGCATCATCGACCGCTGCGACACGATGTCCCCCGAGGCGATGCTCGATCTGCACGGTGTGCTCCGCGATCCGCACGCCGGGCCGCCGTCGCCGATCCCGGAGGTCCCCGCAGGCACGGACTGGTGGGATCCGGAGGCCGACAACGCCGTTCGCCCCGAGCTGGACGCGGTCCTGGTCGACGGCACCCGGGTGGCCCGGGGCAGCCGGGTCCGGCTGCACCCGTCGCGCCGGGCCGACGCCCAGGACCTCTTCTACGCCGACCGGACAGCGCGGGTGGCGTCGGTGCACGCCGACGTCGACGGCGGCACCCACATCGGTGTCGTCCTCGACGACGATCCGGCCGCCGAGCTGCACGACTGGTACGGCCGCTACCTGTACTTCGCCCCGGATGAGGTGGAACCGCTGGCCGGAAGGAGTTCGCCATGGAGGTAATCGGTCGGATCACGGTGGGAGTGCTGGCCGTCGCGGCGCTGGCCGCGGTGCTGATCGGGGTGCAGTCGCTCCCCGATGTGCAGCGCTATCTGAAGATCCGCCGCATGTGAGCTGAGGGAGAACTGACCACGCCACGGATTCTGGTAGCCGGTATCGGCAACATCTTCCTCGGAGACGACGGCTTCGGCCCCGAGGTCATGCGCCGCGTCCCGAACCGGCTCGCCGGACCGGACATCCGGTTGACCGACTACGGCATCCGGGGCATGCACCTGGCCTACGACCTGCTCGAGGACTGGTCGGCGCTGGTGCTCGTCGACGCCGTCCCCGACCGCGGCGCACCCGGCACGCTGCACGTGTTCGAAGTCGATCACCGAACCCTCACCGCCCGTGCCGGTCTGGACGCCCACGCGATGGACCCCGGCGCGGTGTTCGCCGGTTTGACCGCCCTCGGCGGGTCCGCCCCGCGCACCGTCGTCGTCGGGTGCGAGATTGCCGCCGTCGAGGACGGCATCGGCCTGTCGGCGCCCGTCGCGGCCGCGGTGCCCGCGGCCGCACGCGCCGTCGAGGACGTGCTGGCCGTCCTGCAGGCACACCCGGCGGCGGAGGGGGCCTGACATGTGTCTGGGCATCCCGGGACAGGTCGTCGGCATGGTGGCCGGCTACGGCGACCAGCTCGCACTCGTCGACGTCGCGGGCGAGCACCGCAAGGTCAACATCGGCATGCTGCCCGAGGAACGTTTCGCGCCCGGGGACTGGGTGATCATCCACATGGGGTTCGTGGTCGAGAAGACCGACGCGGCCGGTGCGGCGACGGCGCTGGCCGGTCTGGAACTGATGGGCCGGGGCCGGCCCGACGGGGAGGTGCCGTGACCGGCCGGCGGCGGGTCCGCGTCGACGTGCGCGGCGTCGTGCAGGGCGTGGGTTTCCGGCCCTTCGTCTACACCCGGGCCACGGCGTTGGGACTGGCCGGCTCGGTGCGCAACGACAGCACCGGGGCCGTCGCCGAGCTGGAGGGCGCCACCGACGACATCGACCGCTTCCTGGCCGACCTGCGGCAGCACCCGCCACCCTTGGCGGTGCTCGAATCCGTTGCTGTGCAGACTGTTCCGCTCGCCGGCGGCACCGGCTTCACGATCGCGGACACATCCCGCACCGACGGCGGCCGCACGCTCGCCTCACCCGATGTCGCCATGTGTGCCGACTGCGCCGCCGAACTGCGCGACCCGGCGGACCGGCGCTACCGGCACCCGTTCGTCAACTGCACCAACTGCGGTCCGCGGTTCACCATCATCGCCGCGCTGCCCTACGACCGGTCCTCGACGACCATGGCGGGCTTCCCGATGTGCCAAGACTGCGTCCGCGAGTACACCGACCCCGGCAACCGCCGGTTCCACGCCCAGCCGGTCTGCTGCCCGGGCTGCGGGCCGACGCTGCGCTACCGCGGCAGCGACGGGCACGAGACGCCCTCGGCGGCCGGGTTGCGCGCCGCCCGGCGGTTGCTGCGCGACGGCGGGGTGCTCGCGGTCAAGGGTGTCGGCGGATACCACCTCGCGTGCGACGCGGCCGACCCGGCAGCGGTGACCGTGCTGCGCGCCCGGAAACGCCGCGGCGACAAGCCGTTCGCGGTGATGGTGCCCGACCTCGCCGGTGCGCGCGCCGTCGCCGACGTCGACGATGCATCCGCGGCGCTGCTGGAAAGTCCGGCCCGGCCGATCGTGCTGATGCCGCGGCGAGCACGCGCCGTGGTCGATGACGCGGTGGCGCCGCGCAACCCCGACCTCGGCGTGCTGTTGGCCTACACCCCGCTGCACACGCTGCTGTTCGGGCTCGACGGTGACGAGCCGGGGCCGCAGGTCCTGGTGATGACGTCGGGCAACCTCGGCGGCGAACCCATCTGCTTCACCGACGACGCCGCCCTGGAACGCCTTTCGGGCCTGGCCGACGGCTGGCTGTGGCACGACAGGGCCATCCTGACACCGTGTGACGACTCGGTGATGCGCGCCGACACCCCCGTCCGGCGCTCCCGCGGCTACGCACCACTGCCGATCGCGCTGCCGGTCGCGGTGCCGCCGACGCTGGCCGTGGGCGCGGACCTGAAGAACACCATGGCCGTCGCCGAGGGCAGGTATGCCTGGCTGAGCCAGCACATCGGCGACATGGACGACCTGGCCACGCTGTCGGCCTTCGACTCCGCGCAGCAGCACCTGGGCCGGCTCACCGCGGTCGACCCGCAGGTGCTCGTCGCCGACGCGCATCCGCGGTACCGCTCGACGGCGTGGGCGCAGCGCAACGCCGCGGGCCGCCCGGTGCGCCGCGTGCAGCACCATCACGCGCACATCGCCGCGGTGATGGCCGAGCACGGCCTGGACGGCTCGGTCCCGGTACTCGGATTCGCCTTCGACGGAACGGGTTACGGCCCGGACGGGGCGATCTGGGGCGGTGAGGTCCTGCTGGCCGACTACAAGGGCTACCAGCGCCTGGCCCGGCTGCGCTACGTCCCGCTGCCCGGCGGTGACGTCAGCGTGTGGCGCCCGTACCGGATGGCGCTGGCGCATCTGTGGGCCGCCGGGCTGCCGTGGACGCCCGATCTGGCGCCCGTGCGGGCATGCCCGGCCGACGAACGGCAGGTGCTGCGCCACCAACTCGAAACCGGCCTGGGATGCGCGCCGACGTCCAGCATGGGCCGGTTGTTCGACGCGGTGTCGGCGCTGGCCGGTGTCCGTCAGGTGGTCGACTACGAGGCCCAGGCCGCGATCGAATTCGAAGGACTGGCCCGCCACAGCGATCCGGGCGGCACGGGTTACCGGTTCGCCGTCGACAGCACGGGCCCCACCGCGCTGATCGACCCCGCGCCCGTGCTCGGCGCGGTGGTCGCCGACGTGCGCGCCGGGGTCACCGCAGGCGTGATCGGCGCCGGTTTCCACCGCGCCGTCGCGGCGCTGATCCTCGGGCTCGCCGCCGCGAACCCCGGACACGCCGTCGCGTTGTCCGGCGGTGTGTTCCAGAACGCCCTGCTGCTGCGTACCACCCGCACACTGCTGGGCGACAACGGATTCCACGTGATCACCCACCTCCGGGTGCCGCCGAACGACGCCGGCATCGCGCTGGGACAACTACTGGTGGGCAACGCCGTCTGAAAGGAGCAGGCCGATGTGTCTTGCGATACCGGGCAGGATCGTCAGCATCGAGGAACGGGACGGCACGCTGATGTCGGTCGTCGACTTCGGCGGCGTCCGCAAGGACGTGTGCCTGCAGTACCTCCCCGATGCCGAGGTCGGCCACTACGTGGTGGTGCACGTCGGGTTCGCGATCCAGCGACTCGACGAGGAGTCGGCGACGCGCACGCTCGCCGAGTTCGAGCACCTGGGTGTGCTCGCCGAGGAGTTCGGCGACGGCTTCGAGGCGGCCGCCCGGCAGGCCGGGGCCGCCGACCCCGCACGCAACGGGTCGGAGGTGACCTCGTGAAGTACCTGGACGAGTTCAGTAATCCGGAGCTGGCGAGGCGGCTGATCGACCAGATCAAGTCGGCCGCCACCCGGCGCTGGTCGATCATGGAAGTCTGTGGCGGCCAGACACATTCAATCATCCGCCACGGTATCGACCAGCTGCTCCCCGACACCGTCGAGATGATCCACGGGCCGGGCTGTCCGGTCTGCGTCACCCCGCTGGAGGTGATCGACAAGGCACTGGAGATCGCGTCCCGCCCGGGGGTGATCTTCTGTTCGTTCGGCGACATGCTGCGGGTGCCGGGCAGCGAGAAGGATCTCTTCCGCATCAAGAGCGAGGGCGGCGACGTCCGCGTCGTCTACTCGCCGCTGGACGCGCTGACCGTCGCCCGCGACCACCCCGACAAGCAGGTGGTGTTCTTCGGCATCGGTTTCGAGACCACCGCGCCGGCCAATGCGATGACCGTGTACCAGGCCAGACGGCTCGGCATCGAGAACTTCTCGCTGCTCGTCTCGCACGTGCTGGTGCCGCCGGCGATCGCGGCGATCATGGAATCCCCGTCGTGTCGGGTGCAGGCGTTCCTGGCCGCCGGGCATGTGTGCACGGTGATGGGCACCGCCGAATACCCGCCGCTGTGCCGGAGATACGGAATCCCGATCGTGGTGACCGGATTCGAACCGCTGGACATCCTCGATGGCATCCGGCGCACGGTGGTGCAGCTCGAATCCGGCCGCCACGAACTGGAGAACGCCTACCGGCGTGCGGTGCAGGACGACGGCAACCCGGCCGCCAGGGCGATGCTGCTCGACGTGTTCGAGGTGACCGACCGGGCCTGGCGCGGCATCGGCGTGATCCCGGGCAGCGGCTGGCGGCTGTCGCAGGCCTACCGCGAGTTCGACGCCGAGCAGCGGTTCGCGGTCACCGATATCCACACCGAGGAGTCCGCGGTGTGCCGCTCGGGTGAGGTGTTGCAGGGCCTGCTCAAACCGCACGAGTGCGAAGCGTTCGGCACCCGGTGCACACCGCGGAACCCGTTGGGCGCCACCATGGTTTCGTCGGAGGGCGCCTGCGCGGCCTATTACCGGTACCGGCGGCTGGAGGTGACCCGTGCCTGACCCGGATCCGGAGGCGACCGTCGACCTGCAGGCGTGGGTGTGCCCGATCGCGCTGCGCGACGCGCCCAACATCGTGATGGGGCACGGCGGCGGCGGCGCGATGTCCGGTGAGCTCATCGAGCAGCTGTTCCTGCCTGCGTTCGGGCCGGCGGCCGACGCCGGGCTCGGGGATTCGGCGGTCGTCGACATCGGCGGCGCCCGGCTGGCGTTCTCGACCGACTCGTTCGTCGTCAAACCGATGGTGTTCCCGGGCGGCACCATCGGCGATCTCGCGGTCAACGGGACCGTCAACGACCTCGCGATGGCCGGTGCCGTCCCCAAGGTGATGTCGACGGCGTTCATCCTCGAAGAGGGCACCCCACTCGACGCGCTGGCCCGGATCGCCCAGGCCGTCGGGACCGCGGCGCTGGCGGCCGGGGTGAAACTGGTCACCGGCGACACCAAGGTCGTCGACTCCGGCCACGGCGACGGCGTGTACATCAACACCGCGGGCATCGGGCTGGTCGACGACCGCACCGACATCCGCCCGCAACGCGCCCGACCGGGCGATGCGGTGATCGTCAGCGGCGACCTCGGCGTGCACGGCGTGGCCGTGCTGAGCTGCCGCGAAGGGTTGGAGTTCGGCACCACGGTGGCCAGCGACACCGCTCCGCTGCACGGCCTGGTGGCCGCGATGATCGCCACCGGCGCCGACCTGCACGCGCTGCGCGATCCGACGCGGGGCGGGCTGGCCGCCACCCTCAACGAGATCGCCAGGGCCGCGACGGTCGGGGTGTCGATCGACGAACGCGCGCTTCCGATTCCGTCGCAGGTGCGCGATGCGTGCAGCATGCTCGGCCTCGATCCGCTCTATGTCGCCAACGAGGGCAAACTCGTCGCGTTCGTGCCCGCCGGGGACGCCGACCGGGTGCTCGCCGCGATGCGCGCGCACCCGCTGGGCGCCCGGGCGGCGGTGATCGGCAGCTGCGTCCGCGACCATCCCGGCATGGTGGTGACCCGGACGGCGCTGGGCGGCACCCGGGTGGTCGACCTGCCCATCGGCGAACAGCTGCCCCGGATCTGCTGACGTGATTCCGGCAACCGGATACCCGACCGGTCGCAGCCGCGCCGGCCACGCGCTGTTCGCGCGGTTCGCCTACCCGCCCAACGAACTCGGGTACTGCGGGCCGCAGGACACGCGGGCGCTGCTGGGCGCCGGCGACCAGATGACGGCGGTGGCGCGGGAGTTCGACGGCGCGTGGCCGTACCTGGAAGCCATCGCCGACGCGACGGCGATCGCCGATCCGCTCGACGTCGACGTGGTGCGCAGCTACTGGGTGGGCGGCCCGTCACTGAACGCGGTGGATGCGGTGACCCTGCTGGAGCGGCTCCGCTCGGCGTTCGCCGGTCAGGTGACCGGACTGCTGGGCGACCTCGCCGCCGCGGCGCCGGCCTTGGCGCACCACAGCTTCCACGTGCTGGTGGTCTATCCGTGGGTGCGTTTCCTGGAACGGGACCCCGGCACCGCGCTGGGCATCCTGCAGAACTGCCGGATCCGTTGGGGCACAGTTCATTCAGTGGACAGCGAGCATGTGGTCCTGGAATCTCGGCCGCTGACCCTGCGCGACGGTCGCCTGACGCTGGCAGAGCCCGTCGCCGAGCGGGTGCGGTGGTGTCGCGGCGAGACGTCGCTGACCACGGCACCCGAGGCCGGGGACGTCGTCGCCGCCCACTGGGACTGGGTGTGCGGACCGCTCACCGACGCGGACACCGCGGCGCTGACGACCGCGACGCAGGCCACGCTGGCACTGGTGAACGTGACCAGAAACCGATCATGAACTGCGAAAACGTCCGGCGGGACGGTTTCGGTGAGCACCCCCGGGGTATCCGTCCCGTCGGGCATGGCCGCGGACACGGCGGCCGGTGAGGAGTGAGTCCCATGAACGCGAGCGGATCCCGCGACACCGGGTCAGATCAACCATCGAGCGGACCGTCGGGCCGGCCGTCCGGCGCGATCGAGGACGCCGAGTCGGTGCCCAGCCACGGTGAACCCGGCCAGAGCGATTTCGAGACAGGCTTCACGACGGACCCGCCGCGCGACGTCGAGCCCGAAGTGCCGCCCTACGCCGGACGGAAGGAATCGGCCGACTCGGGGCAGGACACCGAACGGCACGGCGCCAGAACGGCAGGGGCGACCGCACCCACGACCGATCCGGACTACAAGTCCCCGGCCCCGGGCGACACCCCCGGCGGTGCCACCGCCTCCCCCGCGCAGGAGGAACCGGCGGCGCAGGCTTCGGAACGCGAGCCCGACGACCGCGGAGTGGGCCCGTCCCACACCCCGGGCACCGGACGCGGCGAGCAGAAACGCTGACGGGTCACCACAGGTCGCGCGGGACGTCGAAGTCCGCGCACAGAGCCCGCCACACCTCGCGGGGGTCGACGCCGTCCTCGATGGCCTGCGCCGGGGTGCGGCCGACGCTGGTCAGCACGTGGTCCACGAGCATCGACGACGCGCGTACCGCACCGAACTGGCCCTCGACGAGCACCTGGAATTCCGTCAACCGCACACCGACAAACTACGCCGGGGCCCCGATCGCGGCGTGGCACACCCGTACCGGATCGGCCACACCGGCCACGCCGGCCCCGGCCCGCCTGGCCGCCTCCCGGTAGCCCGGCGACCCGAGGACTTCCCGCACCGCGGCGGCCAGCGTCGCCCCGGTCAGCGGTCGGACGAGCTGCGCGCTGCCTTGCCGGACAACACGATTGGCGATCTCCCACTGGTCTCCCCCGCCGGGGACGACGACCATGGGCACGCCGGCCAGCAGCGACTTGGCCACCGTCCCGTGCCCGCCGCCGCAGATCAGCAGATCCGCCTGGGCGAGCAGCGCGTCCTGACGGCCCAGTCCGACCACCGCCCATGGCGGCACCTCGGCCTCAGGTCCGTCGAGGCGGGACACCACCACCCGTGCTCCGGCAGGCAGTGCGTCGCCGGGCACCAGCGCACTCAGCGCCACCTCGGCCATGCCGTCGGCGCCGGTGGTCGCGGTCGACGGGGCCACCACGACGACCGGGCCGTCACCGGCGGGCAGTGTCAGCACCTGCGTCGTCGGCTCGTAGTGCAGCGGACCGACGACGACGGCCTCCGCGGGCCAGTCGGGGCGGGGCACCTCCAACGCGGGCAGCGTCGCGATCAGCCGGCGCACCGGACCGGGGTCCTCGGCGGGCAGCCCGATCCCGGCCCGCGCCTCGGCCCGCTGCCGCAGCCCGTCCCGCCAGGACTTCGCGCTCAGTGCCCGCAGCACGGTGTCACGCAGTCTGCCGCGCAGCCCGGTGCCCGGCGCCAGCCCGCTGCCGATCGGGGGCAACCCCTTCGACGGGCGGTACAGCGGATGGGTGTTCAGCTCCACCCACGGCAGGCCCAGCAGGTCGGCGGCCAGCCCGCCGCACGCGGTGATCGAGTCCGAGACCACCAGATCGGGCGCCAGCCCGGCGATCACGTCGCGGTTCAGCACGGCCATCCGCGCGGCCCGGTGGTGGATCTTGGCGCCGGCGTCGGCGTCGTCGTCCTCGGCGGTCGGATCCAGGCCGAGCAGTTCGACCGCGTCGAGGCCTTCGCGGCGTGCGGTGTCGAGCCATCTCGTGCCGGTCAGCAGCGTCGGCTGGTCGCCGGCGGCCGCGAACCTCTGGCACAGCGCGATCGCGGGAAAGGCGTGGCCCGGATCGGGTCCCGCGACCACGGCAACGCGCATGCGGGCTACCCTGCCACACCACCCGCGGTTAGGCTCGGGCGATATGACCGACGACGCTCCTGATCCGCCACTGCCGATCGCCACCGACCACACCGCCATCGTGCAGAAGTTCCTGTTCGCGATGGCCGAGCAGGACTTCGACACCATCGAATCGCTGGCCGCGCCGGACCTGGTGTGGCAGAACGTGGGCCTGCCGACCCTCCGCGGGCGCAGCCGGATCATGAAGTTGCTGCGCCGGGGTGAGGGCAAGTTCGGGTTCCTGGTGAAGTTCCACCGGATCGCCGCCGATGAGCGCTCGCGCGAAGAGCGGAGCGGCACCGATGAGCGCTCGCGCGAAGGCCAGACCGGCACCGGCAGCACGGTCCTCACCGAACGCACCGATGCGCTGATCTTCGGCCCGCTGCGCCTTCAGTTCTGGGTGTGCGGCACGTTCGAGATCAACGACGCCGGCCAGATCACGCTGTGGCGTGACTACTTCGACTTCTTCGACGCGATGGTCAAGGCGCCGTTGCGGGCCGTCGCCGGCCTGGCGGTGCCGTCGTTGCGCCCGACGTTCTGAGGGACGACGTTCTGAGGGACGACGTTCTGCGGGCTCCGGTCCCGGTCAGGCCTGCCGCAGCCGGCCCAGCTCGTCGAACGCCTGCGCCCAGGCGTTGAGCCGGTCGGTGGCCATCCCGAGCTGATCGCGGTGCCTGCGCTGCACCATCGGCGAGCTCGACATCTGACCCGAATTCGCCGCTGACACCAATTGCGCTGCCGCGGAGACCATCTCGTTGTACTGGCGGGCGCCACGGTCGAGCTGGGTGGTGAACGCGGCGATCGTCGGGCTCAGGTAGTCGCGTGAGTGCGGTGCGGCCTTGGCCGCTTTCTCCATCGACACCACCTCGGCGGCGGTGGCGGCCATCGTGGCCGCGGTCTGTTCGGCGGCCACACGCAACTCCAGAAGTTCGGCCGCGGGCAGCATCTGGCCGCGCTCCATCACCCCGAGCAGCGAGAACAGTCCCCGTTCCGAGGCCGCCAGCGAGGCCATCGGCGCGCGGGCCGCCGAACCCCAGGCCGGCAGGCGGCGGGAGGCGCGCTGCGGCGGCAGCGGTTCACCACGCAGCCAGCGGTAGCGCAGGAACGCCAGCGTGGCCAGGAACGCCGCGCCGACGGCGATCGGCGACGGGATGAAGAGCGCCCACACCGGGGTGCTCCAGGACGCCACCAGTGCGGTGACCGCGAGCCAGAACAGCGCCGACACCGTGAAGAACACCCCGAGCCGCAGCGCCCAGCGCCGCTTGCGCAGCAGCTTGGCGCGCGGGTCGGCCGCGGCGTTGAGCTTCTCGGCCACCAGATCCGACCATTCCGCGGCCGTGTCGATGCCGCGCTGGGTCAGCGAACGCCAGGCTTCGGGTCGGTTGGTCCGGGTACTCACGTCATACTCCACGGATGTTATTGGGACAGCGGGTTTTCCGGTGTCGGGTTGGCGGCCGGGGTGTCCGGGGTCTGCTGGGCGGCCGGGGTGGTCCCGCCGGCGGGCAGCTGCTCACCGCGCATGGACGCCCGGATCTGCTCAAGGCGGGAATGCCCGGCCATCTGCACGCTGGCCTGCTGGACCTCCATCATCCGGCCCTGCACCGAGTTCTGGGCCAGCTCGGTCGCGCCCATCGCGTTGGCATAGCGGCGCTCGATCTTGTCGCGCACCTCGTCGAGGCTGGGGGTGGAGCCCGGCGCGGAGAGCTCGCTCATCGACCGCAGCGACGCACTGACCTGCTCCTGCATCTTGGCCTGCTCCAGCTGCGACAGCAGCTTGGTGCGCTCGGCGATCTTCTGCTGCAACACCATGGCGTTCTGCTCGACGGCCTTCTTGGCCTGTCCTGCGGCCTGCAGCGCCTGGTCGTGCAAACCCTTGAGATCCTCGACGCTCTGCTCGGCGGTCACCAGCTGGGCGGCGAACGCCTCGGCGGCGTTGGTGTAGTCGGTGGCCTTGGTGTTGTCGCCTGCGGCGACGGCCTGGTCGGCCAGCGTCAGCGCCTGGCGGACGTTGACCTGCAGCTTCTCGATGTCGGCGAGCTGGCGGTTGAGTCGCATCTCCAGCTGGCGCTGGTTACCGATCACCTGTGCCGCCTGCTGCGTCAGCGCCTGGTGCTGGCGCTGGGCGTCCTCGATGGCCTGCTGGATCTGCACCTTCGGGTCGGCATACTCGTCGACCTTCGAGCTGAACAGCGCCATGAGGTATTTCCACGCCTTGGTGAACGGATTGGCCATGTGTTCGTTCCGCCTTCGTGTCTGTCGATGGTGTCGCCTGTATCGGGAAGTACCTGCACCCCAACTTATCGGTTCGGCGCAGATCGCCACACCCCTGCCGGGGGAACCGGTCAGGCCACCGCCATCGACACCACCTGCGGAATGACCACCTTCGTGCTGGCGTCGATACCGGCGGTGCTCGCGGCGCGGGCGGCATCCGCCGCGGCGCGGGACTCCCGCAGGGCGAGCTCGTCACCGGCTTCGGTGAGCACCCACGACAGCGGCACGTCCAGCGCGCCGCAGATCGCACTAAGCAACTCGCTGGAGGCCTCCTTGCGGCCGCGTTCGACCTCGGACAGATAGCCGAGGCTGACCCGCGCCGAGTCCGAGACCTCACGCAGGGTGCGGCCCTGCTCGACCCGGGCGCGACGTAGCACGTCGCCGATGACCTCGCGCAACAATGTCGTCATCGCGCGCCCCCTTCTGATTGACGTGGGTTGGCTCTTCACGTCCAACGCCCGATGGCGCCGGGAAGGTTCCCGATCCCGCGACCCGGTGTCACTGCTGTTCGACCAGCAGGCGCAGCCGGCGCGCCGCGGCACGGACCGCGCCCAGCCGGATGTCCCACCGGCCGCCGCCGAGTTGCAGCCGCGTCACCTCGGCGCCGAACGGCCCGGCCACCCCCAGGAACACCGTCCCGACCGGGTGACCGCCGTGCGGTTCCGGGCCGGCGACGCCGGTCA
>NZ_BCRS01000071.1 GCF_001552715.1 Mycolicibacterium vaccae NBRC 14118 = CIP 105934 | reverse complement strand
GGCCGCCTCCCCCGCACGACCGCCGACCACGAGGCCTTCGAGAAGACTGTTGGAGGCCAGGCGGTTGGCGCCGTGCATTCCGGTTCGGGCCACCTCTCCTGCCGCGAAGAGGCCGACGACGTCGGTGCGCCCGTGTGCGTCGGTCACCACACCACCGCAGCTGTAGTGCGCGCCGGGAACCACCGGGATCGGCGTCCGGGTGGGATCGATGCCCGCCCGTAGGCAGGCCGCGTTGACGGTCGGGAAGCGGGCCGCGAAATCGCGGACCGCCCGTGCGTCGAGGTAGACACACTCATCCCCGGTCGCGGACAACCGCGCCTCGATCGCTGCGGCCACCACGTCACGCGGCGCCAGATCCCCCATCGGGTGCACTCCGGATGTCACGGAAGCTCCTTGTGCATCAACAATTCTCGCTCCCTCGCCACGCAGGGCCTCGGTGATCAGCGGACGGCGACCGACACCACGGCCGGTGTGCAGCATCGTCGGATGGAACTGGATGAACTCGAGGTCGGCGACCGGCAGCCCGGCCCACATCGCCAGGGCGACGCCGTCGCCGGTCGAGCCGACCGGGTTGGTGGTGGCCGAGTACAGGTGACCGAGACCGCCGGTCGCGAGGATCACCGACGGCGCGTAGACCGCACCGGGTCCATCCGCGCTCAGGACCGACACCCCGGCCACCGCGCCGCGGTCGTACAGCAGATCCAGTGCGACGTGGCCCCGCCGGATGTCGAGGACCGCCGCGGCACGGTCGAGCGCGCGCTGCACCTCCGCGCCGGTGGCATCCCCGCCGGAGTGGACGATGCGGCGCCTGGTGTGCCCGCCTTCCCGGGTCAGCGCCCACCGTCCCGGCGCGGATTCGTCGAAACAGGCTCCGAGACCCGCCAGTTCGGAGACGGCGCGGTAGCCGTCGGCCACGATCGAGCGCACCGCGTCCGGGTCGCACAGCCCGGCACCTGCGGCCAGCGTGTCGGCGACGTGGGCGTCGACCGAATCGTCGGTGTCCGGCAAGGCCACCGCGATGCCGCCCTGGGCGTAGCCCGTCGCGGTCTCACCGGACTTGCTCAGCAGCACCACCTTGCGGCCACGGCGGTGTGCCGCCAACGCCGCGGCGAGTCCGGCGACCCCGGTACCGACGACGACCACGTCGGCGCGGCGGCGCCACATCCCGGCTCCGCCGCATGCCGGTGTCATTCCCCGCCGCCGGGCTGCCCGATTTCGATCATCCGCTGCACACTCAGCCGGCCGGCCGCCGCCACCTCGGGGTCCACGTGGACCTCGTCGGCGCCCTCGACCAGGCAGCGCAGCATGGCAGCCGGGGTGATCATCTTCATGTACCGGCACGACGCCCGGTCGTTGACCGCCCGGAAGTCGACTTCCGGTGCGGCGCGGCGCAACTGGTGCAGCATCCCGACCTCGGTGGCCACCAGTACCTGTCGCGCGCCGGTGTGGCGCGCGGCGTCGAGCATGCCGCCGGTGGACAGGATCTTGACCCGGTCCTCGGGGAACGCGCCCTCGCCGGCGAGGTACAGCGCCGAAGTGGCGCAACCGCATTCGGGGTGGACGTACAGTTCCGCGTCGGGATGAGCTCGGGCCTGGTCGGCGAGTTCCTCGCCGTTGATGCCGGCGTGCACATGGCATTCGCCGGCCCACACGTGCAGATTCGTGCGGCCGGTGATCCGCCGGACGTGCGCCCCGAGGAACTGGTCGGGGCAGAACAGCACCTCGCGGTCCTCGGGAATCGAGGCGACCACCTCGACGGCGTTCGACGAGGTGCAGCAGATGTCGGTCTCGGCCTTCACCGCGGCGGTGGTGTTGACGTAGGAGACCACCACGGCCCCGGGATGCTCGGCCTTCCAGGCGCGCAGTTCGTCGGCGGTGATCGAGTCGGCCAGCGAGCAGCCGGCCCGCTGATCGGGGATCAGCACCGTCTTCTGCGGCGACAGGATCTTGGCCGTCTCGGCCATGAAGTGCACACCGGCGAACACGATGGTGTCCTCGGGGACCTCGGCGGCGATCCGCGACAGCGCCAACGAATCCCCGACATGGTCGGCGACGTCCTGGATGGCCGGCAGCTGATAGTTGTGCGCGAGCAGCGTCGCGCCCCGCAGGTCGAGCAGGCGGCGGACCTCGGCCGCCCACGCGTCGTCCCCGTCGACTCCCGAGAAGCCGTCCGGGCCGTCCACGATCCGGGCCGTCAGTTCTGCGTCGAACATCCCAGCGAGCACCGTCATCGCTGACTCCTTCACGTTATCGAGGTTTTCGACTTACAATCGAAAACATGGCACATACTAACACCGAGCACGAAGTGTTGGCTGTGGTGTTCCAGGTGCGCCAGGGTGCGCCACCGGTGCCCACCGGTAAACCCGCACTTCACGTGCTGCTCTGGCAGCGGGCACTCGATCCCGAGAAGGGTCGGTGGGCGCTGCCCGGTGGCCGGCTGGGACCCGATGAGGACATGACCAGCTCCGTCCGCCGCCAACTCGCCGAGAAGGTGGACCTGCGCGAGCTGGCTCACCTCGAGCAGCTGGCCGTGTTCTCCGACCCACACCGCGTCCCCGGTTCACGCACCATCGCGTCGACGTTCCTGGGCCTGGTGCCCTCCCCCGCGACGCCGGAACTGCCCCCGGACACCCGCTGGCACCCGGTCAGCGCCCTGCCCACGATGGCCTTCGACCACGGCCCGATGGTCGAGCACGCCCACAACCGCCTGGTCGCCAAACTGTCCTACACGAACATCGGATTCGGCTTGGCGCCTGCGGAATTCGCGCTGTCGACGTTGCGCGACATCTACAGCGCCGCACTCGGGCACCCCGTCGACGCGACCAACCTGCAGCGGGTGCTGGAGCGCCGCCAGGTGATCACCCGCACCGGAACCGTGGCGCGTTCGGGCCGCAGCGGCGGACGTCCGGCCGCGCTCTACCGGTTCACCGACTCGCACTACCGCGTCACCGACGAGTTCGCCGCGCTGCGTCCCCCCGGGTGAGTCGGCTAGCTTCTTAAAGCATTCTTAAGTAACAATGCCTAGATGGACTTGGGCAACGTGGCGCGGTCGACCGGCGCCGAATGGATCGGTCAGCCGCCCCACGAACCACTCCAGCCCAAGTCACGGCCAGTCGTGCCGGCCGAAGATCCGTTCTACCAGCCGCCCGCGGGGTTCGAGCACGCCCGCCCCGGCACCGTGCTGCGTTCGCGCGATGTGGAGCTGGCCTTCCTCGGGGTGATTCCGCAGCAATTCCACGCCACACAACTGCTCTACCGCAGCACCGACCTGCATGGCGAGGCTCAGGCCGCGGCGACCACCGTGGTGGTGCCGGCCGAGCGCGCCCCGGGCAGGCCCGTACCCATCGTGTCCTACCAGTGCGCGATCGACGCGGTGGCCGGGCGGTGCTTCCCGTCCTACGCGTTGCGACGCGGCGCCAAAGCCGTCGGCGCCGTCGCTCAGTTCGAGTTCCTACTGATCGCCGCGGCGCTGGCCGAGGGCTGGGCGGTGTCGGTGCCCGACCACGAGGGCACCGCCGGCATGTGGGGTGCGCCCTTCGAACCCGGCTACCACGTCCTCGACGGCGTGCGCGCCGCGCTCAGCCACGAGGCGCTGGGACTCGCCCAGGACGCCCCGGTCGGCCTGTGGGGGTACTCCGGCGGCGGCCTGGCCTCGGCGTGGGCCGCTGAGGTGCAGCACACCTACGCCCCCGACCTCAACGTCGTCGGCGCGGTCCTGGGTTCGCCGGTCGGCGATCTCGGCCACGCGTTCCGTCGCCTCAACGGCAGCATCTACTCGGGGCTGCCGGCCATGGTGGTCGCCGCGCTCACCCACATCTATCCCGACCTCCACCGCATCATCCAGGCGCACGCGACCGAGGACGGCAAGGCGATGCTCGCCCGCATCGAGAAGATGACCACCGCGCACGCGATGCTCCGTCTCGTCGGCCGGGACATGGCCGACATGGTCGACCGCCCGCTGGAGGAGATCCTGCAGACCCCCGAGGTGCAGCACGTCTTCGACAGCATCAAGCTCGGCACCGCCGCGCCGCAGGTGCCGGTGCTCATCGTCCAGGCCGTGCACGACCGGATCATCTCCGTCGACGACATCGACGAGCTCACCGAGACCTACACCAACGGCGGCGCCAGCGTCACCTATCACCGCGACATGTTCAGCGAACACCTTCTGCTGCACCCGATGTCGGCGCCGATGACGCTGCGCTGGCTGCGCGACCGGTTCGCCGGGCGGCCGCTGCGCACCCACATCAGCCGCACCAAGTGGCCGACGCTGCTGAACCCGTCCACCTACCGGGGCATGCTCACCCTGGGCAAGATCACGGCGAAGGTGATGTTGGGACGACGGGTGGAACGCCAGCCCCTGTCACGGTTCGACCAGTAGGCACGTCGGGGTATTCCACCGGCGGCCAGGCGCCGAGGTCGTCGCGAGGGGTCGCCACGGCCGCCAGCAGGTACACCAGCGCGGCGACCGCTGCCGGATAGAGCAGCGACAACGCGATCTGCAGCGGCGAGTGGCCGAAGAACACCGAGGGCGCCTCGACGATGTAGTGCACCCGCTGCTGTTCGGACACCGGCGCCCCGGCGATGTCGATGCCCCCGTAGCGCAGGTGCGCGACCAGCACGCCGACGCCGGACGCGGTCGCGGCAGCCGCCACCGAACCGAGCGTCAGCGCGCCGACCATGCCCGGTCCGCGGTACGCCCGCCACTGCCACACCAGCACCGCGCCCACCACGGCGAGCACCGACAGCATGCCGATCATCAGGGCGGCCGAGGTGAACCAGTGGTCGGCCTCGGCGCCCAGATAGGCCTTGATGCGGTCGCCGCCGCGCGTCAGCGCGATCACCCCGTGAATCGGCGGTGCCAACCACGCCCACAACGCGCCGATCAGCACCCCCGCCGCCGCGAGGCCGGCCACGACGGTCGCCAGCGCCCTGGTCCGGGAGACCGTGGGCGCGGCGGTGTCCGCGGCGTCCGAGGTGGCCGCCATGGCGGCAGTATGGCCGCTCATCGGTACAGGTCCAGGTCGGTGGAGTCCACCAGCCCGTGCCGGGAGCATTTCGCCCACCAGCCGTCGGGGCGGACCTGCACGATCATCCGGCGGCCGCAGGCGGCGCAGAACCGCGGGGGTTCCAGACCGAGTTGGGCCGCGGTGGGCACGGCGCTGCCCGCCTGCGCGCCGGTATAGACGTTGTAGACGCCCGCACCGACCGGTGCTGGCAGCTCTGTGCTGTCGGTGACCATCACCTGATCGGTTCTACAGGGTCGCGTTGAGCGCCTTGATCGGCATCTGCAGATCGTCGAGTAACTGCAGGTCAGCCTCGGCCGGGCGGCCCAGGGTGGTCAGGTAGTTGCCGACGATGACGGCGTTGATGCCGCCGAGGATGCCCTTTTTGGCCCCGAGATCGCCGAGGGTGATCTCCCGGCCGCCGGCGAACCGCAGCATGGTGCGCGGCAGCGCGAGCCGGAACGCGGCGACGGCCTTGAGCGCCTCGGAAGCCGGAAGCACCTCGAGATCCCCGAACGGGGTGCCCGGACGCGGGTTGAGAAAGTTCAGCGGCACCTCGTGCGGGTCCAGCTCGGCGAGGTTCGCGGCGAACTCGGCGCGCTGCTCCAGCGTCTCCCCCATGCCGAGAATGCCGCCGCAGCACACCTCCATGCCGGCCTCGCGGACCATCTGCAGGGTGCCCCAGCGCTCCTCCCACGAGTGCGTGGTGACCACGTTGGTGAAGAACGACCGCGCGGTCTCCAGATTGTGGTTGTAGCGGTGCACGCCCATCTCCGAGAGCCGCTCGACCTGCTCCTGGGTGAGCATGCCCAGCGAGCACGCGATCTGGATGTCGACCTCGTTGCGGATCGCCTCGATTCCGGCGGCGACCTGCGCGAGCAACCGCTCGTCGGGTCCGCGGACGGCGGCGACGATGCAGAACTCGGTGGCGCCGGTCTTGGCGGTCTGCTTGGCCGCCTCCACCAGGCTCGGGATGTCCAGCCAGGCGCTGCGCACCGGGGACGCGAAAAGCCCTGACTGCGAACAGAAGTGGCAGTCCTCCGGGCAACCGCCGGTCTTGAGGCTGATGATGCCCTCGACCTCGACGTCGGGACCGCACCAGGCCATCCGCACCTCGTGGGCCAGTGCCAGCAGGTCGTCGAGGCGGTCATCCGGCAGCTGTAGCACCTGCAGGGTCTGGGCCTGGTCGAGACCTTCGCCCCGCCCGAGTACCTGTTCACGTGCCACTGCCAGAATGTCGCTCACCAGATCGTCTCCTCTTGACTGGTAATCACCGGCGCCGGTGACTGGTAATCACCGGCGAGCCGGTAAATTGAACACCGTTCAGGTTAGGGTAAGGGTGTGCAGCTTCACAAACGGGACGTGGTCGACGTGGCGACGCGGCTGCTGGACGACTACGGCATCGCCGACCTGTCGATGCGGCGGCTGGGCCGCGAGCTCAACGTGTCCGCCGGCGCGCTGTACTGGCATTTCGAGAACAAGCAGCAGCTGCTCGGCGCGGTGGCCGACCGCATTCTGGAGCCGGTCGCGGACGTCGACGGCGACTGGCGTGCCCGGATCGACGCCACCTGTACGCACTTGCGCAATGCGTTGCTCTCGCACACCGACGGCGCCGAGCTGGTGTCGGCCAGCTTCGCGGCCGGCCAGTCCGAGGCCATGATGCGTCTGCTCGGTAGGCTCAGCGACGCGGTCGCCGATGCCGGCGTCGGTTCCGCAGAGGCCGAACTGGCCGCCCGCACCGTGCTGTACTACGTGCTCGGCTTCACCGTCGACGAGCAGTCGCGCCTGCAGTGGGACGCCGCAGGCGCCGACGTGGTGCAGACGGTGTGGACCGAGGATCCCAGTGCCCGGTTCACGTTCGGGCTGCGGCTGCTCGTCGACGGCATCGCCGCGCACACCGCCGCCGGGGCGGCGCGGACTACCCCGCCCGGGTGATCGCATGTTCGACGCGTTCGTCGCCGTCCCAGTGCCGTAACCCCACCGCCGCGACGGGAATGTCACGAGTCAGCGGACGCAGCGCGAACACCGCCGGCAGCTGATCGACCGGGACCCTGCGCGCCAGCGTGACGTGTGGCGTCCACCGGCCCGGATCCGCGTGCGGCAGCGCACCTTTCGGCATGTGCGGCAGACAGGTCCGATACACGTCGGCCTGCAACGAGAGCAGTTCGACGCTCGGCACCAGCAGCCGCACCAGGGTGACGGCGCGGCCGGCACCGAACAGCATCGGTGCGCCGAGGACGCCGTGCAGCGGCAACCGGGCGAGCACGTCGGCCAGCGCGCGGTCGACGGCGCCGTCCATGTCCTCGGCGACGGTCAGTGTCACGTGCGGCCGGTTGGTCGGCGACCGGTGCCCGGCCATGCTGCGAATCCCGGCCTGGGACAACTCCTCCCACATCTCGCGTACCGCGGCCTCGGTCCCGGCGTCGAACAGCAGCTCGACAGAGTGCACCATCAGCCGGCCAGACCCGACACCCAGCTCCGGTCGAATGCGTCGGAGCTGAGGCGCTCGAAGTCGACGGCGCCGAGCGACCCGGCCCCTGCCGGCAGCGCGGCGCGAACCGGGCCGAGGCGCGCCAACGCGTCCCGGTTGTCGATCTCGGCGACCCCGGGTCGGGCCGGCCATGCGCCGATAACCAGACCGGCACTGGCGATCCCCCGGTGCGCCAACGCCTCCAACGTCAGCACGGTGTGGTTCAACGTGCCCAGGCCCGGCGCGACGACCGTCAGCACCGGCGCCCGGAGGTCGGCGGCGACGTCGCGCAGCGTCGTTCCACCGGCACCGATCTCGACCAGCAGCCCGCCCGCGCCCTCGACCAGGGTGAGCCGGCCGGGGCGAGACGCCGCCGCGACGAGGTCGAGAATCTCGGAGCGCTCGGGCAGCACGCCGCCGGCCCGCTGTGCGGCCGCAAGGGGCGCGAGCGGCTCGGGGAACCTCGCCAGCGAATGCAGATCGGTGATCCCGGCCAACCGGGCCACCTCGGCAAGGTCGTCGTCGCCGTCGCGGGTACCGGTCTGCACGGGTTTACACACCGCGACGTCGATCCCGGCCAGCCGTGCATGGCAGGCCAGCGCCGCAGTCGCGACGGTCTTGCCGATCCCGGTGCCGGTCCCGGTGACCACCAGGACACTCATGCCTGCGCCAGCACGTCGGTCAGGACCTCTCGGGCGAGCGTCATCTCGTCCTCGGTCAGCGACGCCCGTGCGGTCAGCCGCAGCCGGGACGTGCCCGCGGGCACGGTGGGCGGGCGGAAGCAGCCGACCCGGACTCCGCGGTCGAGGCAGGCGACGGCGGCGGCGAACGCAACCTCGGGCTCGCCAAGGATCACCGACACCACGGCCGACGTCGGCACGTCGGGCACCGCGCAGATCGAGGCCAGCGTCGCGGCGTGGTCAAGCACACGCTCTGCCCGCCAGGGTTCCTCGATCAACACCTCCAGCGCGGCGTGAGCGGCGCCGACCGCGGCGGGCGCCAGACCGGTGTCAAAGATGAAGGGACGGGCTGCGTCGATCAGGTGGTCGCGTACCGCGGCCGGGCCCAGCACCACCCCGCCCTGGCTGCCCAGCGCCTTGGACAGCGTGGTGGTCATCACGACGTCGGGGGCGCCGGCCAACCCGACCTCCTCGAGCAGTCCGCGGCCACCGGTCCCCCGCACGCCCAGACCGTGTGCCTCGTCGACGATCAGCAGGGCGCCGTGCCTGCGGCACGCGGCGTGCAGTTCGCGCAGCGGCGCGAGGTCCCCGTCGGCCGAGAACACCGAATCGGTGACCACGACGGCGCGGTCCTCCGACCGGGTGGCCAGCGCGTGCTCGACCGCGGCGGCGTCGTTGTGCGGGGTGACCGCCACACGCGCCCGCGACAACCGGCAGGCGTCGACCAGCGACGCGTGGGTCAGCGCATCGGAGACCAGCAGGGAGCCCGGGCCCGACAGCGCGACGACGGCGCCGAGGTTGGCGGTGTAACCCGCGGAGAACACGAGCGCGGACTCGGCACCGACGAACGCCGCCAGCGCGGACTCGAAGGTCTCGTGCAGCTCGGTGTTGCCGGTGACCAGGCGCGATCCGGTGGATCCGGCACCCCAGGTGCGCAGCGCCGCGACACCGCCGTCGATCACCCGCGGATGCTGGGAGAGCCCGAGGTAGTCGTTGGAGGCCAGGTCCAGCTCGGCGCCCACCGGCGGGCGGGTGCGCAGCGACCGGCGCAACCCGGCGGCGCGCCGCTGGGCTTCAACTGCGTCGAGCCAGGCCAACGGCGAAAGATCCACGCGGGTCACGGCGCTCCTCCTGGAAGGATTCGATCAGGCTGGCCGACTGGTGAAGACGTCGGCGAGTCGACCATTGAACACGTCGGCGAGCCGACCATTGAACACGTCGGCGAGCCGACCATTGAACACCGTTCAGGTTAATGCACGCGTGACCGCGATCATCGCCGAGGCAATCTGGGCGATGTCCGCGGCGGTGCAGATGTAGGGCGGCATCACATAGATCAGGTTCCGGAACGGGCGCAGCCAGACCCCGTGCTCGATCGCGACCGGTGTCGCCACAGCGAGGTCGACGGGCCGGTCCAGCTCGATCACCCCGATCGCGCCGAGCACCCGGACGTCGATGACGTGCGGCAATTCCGCGGCCGGCGCCAGACCTTCGCGGAGTCCTTCCGCGATGCTCTGCACCCGCGTCTGCCAGTCCGTGGCGAGCAGCAACTCGACCGAGGCCACACTCACCGCGCAGGCCAGCGCGTTCGCCATGAACGTCGGGCCGTGCATCAACGCCCCCGGCGGGTGGTCGCTGATCGTCTCGGCGACCGCGCGCGTGCACAGCGTGGCGGCCAGCGTCAGATACCCGCCGGTCAGAGCCTTGCCGACGCACATGATGTCGGGGCACACCCCGGCGTGGTCGGCGGCGAACATCGCCCCGGTCCTGCCAAACCCGGTGGCGATCTCGTCGAAGATCAGCAGCACCCCGTGCTCGTCGCACATGCGCCGCAGGTCGCCCAGGTACCGCGGATCGTGGAAACGCATCCCGCCTGCGCCCTGCACGACGGGCTCGACGATCACCGCCGCCAGCTCGTGGGCGTGGGCGGCCAGTTGCGTTTCGAACGCGTCGACGTAGTCGGGGTCGTAGGTGGCGGGCACCGGCGGGGCGAACACCTGGTCGGCGAGCAGCGAGTTCTTCCCGGTCCACAGCTCGTGCATGCCGCCCTGTGGGTCGCACACGCTCATCGGTGTGAACGTGTCGCCGTGATAGCCGCCGCGCCACGTCATCAACCGGCTCTTGGCGGTGTGGCCGGAGCTGCGCCAGTACTGCAGCGCCATCTTGACCGCCACCTCCACCGACACCGACCCCGAGTCGCTGAAGAACACCGTCTGCAGTGCGTCGGGGGTGACCTCGACGAGCAGTTGCGCCAGCCGCGCCGCGGGTTCGTGGGTGAGCCCGCCGAACATGACGTGGTTCATCGTCGCGAGCTGACGGGTGATCGCCGCGTCGAGCACCGGGTGGCCGTGCCCGTGCACCGCGGTCCACCAGGACGCCATCGCGTCCAGCACCTCGACCTCGCGGCCCTGATGGGCCAGTGTCAGCCATGCTCCGCGCGCGCCGACGGCGACCACCGGCGCGAGCGCATCCGCACCGATCGGGCTGTACGGATGCCAGATGTGAGCGGCGTCGACGGCGCTGATCTCGATAGGCGTCATCGCAGGCACCTTCGGTAGATTAGCCGTCGACCATGATGACCCTCGCCCCCGCCCGGCCGGCATCGACGAGAGCCCCGGGCCCTACTTCGGCAGCGCGCCCGGCGCGTGGTGCGGGGATGGGCACCCGCAATTCGGGCTTCTACCGGCACGATCTGGACGGTCTCCGCGGCGTGGCCATCGCGCTTGTCGCGGTGTTCCACGTGTGGTTCGGCCGGGTCTCCGGCGGCGTCGACGTCTTCCTCGTGCTGTCGGGCTTCTTCTTCGGCGGACGCCTGCTGCGCGGCGCGCTGACCCCGGGAGTCGCACTGCGGCCGGTGCCGGAGGTCACCCGGCTGATCCGGCGACTGCTGCCCGCGCTGGTCGTGGTGCTGGCCGTGTCCGCCGTGCTGACGGTGCTGATCCAGCCCCAGACACGCTGGGAGACCTTCGCCGACCAGAGCCTGGCCAGCCTCGGCTACTACCAGAACTGGGAGCTGGCCCGCACCGCGTCGGACTACCTGCGCGCCGGCGAGACCGTCAGCCCGCTGCAGCACATCTGGTCGATGTCTGTGCAGGGCCAGTTCTACATCGCATTCCTGGCGTTGATCATGTTGTCGGCGTGGTTGTTCCGCCGCGTCTTCGGCAGGCACGCGCGCGTGGCGTTCGTCATCCTGCTCAGCGCGCTGACCGTCGCGTCGTTCATCCACGCCGTCAACGCGCACAACATCGACCAGGCCACGGCGTACTACGACAGCTTCGCCCGCGCGTGGGAGCTGCTGCTCGGCGCGCTGGTGGGCGCGGTGGTGCCTTATGTGCGGTGTCCGATGTGGCTGCGCACCGTGCTCGCCGTCGTCGCTCTCGGCGCAATCCTGTCCTGCGGCGCGCTGATCGACGGGGTGCGCGAGTTCCCCGGCCCGTGGGCGCTGGTCCCGGTCGGCGCGACACTGCTGTTCATCCTGACCGCGGCCAACCGCTACGCCGATCCGTATACGGCGGGGCGGATCCCGGCACCGAACCGGCTGCTGGCATCGAGGCCCTTCGTGGCGCTCGGCGCGATGGCCTACTCGCTGTACCTGTGGCACTGGCCGCTGCTGATCTTCTACCTGGCCTACACCGGCAGCTCGCGGGTCAACTTCATCGAAGGCGCGTCGGTGCTCCTGGTATCGGGCGTGCTCGCGTGGTTGACCACCCGCTACGTCGAGGAGCCGCTGCGGGTGCGCAGCTCGGCTGCGGCCACCGGCCCGGTCCGAGCCGTGTCGCTGTGGTCGCGCCTGCGCCGGCCCACGATCGTGCTGGGCTCTGCCGTCGCGCTGCTGGCGGTGGCGCTGACCGCGACGTCGTTCACCTGGCGCGAACACGTCACGGTGCTGCGCGCCAACGGCAAGGAACTGTCGGTGCTGTCCACCCGCGACTACCCCGGCGCGCGGGCGCTGGTCGAGAACGCCAGGGTGCCGCAGCTGCCGATGCGCCCGACAGCGCTCGAAGCCAAGAACGACATCCCGCAGTCCACCGTCGACGGCTGCATCAGCGACTTCGACAACGTCGGCATCATCAACTGCACCTACGGCGACAGGGCGGCCGCCCGCACCATCGCGCTGGCCGGCGGCTCGCACGCCGAGCACTGGATCACCGCGCTGGACCTGCTCGGCCGGCTGCACAATTTCAAGGTCGTCACCTACCTGAAGATGGGCTGCCCGCTGACCACCGAGGAGACGCCGTTGGTGATGGGGAACAACAATCCCTATCCCAAGTGCCGGGAATGGAACGACCGGGTGCTGCCCAAGATCATCGCCGACCACCCTGACTACGTCTTCACCACCTCCACCCGTCCGTGGAACATCAAGCCGGGCGACGTGATGCCCTCGAGCTATCTCGGTATCTGGCAGGAGCTGTCGGACAACGGGATTCCGGTGCTGGCCATGCGCGACACCCCGTGGATGGTGCGCGACGGGGAACCGTTCTTCCCGTCTGACTGCCTCTCCGACGGCGGCGACGCCGTCTCCTGCGGCATCGAGAGATCCGAAGTACTGTCTGATCGCAACCCGACACTGGATTACGTCAAGCGGTTCCCGCTGCTGAAGCCGCTGGACATGACCGACGCAGTGTGTCGTGTCGACTACTGCCGGGCGGTGGAGGGAAACGTGTTGGTGTACCACGATGCGCACCACATCTCGTCGACGTACATGCGCACCATGACCGATGAGCTGGGCCGCCAGATCGGCGCGGCCACCGGCTGGTGGTCCGGCTGATGCCCCCCACCGAGGGCTCGTCCGTCCATGCGGTCTGGCCCGGTGACTCCTATCCGCTCGGCGCCACCTATGACGGTGCGGGAACGAACTTCTCGGTGTTCTCCGAGGTCGCCGAACGTGTCGAATTGTGTCTGATCGGCAAGGACGGCCGGGAACAGCGCATCGAACTCGAGGAGGTCGACGGCTTCGTCTGGCACTGCTATCTGCCCACGGTGACCCCCGGCCAGCGGTACGGGTTCCGGGTGCACGGGCCGTGGGATCCCGGCGCCGGGCACCGGTGCGATGCCAGCAAGCTGTTGCTCGACCCGTACGGCAAGTCGTTCCACGGCGACTTCGCCTTCTCCCAGGCGCTGTACTCCTACGATCTGCAGGCCGAGGATCCGGCCGGCGGCGGGGTGCCGCCGCGCGTGGACTCACTGGGTCACACGATGACCAGCGTGGTCATCAACCCGTTCTTCCAGTGGGGTTCGGACCGCCCGCCCCGCACGCCCTACCACGAGACGGTGATCTACGAGGCGCACGTCAAGGGCATGACGCAGACCCATCCCGGGGTGCCGCAGGAACTGCGCGGCACGTATGCCGGTCTCGCCCACCCGGTGATCATCGACCACCTGAAGTCGCTGAACGTCACGGCGATCGAACTGATGCCGGTGCACCAGTTCATGCACGACCACCGGCTGCTCGACCTCGGGCTGCGAAACTACTGGGGCTACAACACCTTCGGGTTCTTCGCGCCGCACAACCAGTACGCCGCCAACCGCAACGCCGGCGGCGCGGTCGCCGAGTTCAAGACCATGGTGCGCGCGTTCCACGAAGCCGGGATCGAGGTGATCCTCGACGTGGTCTACAACCACACCGCCGAAGGTAACCACCTGGGCCCGACGATCAACTTCCGCGGCATCGACAACGGCGCCTACTACCGTCTGCTCGACGGCGATCTCCGCCTCTACAAGGACTTCACCGGAACCGGCAACAGCCTCAACGCCCGCCATCCGCACACGCTGCAGCTGATCATGGACTCGCTGCGGTACTGGGTGATCGACATGCACGTCGACGGGTTCCGATTCGACCTGGCCTCGACACTGGCCCGCGAGTTCTACGACGTCGACCGACTCTCGGCGTTCTTCGACATCATCCAGCAGGATCCCGTCATCAGCCAGGTGAAGTTGATCGCCGAGCCGTGGGACATCGGTGAAGGTGGTTATCAGGTCGGCAATTTCCCAGGTTTGTGGACCGAATGGAATGGGAAGTATCGCGACACTGTGCGTGATTACTGGCGGGGAGAGCCCGCAACCCTAGGCGAGTTCGCGTCCCGGCTGACCGGGTCGTCGGACCTTTACGAGGCGACGGGCCGCAGGCCCTCCGCCAGCATCAACTTCGTCACCTGCCATGACGGGTTCACCCTCAACGACCTCGTGTCCTACAACGAGAAGCACAATGAGGCCAACGGCGAGGACAACCGCGACGGCGAGAGCCACAACCGGTCGTGGAACTGCGGTGTGGAGGGGCCGACCGACGACCCTGAGATCCGCACGCTGCGCGGCAAGCAGATGCGCAACATCCTGGCCACGCTGATGCTCTCGCAGGGCACGCCGATGATCGCGCACGGCGACGAGATGGGCCGCACCCAGCAGGGCAACAACAACGTCTACTGCCAGGACTCCGAGCTGTCCTGGATGGACTGGTCACTGTGTGACACCAACGCCGATCTGGTCGAATTCACCCGCAGGGTAATCAAGTTCCGCAAGGACCATCCGGTGTTCCGGCGCAGGCGGTTCTTCGAGGGCAAGCCGCTGCGCACCGGCGATCAGGTGCGCGACATCGCCTGGCTGAACCCGTCCGGGCAGGAGATGACGCAGCAGGACTGGGGTTCGGGCTTCGAATGCATCTCGGTCTTCCTCAACGGCGAGGCCATCCCGGCTCCCGACGAACGCGGTGAACGCGTCACCGACGACTCGTTCCTGTTGTGCTTCAACGCCCACGACGAACCGCTGGATTTCGTGGTGCCCGACGGCGACTACGCCAAGGAGTGGACCGGCGCCATCGACACCGCCGAACCGCAGGGCGTAAGCACGCTGGAAGTGGTTGCCGGGCAGACGATCTCGCTGGAGGCTCACTCGCTCCTCGTGCTGCGTAAGACGGCCTGACCATGACCGTACTGTCCACCTACCGACTGCAGATGCGCGGGCCGGCCAGCGGCGAGGCGTTCACCTTCGCCGATGCCGAGAACCTGGTCGACTATCTGGCCGAACTGGGCGTCTCGCACCTGTACCTGTCTCCCATCCTGACCGCCGGCGAGGGCTCCACGCACGGCTACGACGTCACCGACCCCACGACCATCTCCGCCGAACTCGGCGGACCCGAGGGATTCGACCGCCTGGTGCGGCGGGCGCGCGCCGCCGGACTCGGTGTCGTGGTCGACATCGTCCCCAACCACGTCGGCGTCGAGTCCCCCGAGCAGAACGCGTGGTGGTGGGACCTGTTGACCCACGGTCGCCAGTCGCGCTACGCGTCGTTCTTCGACGTGGACTGGACCCTCGACCCCGATGGCCGGATCGTGCTGCCGGTGCTCGGTTCCGACGACGACGTCGCGGACCTGACCGTCGACGGCGAGGTGCTGCGACTCGGCGACCGGACGTGGCCGATCGCACCGGGCACCGAGCCGGATGCCCAGCCGGGGACCGGCCCGCAGGTGCACGACCGCCAGCACTACAAGCTGATCGGCTGGCGCAACAACGTGTGCGGCTACCGGAGGTTCTTCTCGATCACCTCGCTGGCCGGTCTGCGCCAGGAGGACCGCGCGGTCTTCGATGCCACGCACGAAGAGGTCCGGCGCTGGCTGACCGAAGGCCTGGTGGACGGCATCCGCATCGACCATCCGGACGGATTGTCCGATCCCGCAGGCTATCTCACGTGGTTGCGGGAGCTCGCCGGGCCGCAGGCCTGGATCGTCATCGAGAAGATCCTCGCCGTGGACGAGGGCCTCGACGACAGCCTGCCCGTGGCGGGGACCACCGGCTACGACGCGTTGCGCGAGTGCGGCGGCCTGTTCGTCGACCCGTCCGGCAAGAAAGCTCTGACCGCGCTGGTCGAGGCGGCGGGCGTGGACCATGCGGCCGCCCACGCGGAGGCGCGGGAACTCAAGAAGCAGGCAGTCACCGTCACGCTCGGCAGTGAACTCGCTCGACTGCGCCGTACCGTCGTCGCTGCCACCGGCCGGGACCACGACCGTCTCCCGGAAGCGATCTCCGTGCTGCTCAGCCACATCGGCGTCTATCGGTCCGACTACCCGTCGCTGTCCACGGTGCTCCCGGTGGCCCTCGCCGAGACCGCCACCGAGCAGCCCGAACTGGCCGATGCGCTCGAACTGCTCGCCGCCGCACTGCCCCACCGCGAGGTCGAGGTGCGGCTGCAACAACTGTGCGGCGCCGCTACCGCCAAGTCGATGGAGGACTGCCTGTTCTACCGCGACGCCCGACTGGTGTCGCTCAACGAGGTCGGCGGAGAACCCGACCGGTTCGGGGTCAGCGCTGCCGAATTCCACCAACGGGCCGCGGTGCGCGCAGCGATGTGGCCGGCCGCGATGACGACCCTGACCACCCACGACACCAAGCGCGGCGAGGACGTGCGCGCCCGCATCGGGGTGCTCTCGCAGGTTCCGTCGCTGTGGTCGGAGTTCGTCCAGGGCTGGCAGACCAGCGCCCCTCCCCCGGACCCGGTCACCGGACTGTTCCTGTGGCAGAACATGTTCGGGGTGTGGCCGGCGGACGGGTCGGTGACCGACAGCGTGAGGCAGCGTCTGCACGCCTACACCGAGAAGGCGATCCGTGAGGCCGCGCTGCACACGTCGTGGAACGACCCCGACGAGCAGTTCGAAGCCGCCGTGCACGGCTGGGTGGACACCGTCATCGACGGTCCGGTCGGGGCCGAGATGACCGCATTGGTGAGCCGCCTCGACGCGCACGGCCGCACCGACGCGCTCGGCCAGAAACTGATCATGCTGACCGCACCGGGGGTGCCCGACGTATATCAGGGCACCGAGTTGTGGGAGGACAGCCTGGTGGATCCGGACAACCGGCGCGCGGTGGACTACGCCGCCCGCCGTCAGGCCCTGGCCTCCGGGGAGCACCCGAAGATGCGGGTGGTGCGCGCGGCGCTGCACCTTCGCCGCGAACGGCCCGACACGTTCCTGTCCGGCGGGTACCAGCCGTTACTCGCCGACGGCGACGCTGCAGAGCACGTGGTGTCGTTCCTGCGGGGCGAGGACGTGGTGGTGGCGGCCAGCAGGTGGACCGCGCGTCTGGACGAGACCGGTTGGGGGGAAACCTCTTTGACGCTTCCCGAGGGAACCTGGACGGATCGCCTGACCGGGGTGTCGAGGCACGGACGGGTCCGCACCTCGGACCTGTTCGCCGGCCTGCCCGCCGCGCTGCTGGTGCGTGACGATGCCTGACCACGAATTCGCGGTGTGGGCGCCGCGACCCGAACTTGTGCGACTCGACGTCGACGGCACGCTGCACCCCATGACACGCGATGACGACGGCTGGTGGCGCGCCGTCGTCGACGCCGCCCCCGACGCCCGGTACGGGTTCGTGCTCGACGACGACCCGAAGGTGCTGCCCGATCCCCGTTCGGCACGCCAGCCCGACGGCGTCCACGAACGCTCCGCACTGTGGCAGCCCTCCCCCGACGCATGGTCGGACGCAGGCTGGAAAGGCCGCTCGATCGAGGGCTCGGTCATCTACGAGCTGCACATCGGCACCTTCACCCCCGGCGGCACCTTCGACTCGGCGATCGAGAAGCTGCAGCACCTGGTCGATCTCGGCGTGGACTTCGTCGAGGTGATGCCGGTCAACGCGTTCGGCGGCACGCACGGCTGGGGCTACGACGGGGTGCTCTGGTATGCGGTGCACGAACCCTACGGCGGTCCCGACGGGCTGATCCGGTTCGTCGACGCCTGCCACGACCTGGGTCTGGGCGTACTCATCGACGCGGTGTTCAACCACCTCGGCCCGTCGGGCAACTACCTGCCGCAGTTCGGGCCCTATCTGTCCAGCGGGTCCAATCCGTGGGGCGAGTCGATCAACATCGCCGACGCCGGCGCCGACCAGGTGCGCCGCTACATCCTGGATTGTGCGCTGCGCTGGATGCGGGACTTCCACGCCGACGGTTTGCGCCTCGACGCCGTGCACGCGCTGGTGGACACCACCGCGATCCACATCCTCGAAGAGCTCTCCACCGAAACCGACGCGCTGGCAGAGGAAGTCGGCAGGCCGCTGTCCCTGATCGCCGAGAGCGACATGAACGATGCGCGGCTGATCACCCCGCGCGAGAACGGTGGCCTCGGCCTGACCGCGCAGTGGGACGACGACATCCACCACGCGATCCACACCGCCGTGTCCGGCGAACGCCAGGGCTACTACGGCGATTTCGGCAGCATCGAGACCCTGGCCCAGACGCTGCGCAACGGGTTCTTCCACGCCGGGACCTATTCGTCGTTCCGCGGCCGCAGGCACGGCCGCCCGCTCGACACGTCCACGATCCCGGCCACCCGTCTGTTGGCCTACACCGTGACCCACGACCAGGTCGGTAACCGGGCCGTCGGTGACCGGCCCTCGCAGAATCTGACCGCAGGCCAGCTGGCCGTCAAGGCCGCGCTGGTGCTCGGATCGCCCTACACGGCAATGCTTTTCATGGGCGAAGAGTGGGCCTCGTCGTCACCGTTCCAGTTCTTCAGCTCCCACCCCGAACCTGAGCTCGCACGCGCGACCGCCGAGGGCCGCAAACGCGAGTTCGCAGAGCACGGCTGGGACGCCGACGCGATCCCCGATCCGCAGGATCCGCAGACCTTCCAGCGTTCCAAGTTGAACTGGGACGAGGTCGGCGTCGGCGACCACGCGAAGCTGCTGGAGTTCTACCGCAGCCTTGTCGCGCTGCGCCGCACCGAGCCGGACATGGCCGACCCCTGGCTCGACGACCTCCGCACCGACTACGACGAGGATGCCCGGTGGCTGGTGATGCACCGCGGCACATTGGCGATCGCCTGCAATCTGAACTCCGAACCGGTCGACGTGCCCGTCGCCGGCGAGGTGGTGCTGGCATGGGACGCACCGACCGTCGGCGACGAGAGCACCCGCGTCAACGGGCACAGCGTGGCGATCCTGCGGCGTCAGGTCAGGTAGCGGTAGGTCGGCGACCCGGGCTCGAGCAGCTCGATGTGGCACTCCGAGGCGTCCATCCGGGCGAGCAGCCCCTCCAGATCCGACGCCGCAGCCATCTCGATGCCGACCAGCGCCTCACCGGTCTCGCGGTTGTTGCGCTTGACGTACTCGAACAGCGTGATGTCGTCGTTGGGCCCGAGCACCTCGTCGAGGAAGCGTCGCAGCGCGCCCGGCTCCTGCGGGAAGTCGACTAGGAAGTAGTGCTTGAGCCCGAGGTGCACCAGCGAGCGTTCCAGGACCTCGCCGTAGCGGGACACGTCGTTGTTGCCGCCGGAGATCAGGCACACCACCGTCGATCCCGGCTCGATGTCGGCGTCGAGCAGCGCGGCCACCGACAGCGCGCCCGCGGGCTCGGCGATGATGCCCTCGTTCTGGTACAGGTCGAGCATCGCGGTGCACACCGCACCTTCGTCGACCGTCGTGATCGACACCATGTCCCCCGCCGCCGACAACGCCGCGAACGGATGCGCGCCGACCCGCGCGACCGCGGCCCCGTCGACGAACTGGTCGACCTCGGGCAGCGTGACGGGTTCACCCTTGGCCAGCGCAGCCACCAGTGAGGCTGCCCCGGCCGGTTCGACGCCGAGGACCGACGTCGTCGCGGTGCGCTCCGCCAGATAGGTGGTGATCCCACTGATGCACCCGCCGCCGCCCACGGGCACCACGACCACATCCGGCTCGAAGCCGAGCTGGTCGAGGATCTCCACGGCGATGGTGCCCTGCCCGGCCATCGTGCGCAGGTCGTCGTACGGCGGTACCAGCGTCGCCCCGGTGCGGGTGACGTCGTCGAGCGCCGCTTCGGCAGCCATGTCGAAGGTCTTTCCGCCGACGATCAACTCGATGAAGTCACCGCCGTGATAGCGGATGCGGTTGCGCTTCTGCTTCGGCGTCTTGGCCGGGACGTACACGCGGCCGTGGACACCCATGGAACGGCAGGCCAGCGCGAAGCCCTGCGCGTGGTTACCCGCGGACGCACACACCACCCCGGCGGCCTTCTCCTCGGGGCTCAACTGCATGAGCAGGTTGTAGGCGCCCCGGAGTTTGTAGGACCGCACCGCCTGCAGGTCCTCGCGCTTGAGGTAGACCTGGGCTCCGGTCAGCGCCGACACCCGCTCGCTGAGCTGCAGCGGGGTCTGGGACACCACCGCGGAAATTCGCTGCGCCGCCGCGTCGATGTCCGCCGCGCGCAGCGGCGCGGAGGGATCGATCCGGAGACCCTGGCTCAGCTCGGTGGACACCCGGACAATGGTGCCACCAGATCGCGCTCGGGGAGAAATGCGGGGAACTCGCCCGTCCACAACCCATGTTTCGGGTGGCCGAAAACTTTGATGCGAGCTATCGTGAACACATGACGACCGCCGAACAGTTCCGAGCCGTAGTGGCCCGTCCGGCCGCGTCGTTGTCGGTGGCAGGGGTCCCCTGGCCCGCCTACAAAGTGCTCTCCCTCCTCGTCGGTCTGCTGGTGTTCGTCCTGGTCGGCCTCGCCACCATGGCCGCGGGTCCGGCAGTCCTCAGCGGAGCCGGCGCCGCCACCGTGCTGTGGCTGAGCCTCGGGTTGCTCTGCTCACTGCGCCGTTAGCTGGTCTCGCTCCGCACGGATCGCCTCGGTCTGGTTGAAGCGTCGGCGCTCGACGGCACGGAACCCGTCCGGCACCCCGCGATCCTGGTCGGTGACCACCCACAGCACCGCGCAGCCCCGCAGTTCGTCCGCCGCGGGCGTCCACCGTTGCGCGAACAGCGCGTCGCGCTCCAGCGCGCTGCGCACCCGGCCCACCTCACTGAGCCGGTCGTCGCGGTGCAAGCGGGCACCTTCGAGGGCGTCGGCCAGCGTCGGCGGGGCGGCGGCATCGACGGTGAGACAGTCCCCCGGCCGGCTCTCGGCGGCCAGAAAGTCGGCGGTCTGGCTGTAGTCCGAGCCGTACTTGGCGTACAACCCCCGCTGGGCCAGGTAGTTCGGTAACGCGGCCAGTGCGATCGCGACCAGCAGAGCGCCGATCCGACGGACATCGCGGCCGACGACCACCACGGCGAGCCCGACCAGCAGCGCCACCCCCGGCGTGGTGAACGTCAGGTAATGCGGCTGATACAGCGGTTGGTCCACCAGCGAATACCCGATCAGCAGCGCGGTGGGTGCGGCGATCCACACCGCCGCCGTCCAGATCAACAACCGGGGACCGGCGCCCAGCACCGCCCCCGCCCGGCCGCGTCGCCACACCGCGACAGCCGATATCGCGGCGATCACGACGATCAGTGGGGCCACCCGCGCCCACGCCCGCATCGCGACCGCGAGTTGCCCGGCGGTGAACTGGTTTTGATCGGGACCGACGACCCGCATCGCGTCCGAATACACCGACGGAAAGTACTGTTCGCCGAAGACCTGACCGAGGGTGACCAGGCTGACGGGCCAGATCCAGCCGACCTGGCTCTGCTGCGCGACGATGACCAGCAGCAGCGGCCACACCGCCGCGACCGCGGCCACGGTCGCGATCACCCACGCCACCAGGGGCCGCCGCGACGGCGCCGACACCAGCAGCAGCACCGCGTGCACCACGACAAGGAGCAGCACCATCACGTTGACCGCGATCGTCACTGCCAGGGCGGCCGCGTAGCCGACCCACAGCACGGCGCGGTTGCGGCGTGCGGCGAGCACGACCAGCACCGTCAGCCAGACCGCGCAGGCGATCGTCAGCGCGTAGGACCGGGCGTCCCCACCGGCCAGGGTGGTGCGCGGAAGCACCGCGAACACCACGCCGGCCGCGACTCCCACCGCGGGTGTGCACAGCTGCCGGCCCAGCACGACCACGCCCGCGGCGGCCACCCCGACGGCCAACGCACTCGGGAGCCGCGCCCAGGTCTCGGTCACCGGAAAAAGCAGGAACCAGACGTGCAGCAGCAGGTCGTAGAGACCATGCACCGCATCGACGTTCCGCCACAACGCCCACAGTTCGCTCAGCGATCGCGTCGAAGCCGACAGGGTTGCGGCCTCGTCGATCCACAGCGACGGCCGCCCGGCCCCTGCGGCACTGAGGATTGCGGCGAGCACACCGACCAGCAGCGCGCCCGCCCGGCCTCGGCCGGGCCACGCCGCCACCGCGGTCATCCGCCGAGGCAGCCCGGCCCGAGCAGTTCCTTGAGGTCACCCATCAACGCCGAGGACGGGGTTACCCGAAGCGATTGATCCAACTCCAGCGTGGTGATGCGCTCACCACTGATCAGCCGCAGATGCACCTGCGCCGTCCCGGGGTGTCGCGCCAGCACCTGCTTGAGCGCGGACACCTTGTCGACGGTGCACTGCCGTGTCGGCAGGCTGACCGCGACCGGACGATTCGCCTGGGCGCTCGAAAAGTCCGGAACGATGAGCTCGTTGGCGATCAGCGAGATGCGGTCGTCACGAATCGCGACCTTGGCACCCACCAGCACCACCACGTCGTCGGCGATCTCGGCGCCGAACATCGAGTACGTCTGTGGGAAGAACAGCACCTCGATACCGCCGGTGAGATCCTCGATCTGCGCCGAGGCCCACGGCAACCCGTTCTTGTTGACGCGCCGGTTCACCGACGCGAGGATGCCGCCGACCCGGACCTGGGCATCGTTGGGCACGTCGCCGTCGAGGATGGCCGGGATCTGGGTGTCGACCTGCGCGGCGAGCAGGTGGGCGATCCCGTTGAGCGGGTGACCCGACACGTACAGGCCGAGCATCTCGCGTTCCAGGGCAAGCTTGTGCTTGTCCTCCCACTCCTCGTCGGGCACCTTGATGGTGAACACCGAGTCGCCGCCGCCGCCCGCGCCGTCGTCCCCGCCGCCGAAGAGGTCGAACTGGCCCATCGCCTCGGCCTTCTTGGTGCCCAGCACCGAGTCGACCGCGTCGGTGTGCACGAGGAAGAGGCCCTTGCGGGGATGGCCCAGCGAGTCGAACGCGCCCGCCTTGATCAACGACTCCGTCACCTTCTTGTTGCAGGCGGCGATGTCGATCTTGTTGAGGTAGTCCGAGAAGTCGGTGTACTTGCCCTTCTCGGAGCGGGTGTTGACCAGTGAGGCCACGACGTTCGCGCCGACGTTGCGCACCGCGCCCAGACCGAATCGGATGTCGTCGCCGACCGAGGCGAAGTTCTGCACCGACTCGTTGACATCCGGCGGCAACACCGTGATGCCCAGCCTGCGGCAGTCCGCCAGATAGACCGCGGCCTTGTCCTTGTCGTCACCCACCGACGTCAGCAGACCCGCCATGTACTCGGCCGGATAGTTGGCCTTCAGATAGGCCGTCCAGTACGACACCAGCCCGTAGCCCGCCGCGTGCGACTTGTTGAACGCGTAGCCGGCGAACGGAAGGATGGTGTCCCACAGCGCTTTCACCGCGGCCTCGGAGAAACCGTTGGCGGTCATGCCCTCGCGGAAGCCCTTGTACTCGGCTTCGAGCACCTCAAGCTTCTTCTTACCCATGGCTTTTCGCAGCGCATCGGCCTTGCCCATGGTGTAGGACGCGACCTTCTGGGCGATGAACATGATCTGCTCTTGGTAGACGATCAGGCCGTAGGTCTCGGACAGGATCTCTTTGAGCGGCTCTTCGAGCTCGGGGTGGATCGGCTTGATCGGCTGCCGGCCGTTCTTGCGGTCGGCGTAGTCGTTGTGGGCGTTCATGCCCATCGGGCCGGGGCGGTACAGCGCCAGCACCGCGACGATGTCGTTGAACTCGGTGGGCTGCATGCGGCGCAGCAGGTCTCGCATCGGCCCGCCGTCGAGCTGGAACACGCCCAGGGTGTCACCGCGGCCGAGCAGTTCGTAGGCCTTCGGGTCGTCGAGGGCCAGCGACTCCAGGTCGACATCGACGCCACGGTTGGCCTTGATGTTCTCGATGCAGTCGCCGATGATCGTCAGGTTCCGCAGCCCGAGGAAGTCCATCTTCAGCAGGCCGATGGCCTCGCACGACGGGTAGTCCCACCCGGTGATCACCGCGCCGTCCTGCGGGCGGCGCCACAGCGGGATCGAGTCGATGAGCGGTTCGGAGCTCATGATCACCGCGCACGCGTGCACACCGGCATTACGGACCAGGCCCTCCAGGCCCCGCGCGGTCTCGTAGATGGTGCGCACATCGGGGTCGGTGTCGATCAGGGCCCGGACCTCGGCGGCTTCCTTGTACCGCTCGTGGGTCGGGTCGGTGATGCCCGAGACCGGGATGTCCTTGGCCATGATCGGCGGCGGCAGCGCCTTGGTGATCCGGTCGGCGATCGCGAAACCGGGCTGGCCGTAGTGCACCCGCGCCGAGTCCTTGATCGCGGCCTTGGTCTTGATGGTGCCGAACGTGATGACCTGCGCGACACGGTCGCTGCCCCACTTGTTGGCCGCGTAGCGCAGCATCTCGCCGCGCCGGCGGTCATCGAAGTCGATGTCGATGTCGGGGGCCGACGGCCGCTCCGGGTTCAGGAACCGCTCGAACAGCAGGCCGTGCGGGATCGGGTCGATGTTGGTGATCCCCATGGCGTAGGCCACGAGAGAACCTGCGGCCGAACCACGGCCGGGGCCGACCCGGATGCCGACGGACTTCGCATAGTTGATCAGGTCCGCGACGATCAGGAAGTAGGCCGGGAAGCCCTTGTCGCAGATGACCTTGATCTCGTACTCGGCGCGCGAGATGTACTCCGCGGGCACCGACCCGTCGGCGACGTTCTGGAAGCGGCGTTCCAGCCCCGCCATCACCTCGTGGTGCAGCCACGACCCCTGGTCGTGCCCGTCGGGGACCGGGAAGACCGGCATCCGGTCCCGCGGCGCCCACACGTCGGCGTAGGGCTGCACCCGTTCGGCGATCAGCAGCGTCGAGTCGCAGGCCCCGGGTACCTGGCCGTCCCACAGCGCACGCATCTCGGCCGCCGACTTCAGGTAGTAGCCGTCGCCGTCGAATTTGAAGCGCGTCGGGTCCGAGAGCGTCTTACCGGTCTGGATGCACAGCAGCGCCTCGTGGTTCTGGGACGCCTCGCGGGTCACGTAGTGGCAGTCGTTGGTGGCCAGCGGCGGGATGCCCAGCTTCTGGCCGATCTCCAGGAGCCCCTCACGTACGCGTCGCTCGATGTCGAGGCCGTGGTCCATGAGCTCGAGGAAGAAGTTGTCCGGGCCGAAGATCTCGCGCCATCTGGCGGCCGCTTCGAGAGCCTCCTGCCGATGGCCCAGCCGCAGCCGGGTCTGCACCTCACCGGAGGGGCAACCGGTGGTGGCGATGATGCCCTCGGCGTGCTCGGCGATGATCTCGGCGTCCATGCGCGCCCACTTGCCGAGCTGACCCTCGAACGAGGCCAGCGACGAGAGTTTGAACAGGTTGCGCAGACCCGTCGCGTTCTCGGCGACCATCGTCATGTGGGTGTAGGACCCGCTGCCGGAGACGTCGTCGGACTTCTGGCTCGGATCACCCCAGAGGACACGCTTGGTGTCGAACCGCGAAGCCGGGGCGATGTACGCCTCGATCCCGATGATCGGCTTGATGCCGACGTCGGTCGCCGCGTTGTAGAACTCGCTGGCGCCGAACATGTTTCCGTGGTCGGTCATGCCGATTGCGGGCATTTCCAGTCGTTGCGCCTCGGCCAGCATCGGCTTGACCTTCGCGGCGCCGTCGAGCATCGAGTACTCGGTGTGGTTGTGGAGATGCACGAATGACCCGCTCATAGGGAAGCCAGTCTAGGACCGCCCACCGACAGCGCCCGGCGTGTCGGGCTGCGTGTCTCGCGTTCGCCGCGTCACGCGTCGACAGGCGCCGGCCGCTGCGAATCCAGCAACCCGTGAGCCAGACAACCGAACAATTGCCTGGCTATCCCGGAAGCGTGTTCGTCCCCGCCGATGAAGCCGGTGTGGAACCCGAGCCCCCAGAACAGGGCACCGAGCATGTCGGCGACCGCGTGCGCATCGGTGTCGGGCGGCAACTCACCGCGCCGGACAGCCTCGACGACGACCGCGTCGTAGAACGCGTGCACAGCTGCGGCCAGCGCGCTCGCGGTGTCGTGGCGGTGAGTACCGCGGTGGTGGTCGATCCGGGCGGTGACGAGCACCTTCATCAGGGCCGGCTCGGCGGCTCCCAGCCGCTGGATCCCGGCGCCGAACACCGCCAACTGCGTAAGCAGTGTTTTCGCCTGCACCGCCTCGGCAGCACAGGCGTCGACGCTGTCGCGCACGTCGGCGAGCAGCGCCTCGTAGAGCTGCTCGCGGGTTGCGTAGTAGTAGTGCAGCGTGGGTCTGCTCACTCCCGCCCGCGCGGCGATCTGCTGGAACGTCGCGGCGTGGTATCCCCGCTCGGCGATGAGTTCCCGCGCGGCGCACACGATCGTGCGGCGCGTCTGCTCGGAGTCTGCCCCCACCGGACGTCCCCGTTTCCGCACCGCGGACACAGCCGGGGCGTCATACTCCACGAGCAAACGTTAGGACATAGCTATCGAACGGTCAACGGCAACTTTCGCAAATTCAGACCGGACTCGGCTGAGGAGACCGCCGATCGGCGCGGGCACGGCGGAGCGCGTCCGCGGTGAAAACCAGCAGCGCCAGCCAGATCAACGCGAAGCCCACCCATCGCATCGGCGGCATCGGTTCGCCGCCGACCAGCACGCCCCAGGACATCTGCATCACCGGCGTCACGTAGAACAACAGGCCCAGCGTGACCATCGGCAGCCGGTGCGCGGCCGCGGCGAACAACAGCAGCGGCAGCGCGGTCAGCACCCCGGACAGGAGCAGCAGCACGACATGCGACGCGCCGTGGCCGGTCAGGGTGCCACCGCCGCCGGCCTGCAGCACGACCAGATATGCGAGCGCGAACGGCGTCGCGATCGCGGCTTCCAGCCCGACGCTGACCCGCGGATCGACGCGGACCAGTTTCTTCACCGCGCCGTACAGCGCGAACGAGAACGCCAAGCCGAGACCCACCAGCGGTGGCTGCCCCACCTGCACGGTCAGGATCACCACCGCCACCACCGCGATCGCGAGTGCGCCGAACTGCCAGCGGTTGAGCCTCTCCCGGAAGATCAGCATCCCGAGCGCGATCGCCACCAGCGGGTTGATGAAATAGCCGAGCGCGGCGTCGACCACGTGTCCGTTGTTGACCGCGTACACGTAGATCAGCCAGTTCGCTGAGATCAGCCCGGCCGCCGCGAACAGCAGCAGCCACGTACGCCGGTCGATCGTGCGCAGGTCGGACAACCGGCCCACCACCGCGACCACGACGACCATCAGCGCGAAACTCCAGATGATGCGGTGCGCGAGGATCTCCACCGCGCCTGCGGGTTTCAGCAGCGGGAAGAAGGCCGGGAACAGGCCCCACATCACGTAGGCGCCGGCTCCGAAGAGCAGACCCGACCTCACCGGTCGTGCCGGCGCAGGATGTCGAGCGCGTGCTGCAGGTCCGCCGGATACGGGCTGGTGATCTCCATCCACCGACCGTCCGCCGGATGCGCGAAGGCCAGCGAGCGCGCGTGCAGCCACTGCCGTTCCAGCCCCAGCTTTTTCGCCAGCGTCGGGTCGGCACCGTAGGTCAGGTCGCCGCAACACGGGTGGTGCAGCGCGGCGAAATGCACCCGGATCTGGTGCGTGCGTCCGGTTTCCAGCTCGATGTCGAGCAGGCTGGCCGCCTGGTGGGCCTCCAGCGTGTCGTAGTGGGTGACGCTGTTGCGGCCGCCCTCGACGACCGCGAACTTCCAGTCATGGCCGCGGTGCCGACCGATCGGAGCGTCGATGGTGCCGCTGGACGGATCCGGATGACCCTGCACCAGAGCGTGATACCGCTTGTGCACGGTGCGCTGCTTGAACGCCCGCTTGAGGACGGTGTAGGCGCGCTCGGACAGCGCCACCACCATCACCCCGGAGGTGCCGACGTCCAGACGGTGCACGATGCCCTGCCGCTCGTGGATCCCCGAGGTGCTGATCCGGAAGCCGGCGGCGGCGAGCCCGCCCAGCACCGTCGGCCCGTGCCAGCCGACGGTGGCGTGCGCGGCCACCCCGGGCGGCTTGTCGACGGCGACGATGTCGTCGTCGGAGTAGAGGATCGTCATGCCCTCGATCTGTTCGGGGACGTTCTCCACCGGCGGTGGCGCTTCGGGCAGCCGGACCTCGAGCCAGGCGCCCGCGGTCAGCTTGTCGGACTTGGCCGCCGGCGCCCCGTCGAGTTCGACCCCGCCGTCCTCCGCGATCGCGGCGGCCGCCGTGCGCGACAGCCCGAGCAGCCTGGCCAGCCCGGCGTCCACCCGCATCCCGGCCAGCCCCTCGGGCACCGGCATCGACCGTGTGGTCATCCGTTCTCGGACTTTTCGCCCTCGTCCGGCGTGCGCCGGCCAACGGTGTCGTAATCGAACCCCAGCAGCGACAGGATCACCAGCAGGATCGCCCCGCCGACCACCGACGGGTCGGCCACGTTGAACACCGGCCACCAGCCGATGGACAGGAAGTCGACGACGTGGCCGCGCAGCGGTCCCGGCGACCGGAAGAACCGGTCCACCAGGTTGCCCAGCGCGCCGCCCAGGATCAACCCGAGCCCGACCGCCCACCACGGCGACACCAGCCGCCGGCCCATCCAGATGATGCCGATCACCACACCGGTGGCGACCAGCGTCAGCACCCAGGTGTATCCGGTGGCCATCGAGAACGCCGCGCCCGAGTTGCGCACCAGCGTCCACGTCACGGTGTCGCCGATGATCGACACCGGCTGACCGGGCGTCAGAAGTTTGACCGCGAGCACCTTGGTGATGACGTCGAGGACGAGCACCACGCCCGCGACGGTGAGCAGCAGGCGCAGCCGGCGCGGCACCGACGTCGCGGCCGGCGCCCCCTCGGCAGCCTTGTCGTCACCTGTCGTGGGCTCGACCGGGCTCGACGATTCATCAGTCACGCCTCCATCATCGCAAAGCTCCGGTGGGTGAGAATCCCAGCCATGGGTCGTCTCGTCGTCATCGCCACCGGAGGCACGATCTCGACGAGTGCCGACGCCGACGGGGTGAAGCGTCCCGCACGTACGGGCGCCGAGCTGACCGCCGGCCTCGACGTCGAGGTCGTGGACCTGCTCGCGGTGGACAGCTCGCTGCTGACCCCGGCCGACTGGGACCGGATCGGGGCCGCGGTCGCCGACGCGGCGGCCTCCGGCGCGGACGGCGTCGTGGTGACGCACGGCACCGACACCATGGAGGAGACCGCCCTCTGGCTGGCGCTGACCTACGACGGAACCGTCCCGGTGGTGCTCACCGGCGCGCAGCGCAGCGCTGACGCACCGGATGCCGACGGCCCCGCCAATCTGCGGGACGCGCTGGCGGTCGCGGCCCGGCCCGAGTCGCGTGGCGCCGGGGTGATCGTGAGCTTCGCCGGTGCTGTCTTCGCGGCCCTCGGCGTGCACAAGGTGTCGACGGCCGACCTGCAGAGCTTCGGCGGGTACGCCGCCGGCGCCGGCCGCACGCGGCCGTACCTCGGGCCGCTGCGCGCGGCCGATGCCCCGCGGGTGGACATCGTCGCCGCCTACCCGGGTGCCGACACCGCGGCGCTCG
>NZ_BCRS01000070.1 GCF_001552715.1 Mycolicibacterium vaccae NBRC 14118 = CIP 105934 | reverse complement strand
CCACGCCCACGGCGGCACGTCGGTCAGCGCGGCCGAGAAGCCCAGGGCCAGCGCGATGACGGCCGGCAACGCCATCGCCCTGGTCCAGCGGCGCCGCGTCGCCACCGGGCCGTGGGCCGTCAGCGGTCCGCGCACCGCGTCGGGCCGCTCGATCAGGTCGACCAGCACCGTCTCGGCCGTGCCGCGCGGACAGGGCGGCAGCAGCTGGGAGGCCTCCCCGGCGCCGGCCACCCCGGTCATCACCGCGTCCAGCCGGGCACCGCCGAACAACCGGACCAGCAGGGGCTCACGCAGCGTGCCGCCGCGCAGCCGGCGCATGTCGAAGGTGTGCTCACGGACCCGGACCAGCCCGTGCGACAGGTGCAGCACCTCGGCGTCGCGGCGCAGCACCAGGTTCCCGTAGGTCAGCAGCGACTGTGTCACCGACAGCGCCACCGACGCGAGCACCACGGCCAGCACGACCGCCACAGCCGCACCGATCACGCCGAGCCGCTGGGCCACCCGCTCGCCCTCGGCGACGAACGCCGAACCGCGCACCGCGGCCAGCACCCCCGGTTGCGACAGCACCCCCAGCGCCGCGACGATCATCACCAGCCCGGCCGAGGTCAGAGGGCTGTACCGCAGCCACGACGGCTGCCAGCGCGCGAGCAGCCGCGTGGGCTCGGCGTGTTCGACCGGCTCCAGTGACTCGGCCAGCAGCACCGCCCGCAGCCGGGCGACTTCGGCAGCGGGCACCGCGTCGAGCTCGAAATCGTTGACGCCCCTGGCTTCCTGCCCAGTGCTGATCCGCAGCACGGTCAGTCCGAGCAGGCGGTGCAGCAGCCGGGCGTCGGTGGACACCGAACGAATCCGGTTGCGCGGCACCGACAACACGCTGCGCTGCAGCACTCCGGTGCGCAATTGCACCTCCTCGGGCCCGATGCGGTACGCGGTGGTGAACCACCGGGCCAGGCCGTAGGCGACCACGAGCGCCACGCCCGCCACCGTCCACAACGGATTGCCGGTGGCCGACCCGAGCACCAGCGAGCCGATCAGCACCGGGATCTGGCGTGCCACCTCGTGCACCGGATGCACCAGCAGCATGCGCGGACTCAGCCGCGACCACTCCGGCTCGGCGCCGACAGGCGCAGCGCTCACGTGGCATCCTCGGCGCCCAGCGCGGCGATGTCGGTGAGCCGGGCCACCACCCGGTCGGCGACGTCGGCGTCGAGCGCGACGATGCGGACCGCCCCGGCCGACGACGCCGTCGTCACGGTCACGTTCGACAGGCCGAACATGCGGTCCAGCGGACCGCGGTAGGTGTCGACGGTCTGCACCCGCGAGATCGGGGCGATCCGGCGCTCCTGCACCAGCCAGCCCGACCGCGTGTACACCGCGGTCGAGTCGAGATCCCAGCGGTGCACCCGGTACCGCCACAGCGGCGCGACGATCACCGAGATCCCGGCGCCGACCACGGTGGCGGCCGCGGCCAGCAGGTGCAGCCACCACACCCCGCCGCCGACCGCGAACCACACCGCCTGCGCGATCACGGCCAACGTCCACGGGACAGCGGCCCCGACGGCCCAGACAAGCGGCGCTTTCCGGCTCGGCGGGTGCGCCGGTTCGACCAGATGCACGCGGTCGAGACTAGACCGTAAGTTGAACGCCATGACCTCCAAATGGACCGCCGCAGACGTGCCCGACCAGTCCGGCCGGCTCGCCGTCGTCACCGGCGCCAACACCGGCATCGGTTACGAGACCGCCGCGGTGCTGGCGGGCAAGGGCGCCCGCGTCGTCATCGCGGTGCGCGACCTCGACAAGGGCCGCAAGGCGGTCGACGCCATCGCCCGGCTGCACCCGGGCGCCGACGTCACGGTGCAGGAACTCGACCTGTCGTCACTGGCCAGCATCCGCTCGGCCGCCGACTCCCTGCGCGCCGCGTTCCCGCGCATCGATCTGCTGATCAACAACGCCGGGGTGATGTACCCGCCCAAGCAGGTCACCGCCGACGGGTTCGAGCTGCAGTTCGGCACGAACCACCTCGGTCACTTCGCACTCACCGGGCTGCTGCTGGACTCGCTGCTGGACGTGCCGGGCTCGCGCGTGGTGACCGTGGCCAGCGTCGCGCACCGGAAGATGGCCGACATCCACTTCGACGACCTGCAGTGGGAGCGCAGCTACAACCGGGTCGCGGCCTACGGCCAGTCCAAGCTGGCCAACCTGATGTTCACCTATGAGCTACAGCGTCGGCTGGCCGCCAAGGGCGCGCCCACGATCACCGTCGCCGCCCACCCCGGCATCTCGAACACCGAACTGACGCGCCACATCCCCGGTTCCTCACTGCCCGGCTTCAGCCGGCTGGCCGGGCTGGTTACCAACAGCCCCGCGGTCGGGGCGCTGGCCACACTGCGCGCGGCCGCCGACCCCGAGGTGCAGGGCGGCCAGTACTACGGGCCGTCGGGCTTCCAGGAGATGATCGGTCATCCGGTGCTGGTGTCGTCGAACGCGAAGTCCCACGACGTCGACGTGCAGCGGCGGCTCTGGACGGTGTCCGAGGAGCTCACCGGCGTGAAGTACGACCTCTGATGCGTTCGGTCGAGGAACACCGGCGCGCAGTCGCGTCGCTGATCACCACGCGGCCCCCCGTCACGCTGCCGCTCGCCGACGCGCTCGGGCTGGTGCTGGCCGCCGACGTGGTCGCGCCGCTGTCGCTGCCCGGTTTCGACAACTCCGCGATGGACGGGTACGCGGTGGTCAGCGAGGACATCGCCGCGGCCACCGACACCACCCCGGTCCGGCTGCCGGTCGCCGAGGACATCCCGGCCGGCCGCACCGACATCCCGACGCTGAAGCCCGGCACGGCGCACCGCATCATGACCGGCGCGCCGTTGCCGGCCGGCGCCACGGCCGTCATCCCCGTCGAGGCGACCGACGGTGCCACCGACACCGTCACGATCCGCGCGAGCACCCGTCCCGGCCAGCACATCCGCCGCGCCGGGGAGGACGTCACCGCAGGCACCACGGTGCTGCAGGCCGGCCAGCTGGTCACCCCCGCCGCGCTCGGCCTGGCCGCCGCGCTCGGTCTCGGCGAGCTGGAGGTGATCCCTCGGCATCGGGTGCTGGTGGTGTCCACCGGCACCGAACTGGTCGCGGCGGGCCGGCCGCTGCAGCCCGGGCAGATCTACGAATCCAACGGCGTGATGCTGGCCGCCGCCGTCCGCGACGCCGGAGCCGACGTCGTCGCCGCGCCGATGACCGGTGACGACGTCGACGCGTTCGTGGCGGTGCTGCGCAGCTACGCCGACAGCGCCGACCTGATCCTGACCACCGGCGGCGTCAGCGCCGGCGCCTACGAGGTGGTCAAGGACGCGCTGACCGAGGGTGGAGTCGAGTTCACCAAGGTCGCGATGCAGCCGGGCATGCCCCAGGGCGCGGGCACGGTGTACGGCGTCCCGACGATCACGCTGCCGGGCAACCCGGTCAGCGCACTGGTGTCGTTCGAGGTGTTCGTGCGGCCGGCGCTGCGCGCCGCGATGGGCGTGCCCGACCCGGAGCGGCCGCGCCGCACCGCGATGCTGACCGAGGACCTGGTGTCCCCGCGCGGCAAGCGTCAGTTCCGCCGCGGCGTCCTCGACCCGGCCACCGACACGGTCACCGGTTACGGGCCGCCGGCATCGCATCACCTGCGCTGGCTGGCGTCGGCGAACTGTCTGCTGGAGCTCGACGAGGACACCGCCGAGGTGGCGGCGGGCTCCCGCGTGCAGGTGTGGGACCTGCGTTAGCCCTCGGGACCGTACAATCGCCCCCACGATGGCCCGACGCCCCGACCTCAAGACAGGACCAGCGCGCCTGGCGGCCCTGGTTCGCACCACTGTTCCCCCGATGCACCCCGCAGGCCTGCCGTTCGTCGGCGCGAGCCTCGCGGTCGCATTGGCCGGGCGCCGAACCCGCTGGCTGCGCAACGCCGGAGTCGCGTCCGCCGCGGCCAACGCGGCGTTCTTCCGGCATCCGCCGCGTACCGCGCCGACCCGCCCCGGCGTGGTCGTCGCCCCCGCCGACGGGCTCATCTGCCTGATCGAGGACGAGGTCCCGCCGAGCGAACTCGGACTCCCGGCAACACCTTTGCCACGCATCAGCATCTTCCTGTCGCTGTTCGACGCGCACGTGCAGCGCGCGCCGCTGGCCGGCGAGGTGGTGGCCGTGAAACACCGGCCCGGGCGGTTCGGATCCGCCGAGCTGGCCGCGGCCAGCGCCGACAACGAACGCAACAGCGTGGTGATCCGCAGCCCCGAAGGCGACGAGGTGATCGCGGTGCAGATCGCGGGTCTGCTGGCCCGACGCATCGTGTGCGACGTCCGCCCCGGCGACAAGGTCGGCCTCGGTGACACCTACGGCCTGATCCGCTACGGCTCCCGGCTCGACACCTACCTGCCTGCGGGATCGAACATCCTGGTCAGCGTCGGCCAGCGCGCGGTCGGCGGCGAGACCGTGCTCGCCGAGCTGCCCCGATGAGGCCACGCATCAACAAGTCCGTCGTCGGCGTGCGCATCCTGCCCAGCGCGATGACGGTCGCGGCGATCTGCCTGGGATTGAGCGCGGTGAAGTTCGCGCTAGACGGCAGGCCGACCGAGGCGATGGCGTTCCTGGCGATCGCGGCGATCCTCGATGCGCTCGACGGCCGCACCGCCCGCGCGCTGAACGCGACCTCGCGGATGGGCGAGGAGATCGACTCGCTGGCCGACGCGGTGAACTTCGGCGTGGCACCGGCGTTCATCGTCTACGCCACGCTGCTGTCCACCTCGCGCATCGGCTGGATCGTGGTGCTGCTGTACGCGGTGTGCATCGTGCTGCGGCTGGCGCGTTTCAACGCGATGCTCGACGTCGACCAGCCCGCGTACGAGAAGAAGTACTTCACCGGCTTGCCCGCGCCCGCGGGCGCCATCGGAGCGATCGGTCCGCTGGCCGCCAAGATGCAGTTCGGCGACGGCTGGTGGACCTCCGAACCCGCTGTGGTGATCTGGATGATCGCGGTCTCGCTGCTGGTGGTCAGCACACTGCCGATGCGCAAGATCCACACGTTCTCGGTGCCGCCGAACATGGTGGCGCCGCTGTTGGCACTGCTGGCCTTCGGGGTCGCGGCCTCGATCCTGTACGGCTACATCGTGATCCTGGTGATCATCGTCGCCTACTTCCTGCACATCCCGTTCGCGATCCGGACGCGCCGGTTCCTGGCGGCGCACCCCGAGGTCTGGGACGACAAGCCGCGCCAGCAGCGCGCGGCGCGACGGGCGATCCGGCGGACCCAGCCGCACCGGCGCTCGATGCTGCGACTGGGTCTGCGCAGGCCGCCGAGAGGATGACGTGTCCGAATCGCAGCAGTCTCCCGAAGCCCCTCGGTCGCGCGTCCACCTGACGCTCACAGCGAGGCTGAACACGTCGGCCCTGGACTCGCGCCGCGGCGTGGTCCGGCTTCACCCCGAAGCCATTGCTGCGCTGGGCATCCGGGAGTGGGACGCGGTCTCGCTGACCGGGTCGCGCACCACCGCCGCGGTCGTCGGCAGTGCGCCGCCCGGCACACCGACGGGCACCGCACTGCTCGATGACGTGACGCTGTCCAATGCGGGCCTGCGGGAGGACGCCTCGGTGCTCGTCGCCCCCGTCACCGTGCACGGGGCCCGGTGTGTGACGCTGCGCGGCTCGCAGTTGGCCACCCGGTCGGTCTCGTCGGCCACGCTGCGACAGGCCCTGCTGGGCAAGGTGATGACCGTGGGCGACACGGTGTCGCTGCTGCCGCGCGATCTCGGGCCGGGCACCTCGACGTCCCAGGCCAGCGCGGCGCTGACGTCGTCGGTCGGGATCACCTGGACCTCGGAGCTGCTGACCGTCACGTCCGTCGACCCGGCCGGACCCGTGAGCGTGCAACCCAATTCGCAGGTCAACTGGGCGGACTCGGCGACGTCGCAGGCACCGCAGGCCGGCACCGGCGCGGCCGGGGTGACCGTCGTCGCCAGGCCGGAGGCCCCGGCGGTCGACTATGACGATCTGAAGGGCTCGCACGCGCAGGCCGGACGGCTCACCGACTGGTTGAAGCTCGCCCTCGATCAGCCTGAGCTGCTCCGAAAGCTCGGCGCCACCGCCAATCTCGGAGTGCTGGTGTCCGGCCCGGCTGGCGTGGGCAAGGCGACGCTGGTCCGTACCGTGTGTGCGGGGCGGCGGTTGATCGAACTCGACGGACCCGAGATCGGATCGCTGCGCGCCGAGGACCGGCTGGCCAAGGTGTCCTCAGCGGTCGCCACCGTCCGCGACGGCGGCGGGGTGCTGCTGATCACCGATGTCGACGCGTTGCTGCCGGTGCCCGCCGAGCCGGTGGCCACGCTGATCCTGACCGAATTGCGTTCGGCGGTGGCCACTCCCGGCGTCGCGTTCGTGGCCACCACCGCGCTGCCGGACAACGTCGACGCGCGACTGCGCGGGCCGGACCTCTGCGACCGCGAGCTCGGGCTGACGCTGCCCGACGGCACGGTGCGCCGCCAGCTACTCGAGGTCCTGTTGCGCGACGTTCCCGCGAAAAGCCTCGACCTCGGCGAGATCGCCGAGCGCACACCGGGATTCGTGGTAGCCGACCTCGCCGCGCTGGTGCGGGAGGCGGCGCTGCGGGCTGCCGCGCGGGCCAGCGAGACCGGCGAGACGCCGGCCCTGGTGCAGGACGACCTGGTCGGCGCGCTCGGGGTGATCCGGCCGTTGTCCCGCTCGGCCACCGAGGAGGTGTCCGTCGGCTCGGTGACCCTCGAGGACGTCGGCGACATGGCCGTCACCAAGCAGGCCCTGACCGAGGCGGTGCTGTGGCCGCTGCAGCACCCGGAGACATTCCAGCGACTCGGGGTGGAACCGCCGCGTGGCGTGCTGCTCTACGGGCCGCCCGGGTGCGGCAAGACGTTCGTGGTCCGGGCGCTGGCGAGCTCAGGCCGGCTCAGCGTGCACGCCGTCAAAGGCGCAGAGCTGATGGACAAGTGGGTCGGCTCGTCGGAGAAGGCGGTCCGCGAACTGTTCCAGCGTGCTCGCGACTCGGCGCCCTCGCTGGTGTTCCTCGACGAGATCGACGCGCTGGCCCCGCGGCGCGGGCAGAGTTTCGACTCCGGTGTCACCGACCGCGTGGTGGCCGCGATGCTCACCGAGCTGGACGGCATCGAGCCGCTGCGCGACGTGGTCGTGCTGGGCGCGACCAACCGCCCCGATCTGATCGACCCGGCGCTGCTGCGGCCCGGCCGACTGGAGAGGCTGGTGTTCGTCGAGCCCCCGGACGCCGAGGCGCGCGCCCAGATCCTCAAGACCGCGGGCAAGTCCGTGCCGCTGGCCGACGACGTCGACCTGGAGACGCTGGCCGGCGAACTCGACGGATACAGCGCCGCGGACTGTGTGGCCCTGCTGCGGGAGGCGGCGCTGACCGCGATGCGCCGGTCGATCGTCGCGGCCGACGTCACCGCGGACGACGTCGCGGCCGCCCGGCAGGCGGTGCGGCCGTCGCTGGACCCCGTGCAGGTGGACGCGCTGCGGGCGTTCGCCGAGTCCCGCTGAATCGGACCTCCTTCGGCGCCCTCGGCCCCCTCGGCCCCGAGAGTGCGGTGAGATCGCGACTTCGGACGTTTCGGCGATCTGTGCGCACTCTCGCCGGCGGAACAAATCTTGACACTGACTAGTTGTCCTGGAATCGTCACAACTAGTCAGTGTCAAGTTGGGGAGGGATCATGAGCTCCACCGTCACATCCGCCGTCCGGGCCGGTGACCGCGACCGCGACGCCACCGCCCACCTGCTCGGCCAGGCGTTGGCCCAGGGCTACCTGGACGTCCACGAGTACGACGCCCGCCTACAGGCGGTCTACGACGCGCATACCGAGCCTGACCTGGGGCGACTCACCGCAGACCTTCCGCTGGCCGAGTTGCGTCGCAACGACCCGCAGCGGCAGGCGGCCCGACGCGCCGTCGCCCGGCGCAGTGTCCATGTGCACGTGGCGGGCTACCTGGCGATGGTCGTCATCGTGCTCACCGTGTGGCTGGCCGTCGGGCTGACCGCGGGCTCCTGGTACTTCTGGCCGGTGTGGCCGATCCTCGGGGCCGGCATCGGACTGCTCGCGCACACCCTGCCGGTCCGGTACGTCTTCGGTCCCTGCCCTGGCCGCTAGGCCGGGTCGCCGTACTCGTCGAACCAGTACGCCAGCTTGCCGCGGCGGCTGACCGCCCGCAGCCGCCGCTCGGCCAGGTCGCGGGTCACCGACGTCGTCACGATCAGCAGCTCGTCCCCGGCCTGCAGCCGCGTCACCGGCTGCGGCACGAACGGCCGCCCGGCCCGGATGATCAGCGTGATGACGCTGGGATCGGGCAGCCGCAACTCGAGCACCGTCACGTTGTGCAGCCGCGACCCCGGCAACACCGTCATCGTCAACAACTCGGCGCCGAGCACGTCCAGCGGGGCCGCGTCCACCTGGATCTCCCGGGTGGTGTCGCGCGGGATCAGGTTGAGCCACTCGGCCACCAGCCGCAGGCTCGGCCCCTGGACCACCGTGTAGAGCACCACCAGGATGAACACGATGTGCAGCAGCCGCCAGCTGTCCTGCACCCCCGCCACGATCGGATACGTACACAGCACGATCGGCACGGCGCCGCGCAGACCGGCCCAGGACAGGAACAACTGCTCCCGCCACGGCACCCGAAAACCGATGAGCGACAAGAACACCGACAACGGCCGGGCCAGCAGCAGAAGTACCAGGCCCGCAACGAAAGCCGGCACCACCTCGCCGAGAAGCTCGTCCGGGGACACCAGCAAGCCGAGGATCACGAACACCCCGATCTGGGCGAGCCAGCCGGCCCCCTCGGCGAACGACCGCGTCGCCGACCGGTGCGGCAGACCCGAATTCGCCAACACCACCCCGGCCACATAGGCGGCGAGGAACCCGCTGCCGTGCGCCGAACCGGCCGCGGCGAACGCCAGCATGCCGAGGCCGAACGTCGCCAGCGGGTACAACCCGGACGCGGGCAACGCGATGCGGCGCAACGTCATCGCGCCAAGGACACCGCAGCCGAGCCCGAGCACCGTGCCGATCGCCAACTCATAGAGCAGTGTGCCCGCGACCGTCAACGGGTTCAGATCCATCGGTGTGACGCTGAACAACATCACCAGGATCACCGCGGGCGCGTCGTTGAAGCCCGACTCGGCCTCGAGCAGACCGCTCAGCCGGCGCGGCAGCGGCACCACCCGCAGCACCGAGAACACCGCGGCCGCATCGGTACTGGACACCACCGCGCCCAACAGCAGCGCCAGCTGCCAATCCATCCCCAGCAACCAGTGCACGGCCGTCGCGGTGACCACCGTGCTCACCCCGACACCGACGGTGGCCAGCACGCCCGCGGGCGCCAGCACCTTGCGGATGTCGCTGAAGCGTGTCGTCAGACCGCCCTCGACCAGGATCACCGCCAGCGCGGCGGTGCCCAGATCCTGCGCCAGCTGGGCGTTGTCGAAGACCAGGCCAACCTCGCCGACCAGCACGCCGACTCCGAGGAACAGCAATAGGCTGGGCAGGCCGACCCCGGTGGCCAACCTCGTGGCAGCAATGCTGGCCAGGAGCACGAGGCCCCCGATCAGCAGCGCCACATAGAGCTGGTACAGGGTCACCGGACACAGTAAATCAGGACAGCGGTCGCCGGACCGGGCGTAAGGAGGGGCCATGCGGATCGCGATCGCGGGTGCCGGCGCTGTCGGCCGGTCCGTCGCCCAGGAGCTCGTCGACTACGGCCACAAGGTGCTGCTGATCGAGAAGGAGTTCGACCGTTACGTGCCCGCGACGGTGCCGGGTGCCGAGTGGCTGTGGGCCGACGCGTGCGAGGTGTCCGCGCTGGAGGAGGCCGAGGTGCAGGACTGCGACGTCACGATCGCGGCCACCGGCGACGACAAGGCCAACCTGGCGCTGGCGTTGCTGGCCAAGTCCGAGTTCGGGGTGTCCCGGGTGGTCGCCCGGATCAACGACGCCCGCAACGAATGGCTGTTCACCGAGGCGTGGGGGGTCGACGTGGCGGTGTCGACGCCGCTGGCCCTGGTGGCCGCGGTCGAGGGCGCCATCGACGTCGGTCACCTGGTCCGGCTGATGTCACTCGGCAGGAGCGAGCGTGACGACTTGGGCAAGCGCGCCACGAATGTCACTAAGTTCACGCTGCCCGCCGACAGCCCGCTGGTGGCTCAGCGGGTGCGCGACCTGCCGATGCCCACCGACAGCGCGCTGGTCACGGTGACTCGCGGAAATCGCCTGCTCATCCCGGAGCCGCAGCACGTCCTGGAGGCCGGGGACGAGTTGCTGTTCGTCTCCGCGGCCGGGGTTGAGGAGCACATCAAAGCACTGGTGCGGGGCACCCGTAGACTGGAGTGACTCCAAAGTCAGTACGGCTGACACCTTTGTCCACCTGCCCGACGGTAAGCCCGCCCGACAGCGTGCCGCCCACGACGAGACGGAGCCATGCTCGCCATCCTCGCTGCCCATGCAGCCGCCACCTTGCTGGCGCCCCTCCTTGTGTCCCGCTGGGGTCGGACGGCGTTCTATCCGCTGGCGCTCGTGCCGGCCGCGTCGCTGGTCTGGGTGGTACTGAACTGGCCATCCCGGGGGCAGTCCAGCACCGTCGACGTGCCGTGGGTGCCCGGCCTGTCGATGGACATCACACTGCGCTTCGACGCGCTCGCCGCGATCATGAGCGTGCTGGTGCTGGCCATCGGTGCTCTCGTCCTCTTCTACTGCGCGGACTACTTCCGCCACCACGACGGCCGCATCGAGAAGCGACTGCCCAGCTTCGCCGCCGAGTTGGTGGCATTCTCCGGAGCGATGTTCGGGCTGGTCACCAGCGACAACATGCTGCTGCTGTACGTGTTCTGGGAGATCACCACCGTCCTGTCGTTCCTGCTGGTCGGCCACTACGCCGAACGCGCGACCAGCCGCCGGGCCGCGACGCAGGCGCTGCTGGTGACCACGTTCGGCGGGCTGGCGATGCTGGTCGGCATCATCATCCTGGGCAACCTGGCCGGCACGTTCCTGCTGTCGGAGCTGATCGCGAACCCGCCGTCGGGTCTGGCTGCGTCCGTCGGCGTGGTGCTGATCCTGATCGGCGCACTGTCGAAGTCGGCGATCGTGCCACTGCACTTCTGGCTGCCGGGCGCCATGGCCGCCCCGACGCCGGTCAGCGCCTACCTGCACGCCGCCGCGATGGTCAAGGCCGGCGTCTACCTCATCGCCCGGATGACGCCCGGCTTCGCCGACGGCCCGGAATGGCGGCCCACGGTCGTCGGCCTCGGGCTGCTCACGATGCTGCTGGCCGGCTGGCGCGCGATCCGCGAGTACGACCTCAAACTCATCCTGGCGTTCGGCACCGTCAGCCAGCTCGGTCTGATCACGGTAATGGTCGGGACCGGCGGCAGCGAGATGATGCTGGCCGGGCTGGCCATGCTGTGCGCGCACGCGATGTTCAAGGCGGCGCTGTTCATGGTCGTCGGCATCATCGACCACGCCACCGGCACCCGCGACATCCGCAGGCTGGCCTGGCTCGGTGACCGCAGCAAGTCGTTGCTGATCATCGGCTGCTCGGCCGCGGCCAGCATGGCGGCGCTGCCGCCGTTCTTCGGCTTCATCGCCAAGGAGGCCGACTTCGAGACGGTGCTGCACAGCCCGTATCTGGGGGCGGCGTCACCGTTCGTGCTGGCCGGCATCGTGGCGGGCTCCGTGCTGACCACGGTGTACAGCCTGCGCTTCGTGTTCGGCGCGTTCGGCCGCAAAGGTCTGCCCAAGCCCAGCACCCGCGTCGAGGAGATGCACCGCCCCGAGCTCGGCTTCCTGCTCCCGCCCGCGGCGCTGGCCGCGGCCGGCCTGTTCTTCGGGCTGTACCCGAAGCCACTGGACAACGTGCTCACCGCTTACAGCGACACCGTGCCCGACCCGGCCGGCTACGACGGCGGCTACCACCTCGCGCTGTGGCACGGCGTGAACCTGCCCCTGGTGCTGTCGGCGTTGGTGCTGGCGGCCGGTATCGGCGTCTACTTCGGGCGCAAGCGTCTGCGCCGCGCACGCGCGGACTTCGTGCCGCTGGGCAACGCCGACCGCATCTACGACGCGGTGATCCGCGGCGCCGACGTGCTCTCGGTGCGGCTGACCGCGCTGACCCAGCGCGGATCGCTGCCGCAGACCCAGTCGTTCATCCTCATCACGTTGGTGCTGCTCCCGCTCGGAGTGCTGGCGGTGGGCGCCCGCGACCAGCCGCACTTCGAGCTGTGGGACTCCCCGCCGCAGGTGGTGGTCGGTCTGCTGATGGTCGCCGCGGCGCTCGCGGCCGTGGTGATGCGCAACCGGCTCGCCGCGGTGCTGCTGGTCGGTGTCACCGGCTACGGCTGCGGGGCGATCTTCGCCTTCCACGGCGCGCCGGACCTCGCGTTGACGCAGTTCCTGGTCGAGACGCTGACGCTGGTGGCCTTCGTGTTGGTCCTGCGGACCCTGCCCGCCGAGACCAGCCGGGCCGAGCACACCCGTTACCGGCTGCCACGGGCCGCGCTCGCGATCGCGGTCGGCGCCGCAGTCACCACGCTGGCGGCGTTCGCGATGGCCGCGCGCACCGGCAGGCCCATCGCCGAGCTGTTGCCCGAAGCCGCGTACGTGATGGGACACGGCTCGAACACCGTCAACGTCATCCTGGTCGACATCCGCGCCTGGGACACCATGGGCGAGATCTCGGTGCTTCTCGTCGCCGCCACCGGCGTCGCGTCGATGGTGTTCCGCAGCAGGCGCTTCGGCACCGCGCCGCGGGTCTCCGACGCAGGTCAGCCCGACATCGGCCAGCTGCCCGCGTCGTACAACACCAGCCCGGCCGCCGGTGACATCACCTGGCTGCGCGGCAGCGAGCTGCGCGACCCGCGGAACCGGTCGCTGGTCCTGGAGGTCGCCACCCGGCTGATCTTCCCCGTGATGATGGTGCTGTCGCTGTACTTCTTCTTCGCCGGTCACAACGTTCCCGGCGGCGGCTTCGCCGGCGGCCTGATGGCCGGCCTGGCCCTGGTGCTGCGCTACCTGGCCGGTGGACGTTACGAGCTCGGCGAGACCCTGCCACTGGACGCGGGCAAGGTGCTCGGCGCCGGCCTGACGCTGGCCGCCGGTACCGCCGCGGCGTCGTTGCTGGTCGGTGCCCCGGTGCTGTCCTCGGCGGTGATCGAGTTCGAACTCCCGGTGCTGGGGACCGTCAAGTTCGTCACGGCACTGTTCTTCGACCTGGGCGTGTACCTGATCGTGGTCGGTCTGGTGCTCGACGTGCTGCGCAGTCTCGGGGCGCGCATCGACGTCGAACTGAGCGAACAGCTCCGCCAGCAGACCAGCCGGACGGCGAGGCAGCGATGACCACTTATCTCGTTCCGCTCATCCTGATCGGAGTGCTCAGCAGCGCCGGGGTGTATCTGCTCCTGGAACGCAACCTGACCCGGATGCTGTTGGGCCTGTTGCTGATCAGCAACGCGATCAACCTGCTGATCCTCAACGCCGGCGGCCCGTCGGGCAATCCGCCGGTCCGCGGCCGCACCAGCGGCTCCGACACGACCACCGCGGATCCGCTGGCGCAGGCGATGATCCTGACCGCGATCGTGATCACCATGGGTGTCGCGGCCTTCGTGCTGGCGCTGACCTACCGCTCGTACCGCATCAACACCATTGAGGAGGTCAGCAACGACCCCGAGGACACCAGGGTGTCCCAGCTGTCCGGCAAGGAGGACGACGAAATCGACGAACTGAAGCCGAACGTCTCCCGGGACACCGATCTGCCCGACGAGCTCGACGCACTGCCCGGTTACGAGGGGTCACGATGATCGGCGCGCAGTATGCGTCCGTGCTGACGCCGTTGCCCGTGCTGGTGCCGATGCTCGGTGCGGCCGCGACGCTGATCGCGGGGCGCCGGCCCCGGCTGCAGCGCTCGATCGTGGTGATGGCGCTGGCGACGGTCGTGGTGGTCTCGGGTGCGCTGCTGTACCTGGCCGACCGTGACGGCACGATCGCGCTGCAGGTCGGCGGCTGGGGTCCCACCGAGGCGGGCATGGGTCCGCTGGGCGTGACGCTGGTGGTCGACCGGTTGTCGTCGTTGATGCTCGTCGTGTCCTCGATCGTGCTGCTCGCGGTGGTGTACTACGCCATCGGCCAGGGCATCCGCGACGGCGATGAGCGCCAACCGGTCTCGATCTTCCTGCCGACCTATCTGGTGCTGTCGGCGGGCGTGTTCATGGCGTTCCTAGCCGGCGACCTGTTCAACCTGTTCGTCGGGTTCGAGGTGCTGCTCACCGCGAGTTTCGTGCTGCTGACCATCGGCGCCAGCAAGGAACGGGTGCGGGCGGGCATCGCGTACGTGATGGTGTCGATGGTGTCGTCGCTGGTGTTCCTCTTCGGCATCGCGCTGGTGTACGCGACCACCGGGACGCTGAACCTGGCCGAGATCGCGGTCCGCCTCGACGACGTGCCCGAAGGCACGCGGATGGCGCTGTTCGCCGTCCTGCTGGTCGCGTTCGGCATCAAGGCCGCCGTGTTCCCGCTGTCGGCGTGGCTGCCCGACTCCTACCCCACCGCGCCGGCGCCGGTCACCGCGGTGTTCGCGGGCCTGCTGACCAAAGTCGGTGTGTACGCGATCATCCGCGCACATTCGCTGCTGTTCCCCGGCGGCGGGATGGACAACGTGCTGATGGTGGCGGGACTGCTGACGATGGTCATCGGCATCTTCGGCGCGATCGCGCAGAGCGACATCAAGCGACTGCTGTCGTTCACGCTGGTCAGTCACATCGGCTACATGGTGTTCGGGATCGCGCTGTCGACCGAGCTCGGGATGGCCGGGGCGATCTACTACGTCGCGCACCACATCCTGGTGCAGACGACCCTGTTCCTGGTCGTCGGTCTGATCGAGCGGCAGGCGGGCGCGTCGACGTTGGAACGGCTGGGCGGACTGGCGGCGGCGAGCCCGCTGCTGGCGTTCGTGTTCGTCGTTCCGGCACTCAACCTCGGTGGCATTCCGCCGTTCTCGGGCTTCATCGGGAAGGTCGCGCTGCTGGAGGCGGGTGCGGAGTCCGGGTCGGTGCTGGCCTGGATCCTGGTCGCGGGCAGCGTCGTGACGAGCCTGCTGACGCTCTATGTGGTGGCGCGGGTGTGGACCAAGGCGTTCTGGCGTGCCCGCAAGGACGCCCCGGAAGGTCACCTGTCGGGGCCGGCGCCTTCGGCGCTGCTCGACAACACCGACGAGACCATGGACATCGAACACTCCGACCGCGACGATGTCGGCCGGATGCCGGTCGGCATGCTGGCGCCGACGGGCGCGCTCATCGCAGTCGGTCTGCTGCTCACGGTGCTGGCCGGACCGATCTTCGCGTTCAGCGACCGCGCCGCCAGTGAGGTGCTCGACCGCGGTCAGTACATCAGCGCGGTCCTCGGGGGGCAGCCATGAGAACACTGACGCTGCGCGTCTGGATCGTGTGCTGGCTGATCCTGGTGTGGGTCCTGTTGTGGGGCAACATCTCCGCGGCCAACATCCTGTCCGGCCTGGCGGTCGCGCTGGTGATCACGCTGCTGCTGCCGCTGCCGCCGGTCCCGGTGGAGGGACGGTTCCACCCGCTGTCGGTGCTGCGCCTGGTGGCCACCGTGACGGGCTGGCTGATCGTCTCGTCGTTCCAGGTGGCCGCGCTGGCCGTCAAACCGGGACCGCCGCCGCTGACCGCGGTGCTGCGGGCCCACCTGCACGTCAAGTCCGATCTCGTGCTGGCCCTGGCGGTCAACATCCTGAACCTGACCCCGGGCAACATCGTGCTCGAGATCGACCAGGCCCGCCGGTTGATCTACGTGCACGTCCTCGACGTCGGGTCCGACAAGACGGTCAACCGCTTCTACCACCAGGTCGACAAACTGGAGAAGCTGTTGGTCGCGTCCTTCGAACGGGACGCGGACTGGCGGCCCTCGGCGGAGAAGGAGGTGGACCCCGCATGATGTACGTCTGGGCCGCAGCCGGCACGATGCTGTCGCTGGCCGCGCTCACCACCATGTTCCGCATGCTGCTCGGCCCGACCACCCTGGACCGGCTGGTCGCCCTCGACACTCTCGTCGCGGTCACGATGTGCGCGATCGGCACCTGGGCGGCCTACAGCCTGGACACCACCGTCACCTACAGCCTGACCGCGCTGGCGCTGATCACGTTCGTCGGCTCGGTGAGCGTCGCGAGGTTCCGCGTGCCAGACGTCGCCGACCCGGCAGACAAGGGGCCTGCCCGATGACCGTCTCCGACATCGTCGCCTCCGTGTTGATCCTCGGCGGATCCGCGCTGGCGTTCACCGCGGCCATCGGCGTCGTCCGGTTCCCGGACACGTTGTCGCGGATGCACGCCGCCACCAAGCCTCAGGTGCTCGGCCTGCTGCTGGTGCTGGTCGGCGCCGGCATCCGGCTCCGCGGCAACGTCGACGTCGGCATGCTGATCCTCACCGGGATGTTCACCATCATCACCGCACCGGTGATCGCCAACCGGGTGGGCCAACTCGCCTACCGGGAGCAGAACATCCGCGACGATCTGCTGACCAGGGACGAGATGCATGAATTCGTGGCCGAACGGGAATCCGGCGGCCATGACAGTCCTGGACGGTGACCCCGGCGCGATCGACTCCGGGCTGACGCCGCTACGGGCCGCGCGGGCACGCGCCGATGAGGCGGTGGCACCCCGCCCGCTTTTCACCGATCCGTACTCGCAGATGTTCGTCGACGCCGACGGATCCGACGGGATGCCGCCGTCGGCGTGGGTCACCGATTACGTTGCGGCACGGACGAAATGGTTCGACGACTTCCTCCTGACCGCCAGCTCCGCGGGGGTGTCGCAGGTGGTGATCCTCGGCTCCGGCCTCGACGCCCGCGCATTCCGGTTGCCGTGGCTTTCTGACACCGTGATCTTCGAGGTGGAACAGCGCGAGCTCCTCGACTTCAAGCAGGGGGTGCTGAACCGGGCCGGCGCCGAGCCCGCCGCCCGGCACGTGCCGGTGGGCTGCGACGTCCGCGACGACTGGCCGCGGGCACTGACCGCGGCGGGTTTCCGGGCCGACGAGCCGACGGCGTGGGCGGTCGAGGGCCTGCTCCCCCGCCTGCCCACCGACCTGCAGGAGCAACTGCTCGGCAGCATCGACTTGTACAGCGCGCGCGGAAGCAGGATCGGCGTCGAGGTCGGCAGCGACGGCCCCGACCACGACTGCTGGTTGTGTGCCCGGCTGTGGGAGACGAACACGACGACCACCGCCGACCTACTGCAGCGGTATCACCGCGCGCTGCCGGCCGACGTGGACGACCCGTCCACGCGCAGCGTGTTTCTCGACGGCCGCAAGCTCTGAGCGGTCACTCCGAGAGCTGGAACTCCACCATCGCGGTCACGGTGTCGACGGCCTCGGACAGCGCGGCGACGCGATCGGCCGCGGTCGGTGCGGCCAGCACCGCGTAGCGGTCGGCCTGGCCCATCGGTAGCCGGGCGGTCAACGCGTACAACCACTTCGCCGCGTCACCGGACTCGTCGGCGCCGGCGACGATGTCGCGGGCGTTGACCTGCGCACCGCGCGCCTCGGCGATCCGCTCGAACAACGCCACCATGCGGTCCTCGATGTCACGGATCGCGTCGACGGTCACGGACTCGCCCGGTTGGTCGGGCCACAACTCGACCACCGCCCGCGGGTACGGATTGTCAGGCAGCCACTCGAGCACTCTGATCCGTTCCCGTATCGCGGTTTTCAGCCGGTAGTGGCCGTCTCCGGTGTCGGCGCACTCGGTGATGTGGGCCAGTACGCCGACGTCGCTGCGGGTGTCGCCGCCGCCCACTTCCCGCCCGGCCGCGATCAGCACCGTCCCGAAGGCCGGCTCCTCGGCGGCCAGACAGTCCCGTACCAGCGCGGCGTAGCGCGGTTCGAAGATCCGGAGCGGCAGTCCCTCACCCGGCAGCATCGCCACCTCGAGCGGGAACATCGGCACCGTCGGCATCGGTTACAACACCAACTCGCTCACCAGCGCGTCCACTACGGCGCGCAGGTCGCCGTCATGCTCCTCGGCGACCCGGCGCTGACGCTGGTAGGACGCGCCCTTGTGGTAGATGTCGGGGACCCGGGACAGCTCCTCGACACACGAAAGCCGTTTGGCCACCGGCTGCAGGCGTTCGACGAGATCGTCGAGGTCCTCGGTCACCAGGCGCTCGTTGCTGTCGGCGTCCAGGATGATGATCGCGTCCAGCCCGTAACGGGCTGCGCGCCACTTGTTCTCCTGCACGTGCCACGGTGGCATCACCGGCAGCGACTCACCCGCATCCATCCGGCGGTCGAGGTCGACGATCAGGCAATGGGTCAGCGCGACCAGCGCCGAGAGCTCGTGCAGATTGGAGACGCCGTCGAAGATCCGTACCTCGATGGTGCCGAGGTGCGGGGAAGGCCTTATATCCCACCGGATCTCATTCATGTGGTCGATGATGCCGGTCTTCTTCTGGTCACCGACGAAGCGTTCGAACTCGCGCCATTCCTGGAAGTGGAACGGCAGCCCGGCGGTCGGCAGCTGCTGGAACATCATCGCCCGGTTGCTGGCGTAGCCGGTGTCCACGCCGTCCCAGAAGGGCGAGGACGCCGACAGCGCCAGCAGATGCGGGTACTGGTGCAGCAGCGAGGTGATGATCGGCATCACCTTGTGCGCCGACGAGACACCGACGTGCACGTGCACACCCCAGATCAGCATCTGCCGGCCCCACCACTGCGTGCGCTTGATCAGCTCGGCGTAGCGGGGTGCGTCGGTGAGCTTCTGCGCCGTCCAGTCCGCGAACGGGTGTGTGCCGGCACAGAACAACTCCATGCCGCGCTCACGCACCACGTCGCGCACCGGCCGCAGGGTGGTCGCCAGGTCGTGCATCGCCTCGCCGGTGTTGTCACAGATCCCCGTGACCACCTCGATGGTGTTGCGCAGCAGTTCCTTGTGCACGCGCGGGTTCTCGCCGATCTCGGCGATGACCGACGCGGCCTCGTTGCTCAGATCGCGGGTCTGCGCGTCGACGAGCGCGAACTCCCATTCGACGCCGAGGGTCGGTCGGACCGACCCCGCGAAGTCGATCCGACCGTCAGGTCTGAGATCAGCCGCGGGTGATGACACCGCACGCCACCCGGGCTCCGGCGTCGCCGGTCGCCAGGGTGGTCTGGTCCGGTGGCGGGTCTCCGTTGATCTGCTGGTAGCGCTCCGGCGGGATGTTGGCGAAGTTGTCGGCCTTCTCGTGGATGATGATCGCCGTGCCCTCACCCTCGAGCAGCTGCTCGGCGGTGAACGCGTCGGTGGTGGTCACCAGCATCGCGGAGCCGTCCTCGCGCACCTGCAGTGACGACAGGTCACCGCTGGCCGGATGGCCGCTGTGGCCGGCCGCCTGGAAGTGGCCGCCCGCGGAGTTGAAGTTGGCCGGAGCGCCGCCTGTCGGGGCGACCGAGTTGGCCTCGCACTTGCCCACCGAGTGGATGTGCATGCCGTGGAAGCCGGGCGTGAGCGCACCGCCGGTGGCCTCGACGGTGACGGTGGCGTAGCCGTCCGAGAACGCGAAGTCGGCGGTGGCGACGGTGGTGCCGTCGGCCAGCTTCAGATCGGCGGAAAGGGTCTCCCCTGCCGCGTTCGCGCCGCCGCCTCCGTGCCCCGAGCCGTGCTCGTCGGGGCCCGCGGTCGGCGAGGGCGAACCGGTCCACACGGGGGGCGTGGTGCCGGGCGAATCCGAAGGTACTTCTCCGGGGGGAGCACACGCACTCAACGCAAGTGCGGGCACTGCGAACAATGTGGCAGCAGCAACGGACCTGAGCATGAGCATGAGCCTAGCCGGTGACCAGTACGACGACTCCCGGTGGCTGCTCTGTGAGCTCGGGCACCCGCGGAGCGACCGGTGCCTCCAGCAGTCGGCCCACCTCTTCGGCGGCCTCCTGCTCGCCCGGAGCCTCACCGAAGTACACCGTGGTCACCGTCACGTCGGGCACGACCAGGTTGCCGGTCTCGGTGACGTCCCACTCGGCGTCACGCAGCCGGGTGGCGGTCGTCTCGGCGGCGCCGGGGGTCTCGGAGATGTTGAACACCCGCACCTCGGCGCGCGCAGGCTCTTCGGGTGCCGCGCTCGTGGTGGTGGCCGTCGTCGTCACGGTCGTCGAACCCGCCGATGACGAGTCGTCGTCGGAGCCGCCCAGCGACTGAAGGGCGACGAGTAGGAACACCACGCCCAGGAACAACAGCACCATCACCATGGCGCGAATGGGCAGCCCGGAGGAATCTCGCTGGTTCATCGGCGCCTACTGTATCCCGCGCCCGCCGGCCTCAGGTGACGTCGAACCCGAGGCGGCGCGCGGCGCGGGCCTTCTGCCTGCTGGCGCGCAGCCTGCGCAGCCGCTTCACCAGCATCGGATCAGCCGCCAGGGCTTCCGGCCGGTCCACCAGCGCGTTCAGCACCTGGTAGTAGCGGGTCGCCGACATGGAGAACAGCTCTTTGATGGCGTCTTCCTTGGAGCCGGCGTACTTCCACCACTGCCGTTCGAAGGCGAGGATGTCGTGCTCTCGACGGGTCAGTCCGTCGGTGGGCTCGCTGTCGTCCCCGGAACGCTCAGCCCGCGCGATGGCGCTGTCCATATCGCTACTTGGACCCTTCCGAAAATCGAGAATGACATCAATGTGGTTCGGCGAGTATTCAATCACGGTTGAGTCACGCGCATCGTCAACATCGCCGCGAGTCGGCAGTGCAAACAACTGCGGGCGGCGGGCACCTTAAGCTCTCTCCCATGGCAGTCAGACCCATCCGCATCGTGGGAGATCCCGTCCTGCACACTGCGACCGAACCGATACCCGTCGGCGACGACGGTTCGCTGCCCGCCGATCTGGCCGATCTGATCACCGATCTCTACGACACGATGGACGCCGCCCACGGAGTCGGGCTGGCCGCCAACCAGATCGGCGTCAACAAGCGGGTCTTCGTCTACGACTGCGCCGAGACGCGCAAGAAGACGACCCGCCGCCGCGGCGTCGTGATCAACCCGGTGCTGGAGACCTCCGAGGTCCCCGAGACCATGCCGGACCCCGAGGACGATGACGAGGGTTGCCTGTCGGTGCCCGGCGAGTCGTTCCCGACCGGCCGTGCCGACTGGGCGCGGGTGACGGGGCTGGACGCCGACGGGACCCCGATCACGATCGAGGGCACCGAGCTGTTCGCCCGGATGCTGCAGCACGAGACCGGTCACCTGGACGGCTTCACCTACCTCGACCGGCTCATCGGGCGAAACGCGCGCAGCGCCAAGAAGGCCGTCAAGGCCAACGGCTGGGGCGTCCCCGGATTGTCGTGGATGCCGGGCGAGGACCCGGACCCGTTCGGCCACTGAGTCATGTCCGGAGCCGTGCCCGAGTTGCCTGAGGCCGGGACCCGGGTCAGCCTGCGCTACCGGCTGCCGACGGACTCGGAGCGGCCGATGACAGACGTGGTCGGCCACATCCTGGAATCCGGCGGCGACGCCCGTCAGGTGGTGCGGATCCGCACCCGCCATGGCGACGTCGTCGACGTCGACGCCCGGGACGTGCTGGCGGTGCGCGTGGTTCCCGAGATGCCGGTGCGGACCGGCGAGATCCGCAACCTCGAACACGCGGCGGCGCTCGGCTGGCCCGGCACCGAGCACGAGTGGCTGGACGGCTGGCTGTTGCGGCACGGGCACGGAGTCACCCGGCGGGCCAATTCCGCCGTGCCGATACGGTTCTCGTCGTTCAGCGAGATCGCGGAGGTGGCCCGGTGGTACGCCGCGCGCGGGCTGCCGGCACTGGTGTCGGCGCCGGACCGGCTTCTCCGGCTTCCCGACGGTGTCCCCACCGATGCCGAAAACCTGGTCATGGCAGCGGATATCGTCCCCACCGGAGAGACGGGGGTATCGGTCGCGACCTCACCCGACGACCGGTGGCTGACGCTCTACCGGCGCGACGTGCCGGTGGATGTGCTCACCGCCGTGATCGACGGCGTCGTCGGGTTCGGCGAACTGGCCGGTGCCGCGGTGGGCCGGGTCGCGGTGACCGACGCACCGGACGGCACCCGCTGGGCCGGGATCTCGGCGGTGCACGTGTCGGAGGACGCCCGCAGGCAGGGCCTGGCCCGTCGTCTGTGCTCCGGACTGCTGGACTGGGCGCACCAGCACGGCGCCACCCGCGCCTATGCGCAGGTGGTCACCGACAACCCGGGCGCCCGTGCCCTTTACGAGACGATGGGTTTCCGGGTCCACCACCGGTCACGGTACGTCCGCGCGGAGGACCTACTGTAGGCCCATGCGCCTGGCAACCTGGAACGTCAACTCGATCCGCGCCCGGGTCGACCGCGTCACCGACTGGCTGGAACGCGCCGACGTCGACGTACTGGCCATGCAGGAGACCAAGTGCTCCGACGACCAGTTTCCGACCATGCCGTTCGCCGCGCTCGGCTACGAGATCGTGCACTGCGGGTTCAGCCAGTGGAACGGCGTGGCGATCGCCTCGCGGGTCGGCATCGACGACGTCCAGGTCGGTTTCGACGGCCAACCCACCTGGGGCGACAAGCCGGAGGTGCAGGCCGCGGCCGAGGCGCGCGCACTGGGCGCCACCTGCGCCGGGGTCCGGGTGTGGAGCCTCTACGTCCCCAACGGCCGCACCGTCGACTCGCCGCATTACGCCTACAAGCTGGAATGGCTTGCCGCACTTCGCGATACCGCGTCGTCCTGGCTGAAGTCCGACCCGGCCACCCCGCTGGCGCTGGTCGGCGACTGGAACATCGCCCCGTTCGACGACGACGTCTGGGACATCTCACTGTTCCAGGACAGCACGCACGTGACCGCCCCGGAACGGGCGGCCTTCAACGCGATCCTCGATGCCGGATTCACCGACGTGGTAAGGCCTTTCACGCCGGGTCCGGGCACCTTCACCTACTGGGACTACACCCAGCTGCGGTTCCCGAAGAACCGGGGCATGCGCATCGACTTCATCTTGGGCTCACCTGCGCTGGCCGAGCGGGTCGTCCACGCCGAGATCGCCCGCGACGAACGCAAAACCGGCAAGAACCGGGTCGGCACGCCGAGCGACCACGCCCCGGTGGTCGTTGACCTGACTCCGTGATTACTCGACGTCCAAGTAGTAGACGCTGCCTGCCCTGTGGTGCTGCTGCGTATGGCCGTGGATGTTGTCGTGCACCGTGGTGTGCAGCGAGCCGCATTCGTTGATCCCGACGACCACCGCTTCGCTCAGCGGACGGTCGGAGAGCCGGTGCACCACCACATGATTGCCCTCGGCCTCCAACTGGCTGATCGTGTCCTGCGCGTTGGCTCCATGCGGAACGGCCTGCACAGGAGCGGCCACGCCGATGATGGCGGTGCTCAGCAAGGCGGCGATAACCGTAGCGATGGAGAACTTCTTCATGTCTGCTGCCCTTCCCGATCGGGTCGAGCCGTGGAGCGTGTCACGCGGTCTCGATGCTGTTGTACTGGTGCTTTGTCGATCGTCTTGACGATCTGAATCGATTAACGAGCACGTCGAGAGCCAATGTTCCGTGGCAGGAAGTGATTCTCGGATGGCAGTAATACACCTGTGAAACTCGTCATAAAGTCTCGCCAAATCGCCAACACGTTCGATCAACGGTGCTGCGGGGTTGCGCTGACGCGGGCCGCCCCGCCGTTCTGGACGTCGCCGGAGTCGCTGCGCTAGCGTGGCCTTCGTCACCAGAACGCGGGAGCGCGTGCCGAGCGCGCTGAGAGGACGGGTGGGCCCGTCGACCGTACGAACCTGACCGGGTAATGCCGGCGTAGGGAGAGCGCACATGTCCGACGTCAGTGAGGTCGCCGCCGAGCTCCGTGAACCGCCGACGACCTACCTTCCGCTGACCCCGCCCCGGCAGACCCCGCTGCGGGTGATGACCATCGCAGGGTCGGACTCCGGTGGCGGAGCGGGCATCCAGGCCGACATGCGCACCTTCGCACTGCTCGGCGTGCACAGTCTGGTCGCCGTGACCGCCGTCACGGTGCAGAACTCGATGGGCGTCAGAGGTTTTCACGAACTCCCGGTCGGTATCGTCGCCGGCCAGATCGAGGCGGTGGCCTCCGACATCGGGGTACAGGCCGCCAAGACCGGCATGCTCGCGTCGACGGAGATCATCGAGGCCATCGCCGGCGCCTGGGTCGCGCAGGGACTGGACGGCACGGTCCCGCTGGTCGTCGACCCGGTCTGCGCCTCAATGCACGGCGACCCGCTGCTGCACCCGAGCGCGCTGGACGCGTTGCGCGACAGGTTGTTTCCGCTCGCCACCTTGGTCACCCCCAACCTCGACGAGGTGCGGCTGCTCGTCGGCATCGACGTGGTCGACCAGGACTCCCAGCGCGCGGCGGCGCGCGCGCTGCATGCGCTCGGCCCGCAGTGGGCGCTGGTCAAGGGCGGGCACCTGCGCGCGTCGACCCAGAGCCCGGACCTGCTGTTCGACGGCACCGACTTCCACGAGTTCGACGTGACCCGCATCGACACCGGGCACGATCACGGCGCGGGCGACACCCTGGCCGCGGCCACCGCGTGCGCACTGGCCCACGGCTACTCCGTGCCCGATGCCGTCGCGTTCGGGAAGCGCTGGGTCACCGAATGTCTGCGCTCGGCCTATCCGCTGGGCCAGGGCCACGGCCCCGTCTCGGCGTTGTTCCGGCTGTCGACATGAGCCTCGACGACATCGCCGGCATCGCGCACCACCCCGACGGCACGCCCGCGGGTGTGGTCGCGCTGACGCACGGCGCCGGCGGCAGCCGGGAATCGCCGATGCTGCAGGCGCTCTGCGATGAGTGGGCCCGTCGCGGCTGGCTCGCGGTGCGCTACAACCTGCCCTACCGGCGGCGCCGCCCGAAAGGCCCGCCGTCGGGGTCGGCGGCCACCGACATGGCCGGCATCGTCGAGGCGGTGGCCGAGGTCCGCGACCTCGCCGACGGCCCGCTGATCGCCGGTGGCCATTCCTACGGCGGGCGGCTCACCTCGATGACTGTGGCCGACGGCCTGCAGCTCGACGCGCTGACCTTGTTCTCCTATCCGCTGCATCCGCCGGGCAAGCCGGAGCGTGCCCGCACCGAACACCTGCCCCGGATATCGGTGCCCACGGTGTTCACCCACGGCACCGCGGACCCGTTCGGCACGCTCGACGAACTTCGTCCCGCGGTGGCGCTGATCCCGGCCCGCACCGAGATCGTCGAGATCACCGGCGCCCGACACGACCTCAACTCCAAGAAACTCGACGTACCGGCACTTGCCGTCGATGCCGCTCTGCGGATGCTCGGCTGAGTTATCGTCGCAGCGTGACCGCCCCGCCGCCGCCCCCTCCCCTGCCGTATCAGGGCGGCCCGCCGCAGCCTCACCCCTATTCCGCGCCGCCCCCGAAGACCAACTGGTGGGCGATCGTGTCGCTGATCTTCGGCATCATCGGCGGTGCCGTGATCGCGCTGGTCTGCGGCATCGTCGGGGTCAGGAAGGCCAAGCAGTACGGCAGCGGTCGCGGTATGGCCATCGCCGGCATCGTGCTGTCGGTGCTCTGGGCCGTCGCCGCGGTGGTCATCACCGTCGTCGCCCTCAACGACGACACCCGCACCGCAACCGATCTGGAGGTCGGCGACTGCCTGGCCGAGATCCCCGACAGCGACCGGGTGGTCAACGTCACGCTGATCAGCTGCGACGAACCGCACGCCGGCGAGGTGTTCGCGGTGCTGACCTTGCCCGACGGGCCGTTCCCCGGCCAGGACGCGGTCGATGCGCACCACCGGAAATGCGGGCCTGAGCTGCAGCGCTATTCCCCGCAGTCGGTCACCGACGAATCGGTCCGGCTCTACGTGCTCAACCCGACCGCGGAGACATGGGCCGACGGCGACCACACGGTGACCTGTATCGCGACACTCGACCCGCCCCGGACGGGCTCGCTGCGCGGCTGAATCTGCCCGGACCTCGGGTACCGTTGCGCCATGACTTCGGAGCAATTCGACGCGGTCATCGTGGGTGCCGGCTTTGCCGGCATCGGTGCGGCCATCCAGTTCAAGCGGTTGGGCATCGAGAACTTCGTGATCCTCGACCGGGAAGACGATCTGGGCGGTACGTGGTACGTCAACCACTACCCCGGCCTGGCCGTCGACGTCCCCACGACCACCTACTCGTACTTCTTCGAGCCGAACCCGAACTGGTCACGGCTCTTCTCCACCGGCGCGGAGATCAAGCAGTACGCCGACGACGTCGCGGACAAGTACGACGTGCGGCGCCACATGCGTTTCGGGGTGACGGTCGAGGGCGCACGCTGGGACGAGGAGGCCAAGCGGTGGCGGGTTTCGCTCGCCGACGGCGCGACGCTGGAGGCCCGGTACCTGATCACCGCCACCGGGTTCCTGTCCCAGCCGCACGTGCCCGACATCCCGGGCATCACCGAGTTCGACGGCCGGATCGTCCACACCACCGCCTGGGACGACTCCTACGATCCCACCGGGGAGCGGATCGGCATCATCGGCACCGGCGCGACCGCGGTGCAGCTGATCCCCGAGCTCGCGAACAAGGCCGCCGATCTGACGGTCTACCAGCGCACCCCGATCTGGGTGGTGCCCAAGATCGACTTCCGCTTCTCCGAGCGCGCCAAGCGCCTGTTCGCCCGGGTTCCGTTCACCCAGCGGCTCATTCGGGCGATCACCGACGCGATCTACGAGTTCATGGTCTCGGTGGGGGTCGTGCACCACAAGACGACACGTGGCCGTTTCAACATCGCCGCGGGCGATCTGGCCAAGATGCACCGGTTCGTCACCATCCGTGACAAGGAGCTGCGGGCCAGGCTGACCCCCGACTACGACTTCGGTTGCAAACGGCCGACTTTCTCCAACAGCTACTACCGCACCTTCACCAGGCCGCACGTGCACCTACAGGACGCCGGTATCGCCAGGATCGAATCCGACGGCATCGTCGGGGTGGACGGCACCAAGACCAGGATCGAATCCGACGGCATCGTCGGGGTGGACGGCACCAAGACCAGGATCGACACGTTGGTACTGGCCACCGGTTTCGACCTGTGGGAAGCCAACTTCCCCGCCATCGAGGTGATCGGCCGCGACGGCCGCAACCTCGGGAAGTGGTGGCGGGAGAACAGGTTCCAGGCCTACCAGGGGATCTCCATCCCGCACTTCCCGAACTACCTGTCGCTGGCCAGCCCCTACGCCTTCCTCGGGTTGAACTTCTTCAACACGATGGAATACCAGATGCGGCACATGGACCGGTTGTTCGGTGTGGTTAAGCGCAGTGGCGCAACCACTTTCGAGATCACCGAGGATGCCAACGGCCGGTATCTGGACCGGATGACCGAACTGCTCGGCGGCTCACTGTTCACCGTCGGCAACTGCGCGTCGGCGCGGTCCTACTACTTCGACCCCAGCGGGGAACCGACGCTGCTGCGCCCGATGTCGACGCGGGACGCCATCACCGAAGCATCGACCTTCCCGGTCAGCGACTACCGGATCGTCTAGTATCCGGTTGTGCCCAAAGAAAATTCACGTGCCGCCACCATCGCCGGACTGGTTCTCGCCGGTGCCGGGGTCTCGCACTTCGTCGCCCCCGCTCTCTACGAGGGCCTGACCAAGCCCGCGTTCCCGACCGACACCCGCAGGCACGTGTACATCGACGGCGCGATCGAAACCGCCGTCGGGCTCGGCATCGCCTCCCCGAAGACACGGAAGCCGGCGCTCGTCGGGCTGGTCGCCTACCTGCTCTACTTGGCCGGCAACGTCGCGCGTAACCGGTAGCGCCCCAACAGCGTCACATCCACCAGACGCTGCACGGCCTCCCTGGCCTCCTCGGAGTCCGCGTACCGCACCAGGCGGCCCAGGTCGACCACCAGGGCCATCGCCGCGTGCACGGCGAAGCGCGCCTCGGCGGCGCTCCACTCGGGCCGGACCGCGACGACGAGTTCGACCCACGATTCCACCGTCGCGCGCTGCAGGTCCCGCACGATGCGCTGGTCGGCGGCCGACATGTTGAGCCGTTCGCTGTAGTAGACGCACTCCAACTCGGGCTGGTCGAATGTGCGCTCGACGTATCCGTTGATGACCGCGGTGAGCGCCTCCTCCGGGTCCGACACCGTCGCCACCACCGACGCGGTCTCGGCCGACACCCGGTCGGCGGCGCGCCGGAACAGCGCCGCGAGGATGTCGCTCTTGCCGGAGAAGTACTTGTAGATGCCCGACGTGGGGATGCCGACCGCCGAGGCGATCTCTTCCATGGTGGTGTCGCGATACCCGTTGCGGTCGAACAGGCGCATCGATTCGGTCAGCAGCGCTTCGTATTTCGACGCCTCGGCGGCAGGGCGGGCCGGGGTGTCTGCGGGCGGGCGGCGCGCCGGGTCCGCTGACAGGTCGGTGCCCAGCACTGCGCGGGTGATCTGGGTGAACAGCCGATGGACCTGGGCGGCAGGCAGTTTCGCGCGGTGGTCGACGATGCTGCCGACGATCGACAGGACCGCGGTGGACAGCGTGAAACGCTGTCGGGCGGTCAGGCCCGGCCGGACCGCCGTCAGCGGGCCGTGCAGCCGCGCGTGCACGGTCTGGATCTGCTCGAGCAGCGTGGCCTGGTCGTCGCCGCGCAGGTACCGGTTCTCCCACCGGTACAGCCCGCCCGAACCCCGGTTGGCCAGCGCGGTGTCGGTGAGCGCCGACACCAGCCGGTCGAGCACCTCCTGCGGATCGTCACCGTCGATGCCTGCGGTGCCGTCCACCAGCTGCTGGCCGAGGTTGAGCACGGCGTCCCGGAACAGTTCGTACTTGCTGGAGTAGTGGCGGTACAGGGCTGCCGCGGAGATCCCCACCCGGGACGCGATCATCTCCATGCTCACGCCGTGATAGCCCAGCGCGCTGAACGCCTCCGCCGACGCACGCGCGATCTGCGCTTTCCGATCCTTGGGCCGGCGTCGGATGCCGGGATCATCGGCGGTGGTCGCCACCGCCCCACGATATCGTGGCTCGGTGAGCTCGCCCGATGAGTCGGCATTGCGGCGACGCCTCGGATTGTTCGACACCGTCGTGCTGGGGCTCGGGTCGATGATCGGGGCGGGCATCTTCGTCGCGCTCGCCCCGGCCGCGGCGGCCGCGGGCAGCGGGCTGCTGATCGGGCTCGCCGTCGCTGCCGTGGTCGCCGTGTGCAACGCGATGTCGTCGGCCCGGCTGGCGGCGCGTTACCCACAGTCGGGCGGTACCTACGTCTACGGCCGGGAAAGGCTGGGCCCGTTCTGGGGCCACACCGCGGGCTGGAGTTTCGTCGTCGGCAAGACCGCGTCGTGTGCCGCGATGGCGCTGACGGTGGGCTGGTATGTGTGGCCGGAACACGCCAACGCGGTGGCAGCGGCGTCGGTGATCGCGCTGACCGCGCTGGGCTACGCCGGGGTGCAGCGGTCGGCGGCACTGACCCGGGTCATCGTCGCGCTGGTGCTGGCGGTGCTGACCGTCGTGGTGGTGGTGCTGCTCGGCGCCGGGGACGCCGACCGCGAGGTGTTCGCGATCGGCGACGACGTGACCGCCTACGGCGTGCTGCAGGCGGCGGGTCTGCTGTTCTTCGCGTTCGCCGGTTATGCGCGCATCGCCACGCTCGGCGAGGAGGTGCGCGACCCGGCCCGGACCATCCCCCGGGCGGTCGCGCTGGCGCTGGCGATCGCGCTGACGGTGTACGCCGTGGTGGCGATCGCGGTCGTCGGCGAACTCGGCGTCGCGGGTCTGGCGTCGGCCACCGCGCCGCTGTCGGAGGCGGTGCGGGTGGCCGGGTTCGCCGGGCTGGCGCCGGTGGTGAGTATCGCGGCGGCGGCTGCCGCGCTGGGC
>NZ_BCRS01000069.1 GCF_001552715.1 Mycolicibacterium vaccae NBRC 14118 = CIP 105934 | reverse complement strand
AAACCCCCGCCACACCCGAGGGTGTGGCGGGGTCGCCGCGGTCACATCAGCAAGCGCTCATCCCAACCTGTGGGTCTTCGCGCAAGCGCTCATCCCAGCACCAGCTTGTCGCCGTCCGGGCTCACGTTCACCGGCACCACGTCGCCGTCGTGCACGTCGCCGGCCAGCAGCAGCCTGGCCAGCTGGTCGCCGATCGCCTGCTGCACCAACCGGCGCAGCGGGCGGGCGCCGTAGAGCGGGTCGAAACCACGCTCGGCCAGCCACTTCTTCGCGGGCTGCGAGACCTCCAGGTGCAGCCTGCGCTGGGCCAGCCGCTTCTGCAGCTGCTGCAGCTGGATGTCGACGATCGAGACCAGTTCCTCGGGGTTGAGGCCGTCGAAGATGATCACGTCGTCGAGGCGGTTGATGAACTCCGGCTTGAACGCCGAGCGCACCGCCGCCATCACCTGCTCCTCGGAGCCGCCGGCGCCCAGGTTGGACGTCAGGATCAGGATGGTGTTGCGGAAGTCGACCGTGCGGCCCTGACCGTCGGTCAGCCGGCCCTCGTCGAGCACCTGCAGCAGCACGTCGAACACGTCCGGGTGGGCCTTCTCGATCTCGTCGAACAGGATCACCGTGTACGGACGCCGGCGCACCGCCTCGGTCAGCTGACCACCCTGGTCGTAGCCGATGTAGCCGGGAGGCGCACCGACCAGCCTGGCCACCGAGTGCTTCTCGCCGTACTCGCTCATGTCGATGCGGACCATCGCCCGTTCGTCGTCGAACAGGAACTCCGCCAGCGCCTTGGCCAGCTCGGTCTTACCGACACCGGTCGGGCCCAGGAACATGAACGAACCCGTCGGGCGGTTGGGGTCGGCGACACCGGCGCGCGCCCGGCGCACCGCATCGGAGACGGCCTGCACCGCTTTCCGCTGCCCGACGACGCGCTTGCCCAGCTCGTCCTCCATGCGCAGCAGCTTGGCGGTCTCGCCTTCGAGCATCCGGCCGGCCGGGATGCCGGTCCAGGCCGACACCACGTCGGCGATGTCGTCGGGTCCGACCTCCTCCTTGAGCATCACGTCTTCCTGCGCCTGCGCGGTCGGGATGGCCGCGTCGAGCTTCTTCTCGACCTCGGGGATCCGCCCGTAGCGCAGCTCGGCGGCCTTGGCCAGATCGCCGTCGCGTTCGGCCCGGTCGGCCGCCCCGCGCAGGTCCTCCAGCTGTCCCTTCAGCTCGCGGACGATGTCGATGGCGTTCTTCTCGTTCTGCCACCGGGTGGTCAGCTCGGAGAGCTTTTCCTTCTGGTCGGCCAGCTCGGAGCGCAGCTTCTCCAGCCGCTCCTTGGAGGCGGCGTCCTCTTCCTTCTCCAGCGCCATCTCCTCGATCTCGAGGCGACGGACCAACCGCTCGACCTCGTCGATCTCGACGGGCCGGGAGTCGATCTCCATGCGCAGCCGGGACGCGGCCTCGTCGACCAGGTCGATGGCCTTGTCCGGCAGGAAGCGCGCGGTGATGTAGCGGTCGCTCAGCGTGGCCGCCGAGACCAGCGCCGAGTCGGTGATGCGGACACCGTGGTGCACCTCGTAGCGCTCCTTGAGGCCACGCAGGATGCCGACGGTGTCCTCGACCGACGGTTCGCCGACCAGCACCTGCTGGAACCGGCGCTCCAGAGCGGCGTCCTTCTCGATGTACTTGCGGTACTCGTCGAGCGTGGTCGCGCCGACGAGGCGCAGCTCGCCGCGGGCCAGCATCGGCTTGATCATGTTGCCCGCGTCCATCGCCGATTCGCCGGTGGCACCGGCGCCGACGATGGTGTGCAGCTCGTCGATGAACGTGATGATCTGGCCGGCCGAGTTCTTGATGTCGTCGAGGACGGCCTTGAGCCGCTCCTCGAATTCACCGCGGTACTTGGCACCGGCCACCATCGAGCCGAGGTCCAGGGATACGACGGTCTTGTCGCGCAGGCTCTCGGGTACGTCGCCGGCGACGATGCGTTGGGCCAGGCCCTCCACGATCGCGGTCTTGCCGACGCCGGGCTCACCGATGAGCACCGGGTTGTTCTTGGTGCGGCGGCTCAGCACCTGCACCACGCGCCGGATCTCGGTGTCCCGCCCGATGACCGGGTCGAGCTTGCCTTCCCGGGCCCGGGCGGTCAGGTCGGTGGAGTACTTCTCCAGCGCCTGATAGGTGCCCTCGGGGTCGGGGCTGGTGACCCGCGCGCTGCCGCGGACCTTGACGAACGCCTCGCGCAGCGCCTGCGGGGAAGCACCGTGGCCGGTCAGCAGTTTCGCGGTGTCGGCGTCGCCGGTGGCCAGGCCCACGAGCAGATGCTCGGTGGAGACGTATTCGTCGGCCATCTCGGTGGCCAGGTGAGTGGCCGCGGTGATGGCCGCGATCGCCTGCGGGGCCAGCTGGGGCTGGGTGCTCGAACCGCTCACGGTCGGCAGCCGGTCGAGCAGCCGCTGGGTCTCGGTCCGTACGGTCCCGGGGTCGACGCCGACCGCCTCCAACAGCGGCCCGGCGATACCGTCGTTCTGCGTCAGCAACGCCATCAACAGGTGAGCCGGAGTGATCTGCGGGTTGCCAGCGGTGGTTGCCGCCTGCAGCGCCGAGGTCAAGGCCGCCTGGGTCTTGGTGGTCGGATTGAAGGAGTCCACGACGTCTCCCTTTCGATGTCCGAAGGGCCGCACAACCGGCCCTTGAATGCTTGTCCCCTAGAGCAACGCAGTCAAGGTTGAGTGTGTTCCGCTCAACTCTGACTATTTTGCCAGATCGGCACCGCGAGTCGTGGGCGGCCTACCCACCTCGTCGAGGCTGCCCGGGTTAGCCTCGCGCTATGGCCGAATCCGGCGACTTCGAGTTCGAACGGAAGTTCTTCGTCCGCCAGATGCCTGCCGTCGCTGCGTCCGACCCGACTCCGGCGCTGATCGCGCAGGCCTACCTGTTTGCCGCGGACGGCTATGCGGTGCGCGTGCGGATTCAGGGCGCCGCACCCGAGAATCTGGACGCCTCCCCGGCCGAGTTGGTGGCGGCGCTGGGCGACGACGCGATCGGCACCATGACCGCCAAGGGTCCTGCGGCCGGCGGCACCCGCTACGAGGCCGAGCGCGAGCTCGATCCGCTGGTGGCCGGCCAGATCGTCTCGCGGGCCGAGCACGTCGTCCTCAAGATCAGGTCCTCGGTGTGGCTGGGCGAGGACGGCTGGGTCATCGACCGGTTCCTGGGCGCCAACGCGCCGCTGATGCTTTCGGAGGTCGAACGCGGCAGTCCGGTGGTCGACCTGGTGATCCCGTCGTTCTGCACCACCGAGGTGTCCGAGGACGACCGGTTCCGCAACGAGTACCTGGCGCACCACCCGTTCGGCACCTGGGGTGCCGCCTACCTGGACGAGCTCGGCCTGCTGGGGCCGCGGTTCCTCGACGGCCTGGGACAGAACGAGTTCGAGGGCACCTGACGCCCACCGCTTGTCAACTCCAGCGCCTATTCCGCTCACGCTGAGTCCAATTATTTCCCTAAGCAAGCACTGCGACGAGGATTGCGCAGCCGCTCACCCACCCGACCGGGTGAGCTCATCTCGCCGAGGAGTGCTTCGTGTTCCAACCGTCCAACCTGTCGCCCAGCCTCGGGTTCGCCCTGATGCTGGGCCTGGGCGCCTTGATGTTCGTCATCGCCTTCACCGTCCGCTCGATGATCAAGAACACCCACGACTTCGTCATCGCCGACCGCCGGATCGGCTTCGGCTTCGGCGTCGGCTCGGTCATCGCGGTGTGGACGTGGTCGATGGCGGTGATGATGTCCTCGGCACAGTCGTTCACCTGGGGCACCTCGGGCCTGCTGTGGTTCGTCGTCCCCAACGGTCTGGCCGTCATGGCGATGGTGCCGTTCGCGCTGAAACTGCGCCGCCGGATGCCCGCCGGCTACACGATCGTCGAGTTCATCCGCGAGCGCTTCCAGAACAAGCCGGCGACCACGGTGATGCTGGTCGTGATGCTTCTCGGGCTGCTCGCCGAGATCTTCATCAACCTTTTCGGCGTGGTGCTGGTGATGGGCGTGGTCTTCGGGATCAACCCCACCGTCGTGCTGATCCTCACCCTGGCCACCGTCACCGTGTACTCCTACTTCGGCGGCTTGTGGACCTCGGCGATCACCGCCACGTTCAACACCCTGCTGATCACCGTCCCCGCCGCGATCGTGGTGCTCTACGTGCTGGCCAAGGTGGGCGGCCCGGACCTGGTGTTCCAGAAGGTCGGCGAGGCCGGCCCCAACACACTCAACGCATTCGACGGTGCCGCGGCGGCGGGCTTCGGAATCTCGCTGGCGCTCGGGCTGCTCGCATCGACGATGGCCGATCAGACGTTCTGGCAGAAAGCATGGGCGCTCAAGCCCGCGACCATGGGCCGCACCTTCGTCTGGGCGGGCCTGTGGTTCTACCCGATCCCGATCGCCATGGGCATCCTCGGCCTGGTGGCACTCGCCTTCGGGGTCAATGTCAGCGATCTCGGTGACGCCGGACCCGGCGGTGTCGGCCCGTACGTGGTGAGCCACCTCGGTCTGCCGATCGTCCTGGTGGCGCTCTACGTGCTGATCATCCTCAACGCGTGCTACTCGACGATCGACGGCGCATTCTCGGCGCTGTCCTCGGTCGTGGCGGTCGACATCCTCAAGCAGTCGAAGCCGGACATCGCGCCGAAGTCGTTGTTCCGCTACACGAAAGCGTCCATCATCGTCGCGGGCGTGATCGGCGGCATCGTCGTCAGCTCCGGCATCGACTACGTGGACCTGGTCAACACGGTCTACTTCCTCAAAGCCGCACTGATCATTCCGCTCGGCCTGGCGATCTTCTGGAAGCGCATGACGTCTACGGCGTTCGTCAGCAGCCTGGTGCTGGCCATCGCGATCGGCTACCCGGTGCGCGAATTCGTCGGCGAACTGCAAGGCATCATCACATTGGAGGCGATTTCACTCGTGGCTGCCGTCGGTATCAGCCTGTTGTCCAACAAGTCATTCGACTTCGACTCACTGCGGAAGCGCGGTGGAGCACTGTCTGACGACAAGCGGCGCGCCGCCGGCTACGAAGACGCCACCGCTCAGGCTGACGTCGTCGACCCGGATCCGGTCCGATGATCGCGTTCTGGATCGCCGTCGTCGTCGGCGTCGCGGTATCGGCGGTGTACATCACCCTGGCCGTCCAGTCGTTCCTGCGGGTGCGCAAGGAAGTTCTTGCTCTCGCCGCCTCCGGTGAGACCGCCGATTTGGAAGTCGATGTCCTCGACGAGAATGAGGCGAGCACGTTCACGTGGAAGGCGCTCGGTGCGGTCGTCATTTCGACCTCCGTTATCGTGTTGATGGGCGTCAGCCCCGTGTTCTGGTATCTGCCAGCGATTCTCGCGCTCGGCACTGCCGTCGCGGTCAGCGCCGCATTCGTCATCGACCGCAGGAGCAACACGTGAGCGTCAAGAAGAAGGCCCATCTACTCGGGTTCGTCCAGCACGGCGTGATGAATCACGCCTCGACGATGTGGGCGCACCCGCGCGACAAGGTCGGCTACCACTGGTCGCGTCCGGAGTACTGGCGCGATCTGGGACGCACGATGGAACGCGGCTTGTTCGACGCGATGTTCATCGCCGACGAGCTGGCGCCCTACACCACCTACAAGGGCAACTCCGATCCGGTGGTCAAGTTCGCAGGCCAGTGCCCGGTGCACGAACCGGCCAGCGTGGTGCCGATCGTCGGCGCGTTCACCAAGAACCTGGGCATCGGCATCACGTTGTCGACTTCCTTTGTGCCGCCGTACATGATGGCCCGCCAGCTCTCCACCCTGGACCACCTCACCGGCGGCCGCGTGGGCTGGAACATCGTCACCTCGTACTCCAAGAGCGAGTTCCAGGCGATGGGCAAGGAGAACCTCACCCCGCGCGACAAGCGCTACGAGGTGGTCGAGGAGTACATGCAGCTGCTGTACCAGCTGTGGGACTCCTGGGACGACGACGCGATCGTCTACGACCGCGAGAACGGGATCTTCGCCGACCCGTCCAAGGTCCGCGAGGTCGACTTCCAGGGCGAGTTCTTCCAGTCCAAGGGCCGCCACTTCGTCGCCCCGTCGCCGCAGAAGCGTCCGGTGCTGTGGCAGGCCGGATCCTCCGACCAGGGGAGGGAATTCGCGTCCAAGCACGCCGAGTCGGTGTTCGGCATCTTCCCGACGCCCAAGAGCATGCGGGCCTACGCCGATGACATCCGGACCCGCGCCGACAACCACGGCCGCGACCCGGAGTCGGTGAAACTGATCTACGGACTGCAGACCATCATCGACCGGGACAAGTCCCGCGCCAACGACCGCTACGCCGAGTTCGTCGAGAACGTCCAGATCGAGAGCGCACTCGGAATCCTGTCCGGCCACACCGGTTTCGACTTCTCCACCCTCGGCCTGGACGACAACGTCGTCGACGCCGACGTCCAGGGAATCCGCGGCCTGTTCGACGCGATCCTGGAAGCCAAGGACGGCGCGCCGGTCACCGTGCGCGAGGCCGCCCAGATCTACGGCGTGTCCATGGGCGCACCCGTGGCGGTCGGCACGCCCGCCGATGTGGCCGACCAGATGGAGCAGTACCTCGACGACGGCGGCTGCAACGGCTTCATGATGCTGGCCACCGACACCCCGGGCTGCTTCAACGACATGACCGAACTCCTGGTCCCGGAACTGCAGCGGCGCGGACGCTTCCGCACCCGCTACCCCGGAACCACACTGCGGGAAAGCCTCCAGGAGTACTGAGCTTTTGACACAAAAAACCCAGGCCCACTTTCTTGCTTTCATGCAGCACGGGGTGAGCAGTCACTCCGTGGGCATGTGGCGGCATCCGCTGGACAAGGTCGGCTGGGACTACGCGTCCCCGCCGTACTGGGAGCACCTGGCCCGCACGCTGGAACGCGGCCTGTTCGACGCGGTGTTCCTGGCCGACGAGCTGGCCCCGTACAACTCGTTCGAGAACAGCTCGGACGCCACCGTGCGGTACGCAGTACAGGCGCCGACGCATGAACCGGCCGCGTTGACGCCAATCATCACCGGCGCGACAACGCATCTCGGCGTCGGCATCACGCTGTCGACCGCGTTCGAGCACCCGTACTCGATGGCCCGCCGGCTGTCGACGTTCGACCACCTCTCCGGTGGGCGGATCGCGTGGAACATCGTCGGGTCGTACTCGCCGTCGGAGTTCGCCGCGTACGGGCAGGAGATGCCGGACCGGTCGGTCCGTTACGAGCGGATCGCCGAGTATGTGGACCTGTGCTGCCAGTTGTGGGACTCGTGGCAGCCCGACGCGGTGGTCGCCGACCGGGAGAGCGGCATCTATGCGCATCCGGAGAAGATCCGCGAGGTCGTCTTCGAGGGCAAGCATTTCCGTTGCCGGGCCAGGCATTTCGTAGCTCCCTCGCCGCAGGGCCGTCCGGTGCTGTGGCAGGCGGGCGCCAGCGAGCAGGGCCGGCGGTTCGCGGCCTCGACCGCGGAGGCGATCTTCGCGATCCAGCCCACGGTCGAGTCGATGCGCGCGTACTCCGACGACATCCGCGCACGCGTGGCCGACGCCGGACGGGACCCGGAGTCGGTGAAGCTCTACTACGGCGCTCAGGTGATCGTCGGCGCCTCCGAGAGCGAGGCCCGGGAGAAGGCCGAGTATCTGCGGTCACTGCTGCGGCCGGAAGCGTCGCTGGCGATGCTGTCGGGCCAGCTCGGCGTCGACTTCTCCGAGTTCGACCCCGAGGCCCCGCTCGATGACATCCCGGTTCCCGGAATCCAGGGAGTCAAGGATGCACTGGTCGCCACCGGCGCGGGCGAGAAGGTCACGGTCGCCGAGGCCGCCGACATCTACGCGTTCCGGTTCTCCATGCCGCAGGTGATCGGCACGCCGGAGTCGGTGGCCGACCAGCTCGAGGTCTTCATGGACGACGGCGGGGCGGACGGCTTCATGTTGCTGGCGACCTACACCCCAGGGTGTTTCGAGGAATTCGTCGATCTCGTCATTCCCGAACTGCAGCGCCGCGGACGGTACCGCACCGGCTACCCGGGCCGGACGCTGCGGGAGAACATCCTCGGCGACTAGGTTTTCAGCGCGGGTCGTGCCATGTCCCACCCCGGCCGAATCGGTCGACGGACGACAGCGGACCCCCGACGGTGAGTCTGTCGTACAAGTAGTGGCTGAAGGCAGTGGCGAGCAAGAGTTCGGGCAGCGGATGCGTGACCGGCTGATGACAGGTCAGCCGGTATGTGAAGAAGTCGCTGATCGTGTCAACGTAATGCCAGGCGCGTTGCACAGTCGCGATCTCGCCGCCTGCCGAGTCGAGGATGGGGGAACTGACTTCGCCGAACCGCCCCCGCTCCGGGTCGATGCACACGTCGGTGGTCGCCATCCGCTGTCCGCGAAATTCGAGGGCCATGGCGAGTCTGGGCGTGCGGAACTGCCGCCAGAAAGAGCTGATCTGCACAAGCCGACCCACTTCGGCACCGGCAGGATCCCGTACGACGACACAGTGATTCTTGACGATGCCCCCGATCCTCGTGATCAGGATGTGTTGAGCGCCAGTCCTTGTCGTCACAGCGAAATCCAGGTTCTCCGCCTGGCGACCCAGTGCTGACGCCTGTCTCCCCCGCGGGGTGATCGTTGCGATCTGGGCTCCACGCGAGTCCTCCACAGTGCACGCGACGCCGATATCTCCGGGCTGCGGTAGCGGGCGAAGCTGCACGACGGGCTCCCCCAGCGGGACGCCGACCGCCGTCGGCACCACGTACTGGGTCCACTCGCGACCGTCGAAGTAACGCAACTGGGCTCCGTGGCCGGGATCAGGGAACCATCCAGCAGTCACTGCGCTGCTGTCGCCGTCGGGCTCATCCCCACATTGTGCACAGATGCCGGCATGAGGGAACGCACCAAAATCGTGCACACCCCTACCCCGAGCGTCGATTACCGTGGGACGAAGTGAGGGGAGGTGGGTCTTCCGCATGGGCTTGTTCGACGCATACAGCGACCTGATGCAGACGGTCGGCGATTCGCTGCAGAAGATCGATCCGTTCGGGCCGATCGGTGAAGCTGGGGAGATCGTCTCCGGGTTGTTCGACTCGGCGGAGATGCTCGGCGAGAACGGACCCGACGCGTTGTGGAACCTCGCCGGCAACACCGCGGAGGTCGCCAGTGTCGCTCTGGTAGTTCTGCCGTCGGCGCGTCAAACCGAGATCATCTCCGCCGGCCTCAAGGCCATTCTCGGAATGCAGACCGTCTGCGGATGGACCGCTGAACCGAGCGAGGGAGACGACTACGGCACCAGTGCTATTCGCTTCAACGAGATTTCAGAGTGCCTCGACGGGGCGACGCCGGACACGCGCTGGGTCGGTGAGGCCTCCGACGCCTACCGCGACGCCAACACGCTCCAGATGCAGCGGGCCAAACGCTTGGTCGACGCCGACCTCGTTGTGCGCATGGCATTGTCGGCAGAAGCCGGTGAGGTCAGCACCACGCGACGAATTCTGAACAACGCCGCGACCCTGATGGGTAACGCGATCGTTCCGGCCCTGGCCGCCAGGGCGATACCAAGGGTCGGTGATGCCATCTCGAAGGAGATCGAACTGGCCGTCGTGGGCGTGGCTCTACCGACGTGCATCTGGCACATGGAGAGACTTGCATCGCATTCGGCGGTCGCGGCACAGAGCATCGCGGCCGCCACACGCATCTATGAGGAAGTCGCGGCGGCTGGGTATGCGACGCGGATGTAAAGGGCCGAGCCAGTGACCTCGCCGAGAGACAACCTTTGGGTCGACCCCGAGCACCTGCGCGAGTTGGCCGACAGACAGAGCAGGGTGTCCGAAGACATCGCCTCTGCCGCGGGACTGTGCGCCGGGGAGGCCGCGGCCGTCACACGGACCCACGGTGTCATCTGCGCATCGACCTCGACCGCGGCAGCGGCCGCGCAAGCAGCCCGTGCCAACGCCTGTGCGGCTGTGCAGACGATGTCCGAGTCCTTCGCGGTCAACCTCGAGACTGCGGCCACGAAGTACACGCGGACCGACCAGGATGCGGGCGGCAGAATCGACGGCACGATGGATCCGGGCCACCGGTGACAGAACCGTGGGTAGACCCCGTCGACAACGTCGCGGCTCTCGACCCTTCAGGTGCCGGAGAAGACCGCCGTAGTCCCGAGCCGGTGTTCTCCGCGAGCAACGCGAGCCTGACCGTCACGGCTACCGCCTATCTGAACGGTCAGATTCAGCGGATCGACCTGTCTCCGAGCGTCGTACAGCTGACCGAGGCGGAACTCGGAGCCGAGATCGCCACCGTCGCTGCCCGCGCGTCGGAGCATGCCCGCGCAGCGCAGTACGAGCTTCTGTCCGCGCTGTTCCGCATGCAGGGCCAGGACAGCGGAACGATCCGCGAGGTCCTCGAGTTACGGCTGCAACTCCCGGTTCCCGGCTGACCGGGGCTCAGTGCCTCAGTACTCGATACGGAACCCGCCGATGAGTCCGACGATGTTGCCATCGGGATCGGGGAACCGGGACAGCCGCACCCCCTTGCTCGCGTCGATGATGTCGCCGGGATCCAGGCCGCGTGCGCGCAGCTCGGCGATGTGGCTCTCCAGATCGTCCACGGCGAAGTTGATTTCGTCGGTCCCGGCGCGCTCCGGGTCGTGAAACACCTGCACCCACGCGCCCGGTAAGACCTGCCACTCGGTCAGGGTCGGCATCGGATTGTTGTCCGCGGCGCGCCCGAACAGCGACGTGTACCACTGACCGGCGGTACCGATGTCACGGACGTGCACGACCGCGAGTACGTGACCGATCGACATGCGGCCCCCTTTCCCTCTGAGGTACCGACTCCGGCGATCCGCCGAACTCATCGGGTGCGTCCGCAGTGCTATTTTTTCTCAGTGCCGGGTAACTGGGGATCGATCCTGACGGAGCTCATTCCGCTCGCGTTGGTGATCGCGCTGTCACCGCTGTCGATCATCCCGGCGGTGCTGGTGCTGCGCAGCGCGCACCCCCGCCCGACGGGCCTGGCGTTCCTGGCCGGCTGGTTGCTCGGTCTGACCGTGCTCACCGGCCTGTTCCTACAGCTGTCCAGCCTGATCGGTGGTGGTGGCGGGCACCCGCCCGGCTGGGCGTCGTGGCTGCGCGTCGTCGTCGGTGCCGCGCTGATCGCGTTCGGCGCCTACCGCTGGATCATGCGCAGGAAGTCCGAGCACATGCCGGGATGGCTGACCAGGATGAGCGCGCTGACACCGGGCAAGGCCGGTGGGATGGCCGTGGCGCTGACCGTACTCAACCCCAAGGTGCTGTTGATCTGTGTCGCAGCGGGTTTGGCGATCGGTTCGGCCGGCCTGACGTCGCCATCGGTGTGGTTTGCGGTGATCTGGTTCGTCGCGGTCGCGGGCGTGACCGTCGCAGCGCCGATCCTGGGTTACGCGATCTCCGGTCAGCGACTGGACCCGGCGCTCACCCGGCTCAACGAGTGGATGGAACGCCAGCACGCCGCGCTGCTCGCGGCGATCCTCGTCGTCATCGGTGCGATGGTGCTGTACAAGGGAATTCACGCCCTACTCGGGTAGGCCGAGTTCGTCGGCGCTGGCGGTCAGATACCGCGTGACGGTCGGAGCGACGAGCCGGACCACCTCCTCGGCCGGCAGCTCCGACAGCGGCGCCACGTTCATCACGTAACGCAGCAGCGCAGTGCCCACCAGGCTGCTCGCCGCCAGCATGGCGCGCAGACGGGCGTGCGGGCCGCCGCCGAGTTGACCGGCCACCGCAGTCAGCACATAGTGCTGCATGAAATTCCGAAACGCTTCGTGGGCATCGGTATTCGAGGTTGCCGACGTGAGCATCACCCGCATCGACTCCGCACTCTCCGGGGACTCCCAGATCCCGAGATAGGTGCGCACCATCCTGGTCCCGATGTCGGCGTCGTCCCCGTCGGCCCCGGCCAGCGCCGCCACCAGTACCTCGGGATCGATGATCAGTCGCAGCGATTCACGGAACAGCTGCTCCTTGGAGCCGAACAGGTACAGCACCATCGACGGGTCGACCCCGGCCTCGTCGGCGATCGCGCGCAGCGTCGTCTTCTCGTAGCCGTCCTTCGCGAAGCGCAGTTTGGCCACCGCGAGCACCGTGTCCTTCGACACCGGTCCACCCTGACGGCGCCCCCGGCGCTTGGTCGTTTCGGCTGATCGCGGCACGCGCCGACCGTACCACTTTTCAATGGCTATTGAATTAACCCCATGGCGGGTTTACGCTGCGAGCATTAATTCAACGCTGAATGAAAAGAGGCTCGTCATGACCTCGACACGCTCGCGCTCCGAACTGTCCGCCCCTGCCCGCGCCGCAGGCATCGTCGTGGCCGTCACGGTGGTCCTGGCGATCCTGACGCTCGCGTTCGCGCTGCCCGCCGTCCACACCGGACCCCGCGACGTGCCCATCGGCGTCGCGGGCACCGCCGACGCGGCCGCCCGGCTCACCGGGATGCTGGACCAGAACGCGCCGGGGGCGTTCGCGGTGACCGCTTACCCCGACCGTGCCGCGCTCACCGACGCAATCGGCGACCGCGACGTCTACGGCGGCTTCGCGCTGCCGTCCGGGCCGGGCGAGCCGGTCACCCTGCTGATCGCCTCCGGCGGCAGTCCGGCTGTCGCGCAGCTGCTCACCCAACTCGGCGCCCAGATGGGTACACGCGCCAACCTGCCGGTGCAGACCGTGGACCTGGCACCGATGCCGGACCGCGACCCGCGCGGCGCCGGACTCGCGGCCTCGGCGTTGCCGCTGTCCCTGGCCGGGCTGCTGCCCGCCGTCGCACTGCTGCTGGTGCTGCCGCGGGAGCCGTGGACACGGCTCGTCGCCGCGGTCGTCTTCTCCGGGGTTGCCGGAGTGACGATCGCCGCGCTGCTGCGGTTCGTGTTCGGGTCCGTCGACGACAACTTCTGGGGCGTCGCCGCAGGCCTGACCCTGGGGGTCGCGGCCGCCCTACTCGCCATCCTGGGCCTGGGCTCCCTGTTCGGCAGGGCCGGGCTGGTGACCGGCGCGCTGCTGGCCGTGCTGGTCGGTAACCCGTTGTCGGGTCTGGCCACGGCGCCGGAGATGCTGCCCGCCGGTTGGGGGCAGTTCGGCCAGCTGCTGCCCCAGGGCGCCACGGCCACGCTGTTGCGGTCGACGGCCGCATTCGGGGGCGCCGGCGCCTCCACCGCCGTCCTCGTCCTCACCTGCTGGGCCGTGGCCGGCACCGCACTCGTCGTGGCCGCCGCCGTTCGCGACAGCAGGAACAACGCCGGCGTGACTTAGGATCGTGCGGCGTGGGACTCGAAGACCGGGAATCGATGCGCATCCTCCGTGACGCGTTCGACTTCGACCGTGGGTCCGATCGGCTGATCGCCGACTTCTACCTCCGCTGGTTCTCCGCCGACCTGTCCGCGCGTGACCTCTTCCCGCCCGACATGCACAAGCAGCGCGAAGCGTTCTCCCAGGCGATGTGCTGGCTGTGCGACCAACTCATCGCACAGCGCGCCGAGGAGCCGGTCGCCTTCCTGGCCCAGCTCGGCCGCGACCACCGCAAATACGGTGTCACCCAAGCGCATTACGCGACCCTGCAGCCGGCGCTGCTCACCACGTTGCGCACAGCGCTGGCCGACCAGTGGGACCGGCGGCTGGCCGAGGCCGTCGACGACGTCGTCCAGCTCGTCGTCGGGGTGATGAGCGGCGCCGCGGACGCCGAGACCATCCCGCCGTTCTGCGACGGCACCGTGCTCGAACACCTGCGGCCCACCCGCGACGTCTCGGTGATCCGGCTGAAGATGGATCACCCGCTGGGCTACCACCCTGGCCAGTACGTGCCCGTGCAGGTGCCGCAGTGGCCACGCCGGTGGCGCTACCTGAGTCCGGCGATCCCGGCCGATCCCCAGGGCTATGTCGAGTTCCACGTCCGCTCGGTGCCCGGAGGAATGGTCAGCACCGCGGTCGTCGGCGAGACCCGGCCGGGAGACCGGTGGCGGGTGGCCACCCCGCACGGTGCGATGGAGATCGACCGGGCCGGCGGCGACGTGCTGATGGTGGCCGGGAGCACCGGGCTGGCACCGCTACGCACGCTGATCATGGACCTGACCCGGTTCGGGGAGAACCCGCGGGTGCATCTGTTCTTCGGCGCGAAATACCCGTGCGAGCTGTACGACCTGCGCACCCTGTGGGAGATCGCGTCCGTCAACCCCTGGCTGTCGGTGACGCCGGTCTCGGAGTTGAACTTCGACCCGCCGTGGGCCGCGGACTATCCGGACGTCACCCCGCCTCGCGGGCTGCACGTGCGCCAGACCGGCCTGCTGCCCGAGGTCGTCACCCGGTACGGCAACTGGGGTGACCGCCAGATCCTGCTGTGCGGGCGACCGGAGATGGTGCGGGCGACGAAGGCCGCGCTGATCGCCAAAGGCGCCCCGGCGGACCGGATCCAGCACGATCCGCTGGCCAGCTGAGACCCCCGTGGCAGGATCGCAATCATGGACCAGTTCGAAACCGTCACGCTGCGTGATCCGTCGTCACCGCTGACCGCCACCTATGTTCCGGGGGCCGGAATGGTGGCCACGTCCCTGTCCGACGACGGAGTCGAACTGCTCGGTCAGCGCCGCGGACTGTATGCCTATGTGTCCAACCACAAGACCATGGGCATCCCCATCCTCTACCCCTGGGCCAACCGTCTGAGCAGCAACGGTTACGGCGTCGACGGGGCGGTGGTGACGCTGACCCCGGGCACCGGCGGGGTGCGCACCGACGAGCACGGGGTGCCGATTCACGGCATCCTGGCCGCCTACCCGGACTGGACGGTGACGACGCTGCTGGAATCGCAGCTGACCGCCGAGCTGGACTTCGCGGCACGGCCGGGGTTGCTGGCCAGCTACCCGTTCCCGCATCTGCTGACCCTCGACGTCACGCTGCTCGACCGGACCCTGACGGTCACCACCACGGTCACCGCGACCACGGGGGCGCGGGTGCCGATGTGCTTCGGATTCCACCCCTACCTGCAGCTGCCCGACGTCCCGCGGGCGCAGTGGACACTTGAGACACCCGCCATGCGCTACCGCCCGGTCAATGCGTGGGGCATCCCGACCGGTGTCGGGGAGCAGCGCCCGGCAGGTTCAGAAGTGCTGGGCGACAAGGTGATCGACGACGGTTACGACGAGGTCGCCCCGGGTTCGAGGTTTGCGCTCTCCGGTGGTGACCGGCGTATCGAAGTGTACTTCGACGAGGGTTTCACCGCGGCACAGGTTTTCGCGCCGGGCAACGACGACGTGGTGTGCTTCGAGCCGATGGCCGCACCCACCGACGCACTGCGCCGCGGCGGCTACCACGAGGTGCACCCCGGCGAGTCCGCGGTGTCCCGGTTCCGGATCAAGGTCGCCTGACCCCCATACGCCGAAATCGCATTCCATGCGGCGATAGCTCGGAAACGGCCGCGCGGAATGCGATTTCGGCGGGTTCCTACCGCTGGTTACGCGGTTGCCACACCACCAGAGCGGTGCTCTTGGGGCGGGGCTGGGCCCGTAGTTGTTCCACTTCCTGACTGAGTTCTTTGACCCTGGCCTGCAGCGCCTCGACCTGATTGGTCAGCTCGATGATGCGCTTGATCCCGGCGAGGTTGACGCCTTCGTCCTGTGACAACCGCTGCACTTCGCGCAGCAGCTCGACGTCACGTTGCGAATAGCGCCGCCCCCCACCGGAACTGCGTTGCGGACTGACCAGTCCGAGCCGGTCGTAGGTCCGCAGGGTCTGGGCGTGCATGCCGGCCAGTTCGGCGGCCACCGAGATCAGGAACGTCCTGGCCTCATTGTTGCGGCCGGAACGGCTGGCACTCACAACGCACCGGCCCATCCCGCCCGCGGGTCGAATCCGCCGGCGCGTTCGGCTTTCGCGTACGCCTCCAATGCCTCCACCGCCTCACCCTCGAGGTTCGGCGGCACCGCCACCTTCACGGTGACGAGCAGGTCGCCGTGTCCTCCGGAGCGCTTCGGGACCCCGCGGCCCCGCACCCTCAGGATGCGACCGTCAGAGGTGCCCTTCGGCACCCGGACCCCGACCTTGCCTTCCAGTGTCGGCACGGAAAGCGTTGTTCCCAATGCCAATTCGTGGAAGCTGACCGGCACGGTCACCGTCAGGTCGTCCCCGTTGCGGCCGAAGACCTTGTCCGGGCGGACGTGGACGGTCACGTACAGGTCACCCGAGGGCGCCCCCCGCAATCCGGCCTCGCCCTGACCGGCCAGCCTGATGCGCTGGCCGTCCTCCACGCCGGGAGGAATCCGCACGTTGATGGTGCGCGTGCGGGTGGTCACCCCGGTGCCCCGGCACTCCTCACACGGGTGCTCGATGATCGACCCGCTGCCACGGCATTCCGTGCACGGCTCGGAGAACCCGAACGCGCCCTGGTTCCGGCTGACGACGCCGGCGCCGTTGCAGTTGGGGCACACCTTGGGGCTGGTTCCCGGGCGCGCACCGCTGCCGTGGCAGTTCGTGCACGGGGCCGGGCTGGTCAGCCGCAACGGCATCGCCACGCCCTTGGTCGCCTCCAGGAAGCTCAGCTCCGTCTCGGTTTCCAGGTCGTTGCCCCGGCGCGGCCGGGTCGGACGGGGCTGTTGGGCCCCTCGGCCGAAGAGGCCGCCGAACAGGTCACCGATGTTCGCGCCGCCGGCCTGGCCGGCGGCGTCGAACAGATCGTTGAGGTTGAACTCCTGGCCTTCGCCGCCGAAGCCGCCGAAGCCCCCGCCGCCACCGCTGTAGCGGCCGCGACCGAACCCGCCGCCTGCGAACAGCCGGCGGGTCTCGTCGTACTCCTTGCGCTTGGCGGGATCGGTCAGCACCTCTTTGGCCTCGGAAGCGGCCTTGTAGCGCTCCTCGGCCTCGGCGTTTCCCGGATTACGGTCGGGGTGGTTCTCCGCGAGGATCTTGCGGGCGGCCCGCTTGATCTCCTTCTCGTCGGCATCGGAAGCGACGCCGAGCACTTTGTAGAAGTCCTTCTCAACCCACTCGCGTTGGGCCATTTCGCGTCACCTCCTTACCTGGTGGTCACTGTTGTCTGTCGATTCTCATGATTCTGCGGGCTGTTCGGGCTCCGCGTCGGCTTTGTCGGAATCGGACGCGCCGGGCTCGGTGTCGACGACGCCCACCATCGCGTGGCGGACCACCTGATCGCCGACCTTGTAGCCACGTCGCATCACCATGCCGAGGACCGGATGTGTGCCGTCGCCCTCGTGCTGCACTGCCTCGTGCAGCTCGGGGTCGAACACGTCGCCCTCCTCGCCGAAGCTGGTGAGCCCCAACCCCTCAAGGGTCGTGACGATCTTGTCCGCGACGGCCTTGAGCGGCCCGGACTCCAGATCTCCGTGGCTGCGCGCCCGGTCGAGGTCATCGAGCACGGGCAGCAGCTGACTGATCACCGTGGCTTTGGCCCGGTCCGCGATCAACTGCTGGTCGCGCAGCGACCGCTTGCGGTAGTTGGCGAACTCGGCCTGCACACGTTGGAGGTCGGCGAGCAGCTCGGCCTCCTTGCCGGACTCCTTGCCCGGCTCCTCGGCGGGTTCAGCGGCCGGCGCGGCCGGCGCCGGCCCACTGGGGGCCGGCCCGGCTGCCTCACGCACCTGCCCGGTCTCCGGGTCGATGCGCCGCTTGTCCGTGACCGTGATGGGTTCCTCTTCTCTCACCCGGTCGTGATCGTTTGCGCTCACTTGCGCTCCTGGTCGTCCTCAACCACCTCGGCGTCGACCACGTCGTCGTTGGACGAACCGGACGAGCCGGCGGCACCGCCCGCTCCACCTGCGGCCTGGTCGGCCTGAGTGGCCTCGTAGATCGCCTGGCCCAGGGCCTGGCTCTCCTCGCCGAGCTTCTCCATCGCCGACTTGATGGCGCCGATGTCGGTGCCGGCAAGTGCGGTCTTGGCGTCGGCGATCGCGGTGTCGACCTTGGCCAGCGTCTCCTCGGGAACCTTGGATCCGCCTTCGGCTTCACGCTGCTCCTTGACGAACTTCTCCGTCTGGTAGACCAGCGACTCGGCCTGGTTGCGGACGTCGGCCTCTTCGCGACGCTTACGGTCCTCGTCGGCGTGCGCCTCGGCGTCCTTGATCATCCGGTCGATCTCCTCCTTGGACAGGCCGGAGCCTTCCTGGATCTTGATCGTGTTCTCCTTGCCGGTGCCCTTGTCCTTGGCGGTCACGTGCACGATGCCGTTGGCGTCGATGTCGAAGGTGACCTCGATCTGCGGGACACCGCGCGGGGCCGGCGGGATGCCGGTCAGCTCGAAGGAACCGAGCAGCTTGTTGTGCGCGGCGATCTCACGCTCGCCCTGGAACACCTGGATCTGCACCGACGGCTGGTTGTCGTCGGCCGTGGTGAAGGTCTCCGAGCGCTTGGTCGGGATCGTGGTGTTGCGTTCGATGAGCTTGGTCATCACGCCGCCCTTGGTCTCGATACCGAGCGAGAGCGGGGTGACGTCAAGCAGCAGAACGTCTTTGACCTCACCCTTGAGCACACCGGCCTGCAGGGCGGCGCCGACGGCGACGACCTCGTCCGGGTTGACGCCCTTGTTGGGCTCCTGGCCGCCGGTCATCTCCTTGACCAGATCGGAGACCGCGGGCATGCGCGTGGAACCACCGACCAGCACGACGTGGTCGATGTCGCCGACGGCGATGCCGGCGTCCTTGATCACCTGCTGGAACGGCTTACGGGTGCGGTCCAGCAGATCCTGGGTGATGCGCTGGAACTCGGCGCGCGTGAGCTGTTCGTCGAGGAACAGCGGGTTCTTGTCCGCGTCGACGGTGATGTAGGGCAGGTTGATCGAGGTGCTCTGCGAGCTCGACAGCTCGATCTTGGCCTTCTCGGCCGCTTCCCGCAGCCGCTGCATCGCCATCTTGTCCTTGGTCAGGTCGATGCCGCTGGTGCCCTTGAACTTGTCGACGAGCCATTCGACGATCCGGTCGTCCCAGTCGTCGCCGCCGAGGTGGTTGTCACCGGAGGTGGCACGCACCTCGACCACGCCCTCGCCGATCTCCAGCAGGGACACGTCGAACGTGCCGCCGCCGAGGTCGAAGACCAGGATGGTCTGCTCTTTCTCACCCTTGTCGAGCCCGTAGGCCAGCGCGGCCGCGGTCGGCTCGTTGACGATGCGCAGCACGTTGAGGCCGGCGATCTGGCCGGCTTCCTTGGTGGCCTGACGCTGCGCGTCGTTGAAGTACGCCGGCACGGTGATGACCGCGTCGGTGATGTCCTCCCCCAGGTAGCTCTCGGCGTCGCGCTTGAGCTTCATCAGCACGCGCGCGCTGATCTCCTGCGGGGTGTAGTCCTTGCCGTCGATTTCGACGGTCCAGTCCGAACCCATGTGCCGCTTGACCGACCGGATGGTCCGGTCGACGTTGGTCACCGCCTGGTTCTTGGCGGGTTGGCCGACCAGCACCTCGCCGTTGCGCGCGAACGCGACGACCGACGGGGTGGTCCGGGAACCCTCTGAGTTCGCGACGACCACGGGGTCGCCACCTTCGAGCACTGCGACCACGGAGTTGGTGGTCCCGAGGTCGATACCGACCGCACGAGCCATGGTTACTGCCTCCTGATTAGACGATCTTGTTTTGAGCCAAGCCGACTCAAGCCTGCTCTGTCGACACGGCGGTGTCAACTGAAACTTGAGTGTAGGTGACTCAACTGTCAGAAGGGTTAACGGGGTACCGCAAAAATTTGTTCCCCCGCGGTTCCCGGCACAGCGAAGGGTCGGCCCTTCGCCTCAGATCGCGGACGACTACGCGTCCGGCGCGGACCCGAAGACGAACCGGCGGCCGGTCACGCTGCCGGGGCGGATCCGCACGAAGCGGGTCGGCTCCGGCGTCGGCCAGGACACCAGGCCCGCACCCTCGGCATCGGCGATCTCGTCCTCGTCGCGCAGGGAACGTGCGGTCCCCTTGACGATCACGCTCCACCCTTCGGGCTGCCGGTAGTCGTCGGCCTCGAAGAGAACCTCTTTGCTCGTCACCGCCGAGGACAGCTTCGTGCCTTCGGCGGTACGGAACAGCACGGTGCGGTCATCGACGACGAAATTCACCGGGAAGATGTGTGCTTCGCCGTCGACGGTGGTGACCAGCCGCCCGATCTTCTCGCCGGCGAGCAGATCCCAGCACTCCGAGGTGGGCAGGATCGAGAAGGGCTCGCGCGCTTGCGACATGGGCGTGATGTTAGGCCGCCTGCATCCCGGATTCCATACCGCCACGCTCGCAGCACGACACCGCGAGTCACATCCGTCACTCCGGTCTCATCCTGCGTAGGCTGGATGCGATGAGACCTCAGGTGGCTTTGGCCGGGACGGCGCTGATGTGCGCCGTCGCGCTGATGGGGTGCCAGTCCTCGATCGACGGCACCGCCACCCGGGGCCCCGACTCCGACTCCCACACCGAACCGGACTTCCCGACCCCACGGCAGACCAGGCCCACCGCGCCGCCGTCGACGACCCCGTCCGCCCCGCCGGCCCCTCCCACGACACCCGGGCCGCCGGGCGGTGCGGTGCTGCAACCGCAGAACGGCTACGTGTTCATCCAGACCAAAACGGGCAAGACGCGCTGCCAGCTCAACACCCGGGAGGTGGGCTGTGAATCGGCGTTCACCAACGCGCCGGAGATCGACGGGCTGCCGGCCAACGGGGTCCGCCTCAGCGCCGACGGCGACCTGAGCTGGGTGGTCGGCAATCTCGGGGACATCCCGGCGACCACCCTCGACTACCGCAGCTACTCGGCGGTGGGCTGGACCATCGACGCCGACCAGAACGGCACCCGCTTCACCAACGACCGCACCGGCCACGGCATGGTGATCAGCGTGGAGGGCGTCGAGAGCTTCTGAGACGTTTGGCGTCGTATGCGTTCCGGGAACAGCAGGCGGGTGCGGACATTGGAGAAGAAGCAGTCATGACCGTCGCGCAGCGCGAGCGGGCCGCCCTGGTGGCGACGTTCCGTGAGGTTTCCCCCGATGCCCCGACGTTGTGCGACGGATGGGACGTGCGCGACCTGACCGCCCACCTCGTCGTCCGGGAACGACGGCTGGACGCGGCGCCGGGCATCATGATCCCGGCGTTCGCCGGCTACACCGAGCGGGTGCAGGACCAGGTCGCCGCGTCCACCGACTGGGATGTGCTGCTGTCACTGGTCGCCGACGGTCCCCCGCTGTACTCGCCGTTCAAGCTGCTCGACCCGATCGCCAACGTCGCCGAGATGTTCATCCACCACGAGGACGTGCGCCGGGCCCGCCCGGAGTGGGAGCCCCGGCCTCTCGACGAGCAGACCACCTCGGCGCTGCGCAGGCCGATTGCGATGATGGCCCGGATGACACTGCGTAAGGCGCCTGCCCGGGTGGTGTTGCGCACCCCGCAGGGCGAGACCGTGGCCACCGCAGGACGCGGCCCGGAGGTCACCGTCACCGGGGATCCCGGCGAGCTGCTGATGTTCGCCGCCGGCCGCGACCAGGCCCGGGTGAGCCTCGACGGATCCGCCGACCTGGTCGCCGCGGTCAAGGGCGCCCGCGGCGGGCTGTGAGCCTAGGCTGGACGACCGTGGCCCCGACACACGCTCCCGACTTCCGCATCTTCGTCGAACCGCAGCAGGGCGCGAGCTACGCCGACCAGCTCGCCGTCGCGCGGACGGCCGAGGCGGCCGGCTTCTCGGCGTTCTTCCGCTCCGACCACTACGTCGCGATGGCCGGTGACGGCCTGCCCGGACCGACCGATTCCTGGGTGACGCTGGCCGGGATCGCGCGCGAGACGTCGACGATCCGGCTGGGCACGATGGTCACCTCGGCCACCTTCCGCTACCCGGGCCCGCTGGCGATCTCGGTCGCGCAGGTCGACGAGATGAGCGGTGGCCGGGTGGAATTCGGTATCGGCGCCGGCTGGTTCGAGGCCGAGCACAAGGCGTATGCGATCCCGTTCCCGCCGCTGGGCGAACGCTTCGACCGGCTCACCGAACAGCTGGAGATCCTCACCGGCCTGTGGGGCACCGCGCCGGGTGAGACCTTCGACTACACCGGCAAGCACTACGCCATCACCGACTCCCCCGCGCTGCCGAAACCGGCGCAGCGCCCCCATCCCCCGATCATCATCGGAGGCGGCGGCGCGAAGCGGACCCCGGCGCTGGCGGCCCGGTTCGCCGACGAGTTCAACATCCCGTTCGTCCCGCTGGACACGCTGACCGAGCAGTACGCCCGGGTGGCGGCCGCGGTCGAGAACGCGGGCCGGCCCGCGGACTCACTGACCTACTCGGCGGCCTTCGTGGTGTGCGTCGGCCGGGACGAGTCCGAGATCACCCGCCGCGCCGACGCGATCGGCCGCGAGGTCGGCGAACTGCGCTCCAACTCCCCGATGGTGGGCACCCCCGAGGAGGTCGCCGACAAGCTGGGCCCGTTCCTGCAGGCCGGCGTCCAGCGGGTCTACCTGCAGGTTCTGGACATGTCGGACCTCGATCACGTCGAGTTCATCGCCGAGCAAATCATCCCCCGCATCGGCTGACCACGCGGCCGGAGCGCGCCCGCGGCTACTATCGGTGCCCGTGAACAGCCGGGACCGTGACGACGCGCCAGAGGAGCCGCCCGTCGCGTGGCACAACCGAACGTCGACCCTGCTCGCGGCGAGCGTCGCAGGCCTCGCGGCGATCGCGCTGGTCATCACGCTGATCTCCTATGTCGCGCGGCAGTTCGGCGAACCCGAGCAGGCCCCGCTGTACTACGTGCCGCCGGCCTCGACGACCAGCACGACGAAGAAGTCGGGGACAGCGACCACCTCATCAGGGACGGCGACCACCTCGTCGACGGTCACCAGCACGAGCCCGCCGATGACCACCGACATCAACCCCGACACCACGACGGTCACGGAGTCGACGCCGACCACCACCAGGAGCACCCGGCCGCCCCGCACCCGCGAGACCGAGGACGGCGAGACGTCGACGTCGCGCAGCCGCCCCCGGACCAACGTGACACGCACTCTCAACCCGGTTCCGTAGCGGACCCGCGGCCTACTATCGGATCCCGTGGCCCGATACGGCGATTCCGACGATCAGAACTACTACTCCGACGACGAGCCGACCCAGCTCAGCGACTACGGGACGGGTGGAGAATACGGCTACGGCCAGCCCCCACCCGAGGACGGCGCCGCGACCCCCTGGTACCGCAAACCGGCGGCACTGGTGTCGTTGGGCGCCGCCGGCGCGCTGCTGATCGCGCTGATCGTCTTCGGCCTGGCCCGCGCCATCACCGGCGATTCCGATCCCGAGACCGCGACGACCACCCCGCTGACCCCGCTGACCACGACGACGGCTCCCGCGGTGGCGCCGCCGGCCACGGTGACCGAGACCGCGACGGCCACCGACGAGCCCGTGACGACGACGGCCACCACCACCACCGAACCCACCACCACCACCACGACGACGACCACCACGCCGACCACCACCACGACGCCGAGCACCTCCGTCAGCACCAGTACCAGCACCGTCACCCAGACAGAGACGCAGACCGAGACGGTGACCGAGGCCCCGGCGCCGACCGAGCCCTAGCCGCCCGTCTCGAGTCGAGCCCGCGCGTACTCCGCGATCAGCGCTTCGGCGCTGCGCACCGCGGCCCGGCAGGCCCGCGCGGTGAACGGGTCGTTGAGCGGATGTTCGGCGCGCCTGCGCCAGCGTTGGGCCGCGGCGAACGCGGCCCGCGGGCCGTCGTCGGGGGCCTCGGGTGACAGCCCCAGCCTGCTGGCCCCGTCGGTGCCCGACCCGCCGATCAACCGCCGCAGCGAGGCCATCTCATCGTCGTTGAGAGTTGTGCGCCGAGAACGCAATTGGCTCAGCAGCCGCAGTTCCTCGAACGCGTGGGTGTCGGCCAGCAGCGGCTCGATGTCGGCGAGGATGCGCGGGGTTCCGTAGATCGGGTTCTGCTGGACGAACTGGCGCAGCGACAGCAGCGCGGTGTGTGCCTTGAGCAGATCGGAGCGTTGCGCGAACTGCTGGTCGATCACCTCGCGCAGCGCGAGCAGCCCGCTGCGCTCGAGCAGTTCGTCGGCCAGCGCCACCGAGTCGCCGACCCCGGCCCGCAGCGCCGCGATCGCGATCCGCACACCGAACATCCCGAACCGGTCCAGCAGTTCGACTCTGGTCGCCGCGCCGACCGGCAACTGCGGATCCTCGCGCGCGAACCGGTCCACCGACAGCATCGCCTTGGCCAGCTCGGCCGGCTCCATCTCGGAGAGCTTCTTGAGCGCGACGAACTCGTTCTGCCGCAGGGTCCGCGCGGTCAGCGCGAGCAGCCCCGACACCGGTACGACGGCCTGGCAGATGCCGGTGCGTTCCAGCTCCGCGGTGAAGCGCTGTGCGACGTCCTTGGCCGACATCATCGCGTCGATCCGGCCGGCGCCGATCTCGTCGGCCCGCGAGGCCACACCGATCACGCCGAGCGCGCCGGCCGACCCCCCGACCAGCTGGCCGATCTGTTTGAGCAGCGCGATGTCGGCGGCGTTGAGGGTGCGCAGCAGGAACACCACCGCGTCGACGCGGGGCACCCCGTCGTCGGGCACCAGCAGGCGCAGCGTGCGGGCCGAGACGTCCCGGGACAACGACGACGTGCCCGGGGTGTCGATGATCGTCGCGTCGATCAGTTCGGCCGCGGGCCATTCCACGTCGAGGTCCACCACGGCGTCCGCGTCCAGTCCCGCGAACTCGAAGGTCAAACCGCGGGCCGGGCCGGTCCGTCCGCGGATGACGGGCACGTTGGCGCGCCGTCCGCCGCGCAGATTGGCGGTCACCTTCGGGGTCGGGCCGTGCCGGAACCAGGTGACGATGCGCGTCGCCTCGGTCGCGTCGGTCGGTGCGATCTCGTCGCCGACGAGCGCGTTGACCAGCGTCGACTTACCGGACTTCAGGGTGCCGGCCAGCGCGATGCGGATCGGTTCGTTGAGCCGGCGCCCGATCCGCTCGAGCTCGGCGTGCACGTCCGGCCGGGCGCGGTAGGCGGGGTCGGACCGGTAGGCGGCGATGGTGCCGCCCAGGATCGCCCGCACGTGGTCGCTGGTGCTCAGGGTTCACCGTCCGGGTCGCTCGGCTGCTGACCGTTCGAGCTTAGTGAGGCTGCGGGTCCGAGCCCTGCGCGTGGTCGAGGACCTGCCGCAGGATGCCGAGCTGCCGTTCGAGTTCCCTGACCCGGGCGGCGCGTTCGGTCTCCTCCAGCTTGGCCGCGGCGAGCGTGGCCTGCAGCGATTCGTTGAGCGAGCGCGTGGTCTGGTCGGCGATCGCACGGTAGTGGTCGCGCAGCTGACGCTGGATCCCCTTGAGCCGGTCCCGGGACTCCTTGCCGACGACGAACGCGACGTCGTCGACGAAGCGCCGGACGTTGGCCTTGGCCTCGCTGCGCACCCGCAGCATCCGGTTCTCCATGTCCTCCTTGTAGGCCTTGCGGCCCAGCACGAAGCCCGCGCCCAGCGACAACGGGTTGAACATGCCGAGCCCCGCGAAGGACGTCAGCATGCCGAACATCAGCACGCCGCCGTAGGAGCCCCGCATCCCGGTGACGACCTTGTGCCCGAACTTGAGCGGCTTGGCCTCCAGCTGGGCCACGGACCGGAACTCGCCGAAATCGGCGCCCATCTCGCGGGCATCGATCGACGGCATCCGCACCGCGTCCAGTCCGGCCTCGCGGAACGTGCGGGCGACTTCGGCGGCCAGCGCCTCGGCGCGCTGATAGGCCCAGACGAAGTTGTCGCCGACCGCGGTGGCGACAACGTCCTCCAGTTCGGCGCCGATCGCGGCCCAGTTCTGGGTGGGGTCGCAGCCGTCGATCACCTGCTCGGTGTGAAAGGTGATGGTGCGGAACCGGTGTCGCAGGTCGTGGTCGACGTCGGCGGTCAGGTCGGCGATACCGTCGGTGAGCACCTGCTGCCACAACGCGGTGTGCTGCAGTGCGTCCTGCGCCTCCTGCTTGCGCCGCTCCAGGTCGGCGGTCAGCCGTTCTCGGGTGTGTGGGTCGTTGAGCGCCGACAGTTCGGACTCGACGGCCAGTTTCAGGTGCTCGGCCGCCGCACGCACCTCGCCGACCACCTGCTCACGGACCCGGTCGCGGCGCCGGGCCAGCACCTCGTCGGACAGGAATTTCACCAGCGCCGGAAAGTTCGACTCCTCGTTGAGTTCCTTGTCGTTGAGCGCGACGGCGTGGCTGCGCAGTGTCGAGGACACCGGGACCAGCGGGGTGTCGATGCCGGCGCGCCGCAGGTGGGCGCGGTTGGCCTCGACCACCTGCCGCCAGTGCGGGTACAGGTCGGTCTTGGTCGCGACGAGCAACGCGACCGGGCAGATCTCCAGCGCCTGCCGGATGAACGTCATCTCCGGCTCGGTGAACTCCTGGCTGGTGTCGCTGATCATCAGCATCGCGTCGGCGTCGGGCAGCAGCCCCAGCGTCGCCGACAGGTGCGGCTGGCCGTGGCCGCCGACGCCCGGGGTGTCGACGAACGCGAGGCCCCCCTTGAGTAGCGGGCTCGGCGCGCTCACCTCGACGCGCAGCACCTCACGGCCGCCGGCCTGCGGCGCCCGCCGCAGGTCGGCGCCCAGGTCGGTGGTCGGGATCTCGACGAGCTCGGGTTCCTGGCCGTCGGGGCGGGCCACCACCAGCCGGGCCGAGGCCTGTTCGCCGTAGGACACGACGGTGGGCAACACGGTCGACTCGTCGTCCCCGACCCGCGCGACGGGCATGTTGAGCAGCGAGTTGAGCAGCAGACTCTTGCCCTGCTTGAGCTGCCCGGCGATCACCACCCGGATCTGCGGGTCGCCGAGGCGTGTCCTGGCCCGCTGGAGGCGGTCGGCCAGGTCGCCGCGCCCCTGGGCGTGCGCGATCTTGCCGGCGTGGTCGATCAGCTCGACGATCACCGAGTCGGCAGGCTGCGTCATGGTGCCTCTCTGGTTGCTGCGCGTGGTTCAACGGTAAGCGCGCCGACCGGCGGGAACCATGCGGTTCCCGCCGGCGGCGCGCAGGCGGATCAGAACGCGTCCAGAGCCGCCAGGGTGTCGTTGTGCGACGCGATGTCGGTGTCGATACCCGTCTCGATGCCGGTGACGTTGCCCGAGAACAGGTCGGTGTCGGTCACGTTGCCCGAGCCGACGTTCGATTCGAAGGTCGACGAGTTGTCCTCGAACCTGCTGTCGGTCGAGGTCGAGATGTCGGTCTGCACCGAGGTGTTCACCGAGCTGTCCTCGACATTGCGGCTGCCAAAGTCGCCGTCGATCTGGGTTCCGGTGTTGACGTCGTTGTCGGTGATGATGATGCCGCCACCGTTGCCCCCGGAGCCGCCGACCGCGTTCCCGCCGCCGATGCCGATCAGGCTGCCGCCACCGTCCGCGGCGCCGCCGTTGCCGCCGCTGGTGTCGACGTCGTTGAGCACCGGGGCGTCGTTGTCGGTGATCAGGTCACCGCCCGCGGTCTTCGAGTTGTCCTCGACCTCGTTGTCCTTGCCGACGACGACGTTGGAGCCGGAGCCTGCCAGGATGTCGCCGTTGCTGGTCGTATTGCCGTCGCCGAGCACGGCGCCGTCACCGCTGACGATGTCGCCGTCGTTGTCGCCGTCGACCACGACGCCGCCGTTGGTGGCGGTGTTGCTGGTCTTGTCACCGAAGGTGATGTCGCCGAAGCCGAGGTTGAACCCGCCGTTCTGGGCGTTGGCGCCGGCGTCCTGGACCGGGCTGGCCACCGGCACGTTGGTCTCCGGGGCGAAGGTCGGCGCCCACGAGGTCTGCGGGGAGAACGGAGAGGCGAAGTTGGACGCGAGCTGGTGGTGGTCGGCGACCGCGCGCTGCAGGCCGACGATCGGGTCACCGCCGCCGAGCGCGTAGCCGGCCGGGGCCGCGGTCGCGGCCACCGAAGCCAGCTGCGCGGCGGTCACGTTCGGCAGCCCGGCGTCACGCAGCGCGCCGTCCGGGTCGGCGATGAACGTCGCCGCCGACGCGGGGCTGCGGAAGAGGTCGAGGATGAAGTCGATGATGGCGTTCATGGCTTTGCCTTTCTTGGCCTTCTCTGGGTGTTTCGCCGGTTCCCCGGCGAACTGAACACCACGTTATGGAGTCCGCAGCACCCCGGAAACGGGGCTCGCTCCTATCCCCAGGCGGGGATCACTAGGGGTTCGGGGGCCTCCCCAATAGGGGATTAGGGGATGCGCCGGGGGCGGGCCGGGGATGCTGCTCCGGGACCGTGCACACGCAAAAAAACACCCGCAGGAACCTGGGCTCCTGCGGGTGTGGTGTCGCGTCGCGGGTCAGTCGAACAGGTCGAAACCCGAGGCCGTGTCGCCGTCGGGATCGCCTGCGTCGAACCCGGCGACGGGGTGCCAGTCCTCGCCGAGATCGAACGGGGCGACGGCCACGTCGATCGGCTCGTCGATCACCGGGTCCTGGACCTGCACCGTCGTCGGCACATCGAGCAGGTCGACGGTCTCCGGCGCGGCCTCCCCGACATCGACGATCACGCGCTGCGGCAGAATCTCGTCGGGCACGTCGAACGCGTCGAAGGCGGCGGTCGCCGCGCCACTGGTCCACACGTTGTCGGCGGGGCTGACCGTCGCGGTGTGCGCCAGCGACTCGGTGACTACCGGGATCAGGTTCTGCACGTCAGCGCTGGTCACCTCGGTCAGACCGGCGTCGGTGAGCGCCCGGGCGGGATCGGCCGCATAGCGTGCGGCGGCGTCGGGATCACGCACCAGCGTCATCACGAAATCCAGCAGAGCGTTGGCCATGGCTCGATGCTAGGCGCGCCGAACGCGTTCGGGATCGGTGAACAGCCCAACTCCGCGAAGCGGGCATTAGGGGATGGCCGATTAGGGGGTTGACGACATTAGGGGCAGGTTCCCCACCGACACGATCTCAGCCGCTAAGGTATTCAGCGGTCCAGACAGGAAAGAGCCCACATGACTGAACCGCTGGGGTTGTCGATCGGCATGACGAACCTGGTCGCGGCCCGCGTGGGTCGCCCGCCGGTGACGCGACGAGCCATCCTCAATCTCTTCGGCGACCGCCCGCCCGAGGTCGGTGCGCCGGCTGAGATCCCTGGCTACACCGAGCCCGCGCTGGTGCTGACGGGCTTCGTGGAACGGGTGGGCGATCCCGTCCCCCTGGTCGCCGCGGACGGTTCGGCCCACCGGGGCGAGCAGACGCTGGCCCAGGCTCTCGATGCCCTCGCACGGCTGGTCGACGGGGGCGCGCCGGTCACCGTCGCGGTACCCGCGCACTGGGGCCCCGGCACCGTCGGCGCGCTGCGCGGCGCACTCCGCGCCGTGCCGTACCTGTCGCCCGGCGGCGTCCCGCCCGCGCTGATACCGGACGCGACGGCGGCTCTCGCCGCGTTGCGCATGGCGCCGGGCCTGCCGAACCAGGGCGCGATCGTGCTGGTTGACCTCGGCGGCAGCGGCTCCAGCATCACCGTGGCGGACGCCGCGGCCGGCGGCGCGATCATCGGCCAGACCGTCCGCTACCCCGAGTTCTCGGGCGAGGCGATCGACCAGGCGCTGCTCGACCACGTGCTCGCCGGCATCGCGGCGGCCGAGAACCCCGATCCCGAAGGCACCGCGGGCACCGCGGCGGTCGGCCCGCTGGCGCGACTGCGCGACGAGTGCCGGGCGGCCAAGGAACGTCTCTCCGGCGAGACCGCCACCGCGGTCCCGGTCGCGCTGCCCGCGTTCACCTCCGACGTGCGGGTCACCCGGCCCGAACTCGAGCAGCTGATCGCCGAGCCGCTGACCGGACTGCTCGCCGCCATCGGGGACACGTTGCAGCGCAACGGCATTGCGCCCGGGGATGTTTCGGCTGTGGCCACCGTCGGCGGCGGTGCGGCCATCCCGCTGGTGACCCAGCGGCTGTCCGAACACCTTCGCGCACCGGTCATCACGACGCCGGCACCGGCGCTGGACGTCGCCGCAGGCGCGGCGCTGGTCGCCAACCAGGGCCTGGCCGCCGATGCGCCCACCGGGATGGCGCCCGCGGCCGATATGCCGACCGCGATGGGCCCC
>NZ_BCRS01000068.1 GCF_001552715.1 Mycolicibacterium vaccae NBRC 14118 = CIP 105934 | reverse complement strand
CCAGCGCGGCGGCACCGCGGCGCTGGGCGCAGGCGATCAGTTGGTCGGCGACGGCACGCTCGCGCCACCTGCCGACGCCCGAGGGCTCGTCCAGCCGCACCAGCTCCAGTCCCGCGGCCGCCGGGCCCACCGTGCCGGTGACGTCCTCATCGCGGGCAGCCGCCAGGATCACCTCACGGTCCGGGAACAGCCGCCGTACCCCGTCGACGGCCGCGTCGGCGCCGGCCGAACCGTCGTAGCCCACCACCACCGGCCCGGACGCGAGCGCGGCGGCCTCGTCGGCCAGCAGCGGGTTCGGCACCACCAGCACCGGGCCGGTGGCGTAGTGCACGACCATGTCGCAGACCGCACCGAGGACCGCGTCGCTGCCGCCCAGTCCGCGGTCGCCGACCACGATGACGTCGGTGTCGAGCTTCTCCGCCAGCTGGGCCAGCCGCAGCCCGTCGGAGCCGATCGTGCGTTTGACGATCGGCTCGGCGTCCCATTCGGCGGCTTTGGCCAGCGCGACCCCGGTCGCGGCGATGGCGTCCGCTTCGCGGGCCCCCTCCCGTTCGATGAGCTCGACCAGCTCGTCGGTGCTGGCCGCGGCGGCGCGCAGCCGGCGCCGGAGTTTGGTGCTGGCGAACGGGGGCGTCCAGATGTGCGCGATCCAGGCGTGCGCGTTGGGAAACAGCACGGCGGCGGCGCTGATCGCCGCATTCGCCGCAGGCGACCCGTCGTATCCGACCATCACACTCGCCGGCATCCCCACCTCCTGCCGGTGGCCGTACCCGCGGCCGCCCAACGCCGTCGGATGCGAGAGTAGGCAGCCGCGGCCCGCGACACCAGGGGCTAAATGCCTCTCTCCACCTGACCCCCGATTTCCGCTGGACAGGCGGCGCATACTTGTTGCGATGACTGGACCTGAGCACCAGCCCCGCAAGCCTGTGATCTTGACCGTCGACGATGACCCCGCGGTGTCCCGTGCGGTCGCGCGGGACCTCCGCCGCCACTACGGCGAGAAGTTCCGCATCGTGCGCGCAGAGTCGGGCCCGGACGCGCTGGAGACCCTCAACGAACTGAAATTGCGGGGCGAGACGGTGGCGGTGTTCGTCGCCGACTACCGGATGCCTCAGATGAGCGGCATCGAGTTCCTCGAAGCGGCGATGGACATCTTCCCGATGGCGCGCCGGGTGCTGCTGACCGCCTACGCCGACACCCACGCGGCGATCGACGCGATCAACGTCGTGGACCTGGACCACTACCTGCTCAAGCCGTGGGACCCGCCGGAGGAGAAGCTCTACCCGGTGATCGATGCGTTGATCGATGCGTGGCGCTCCACCGGGGACCGGGCGATCCCACACACCAAGATCATCGGGCACCCGTGGAACGCCCGGTCGTCGGAGGTGCGCGAGTTCCTGGCTCGCAACCGCCTGTACTACACCTGGTTCCGGTCCGACGAGAGCCGCGGCGCGCAGCTGCTGGAGGCCGCGGGCGAGGACGGGATGACGTTGCCGGTGGTGATCACCGAACAGGGCGAGACGCTCGTCGATCCCACCGACGCCGAGCTGGCCGCCACCCTCGGGCTGACCACCACCCCGTCCGGGGACTTCTACGACCTGGTCGTCATCGGTGGGGGCCCGGCAGGCCTGGCCGCCGCGGTCTACGGCGCGTCGGAGGGTCTCAAGACGGTGCTCATCGAGCGCACCGCGACCGGCGGGCAGGCCGGCCAGAGTTCGCGCATCGAGAACTACCTGGGTTTCCCCGACGGGCTCTCGGGTGCGCAGCTGGCCGAACGGGCCCGCAGGCAGGCCGAGAAGTTCGAGGCCGAGCTGATCACCGCCGCCGAGGTGGTCCGGCTCGAGGTGGACGGCAGCGCCCGCACCGTGCACCTGTCCGACGGCCGCACGATCGGCGCCCGCGCGGTGATCCTCGCGATGGGCGTCGAGTACCGGCAGTTGACCGCCGAGGGCTGCGCGGACCTCACCGGCGCCGGGGTGTACTACGGCGCGACCGCGTCGGTGGCGGCCGACTGCGACGACGACGAGGTGTACGTGATCGGCGGCGCGAACTCCGCCGGGCAGGCCGCGATGTACCTGGCGCGCACCGCGAAATCGGTGACGATCGTCAGCAGGCGCACGCTCGAGGACTCGATGTCTCACTACCTGATTCAGCAGATCAGGGCGCAGGACAACATCAAGGAACTGCCCAACACCGTGGTACACGCGGTCAACGGCAACGGCCATCTCGAAGGCATCTGTCTGCAGAACACCCAGACCGGCGAGCGCGAGAACTTCCCGTGCGGGCGGATGTTCATCTTCATCGGCGCCGAACCGCGCACCGAGTGGCTCGACGGCGTCGTGGTGCGTGACGACCACGGCTTCATCCTGGCCGGCCCGGACCTGCGCGAGGTCAGCGGATGGACGCTGGACCGTCCGCCGCACCACCTGGAGTCCAGCGTGCCGGGGGTGTTCGTCGCCGGCGACGTCCGCGCCGAGTCCGCCAAGCGGGTCGCCGCGGCCGTCGGCGAAGGGTCGATGGCGGTGATGCTCGTGCACCGCTATCTGGCCGAGACGTAGGCGCACCCGGTGGCCGGCCCGAGCCCCCGGGTATCCGGGCAGCCCGCGTGTGACATCGCCGAGCTGCGCGGGCTGTTCCTCTTCGAGAAGCTCACCGACGCGCAGCTGACGAGACTGTGCGCCGACGCCACGGTGCAGACGTTCCCCGCGGGGCCGCTGTGCCGGGAAGGCGACCCCGCTGAGTACTTCTACGTGCTCCTCGAGGGCGAGATCGCGCTGTCGAAACGGTCGGGCGACCGCGACATCGAGATCTGGCGGGCCTCCGATCCCGGCGTGTACTGCGGTGCGTGGTCGGCGTTCCTGCTCGACCCCGACATGACCTACGAGAACCACGCGACGCTGACGCGCCCGTCACGTCTGCTGGTGATCGATGCCACCACGTTGGGCGATTTCCTGGTGTCCGAGTTCGCGATGGCGACGCACCTGCTGGTCGGGCACTCACACGGCCGGTTCCACGCGCACCGCATCGTCGACCCGCACGAACGGCTCCTCCAGCTGGGCCAGCTCACCGCGGGACTGACCCACGAGCTGAACAATCCGGCGGCCGCGGCGGTGCGCGCGGCCAACAGCCTGCGGTCCCAGCTCGCCGCGCGCCGCCGGTCGGATCGGCCCGACGAGGCGCTGGCCGAACTGGAGGACCGGGTGGCCGAGTTGGCGGGCAAGCCGAAGGACCTGACCTCGGTGCAGAAGTCCGATCTGGAGGACGCGCTGGGCCAGTGGCTGGAGGACCGCGGCGTCACCGACGCGTGGGCGCATGCCGCGACGTTCGTCGAAGCCGGGCTGGACATCGACTCGCTGGAGCGCATCGCCACCGCGCCGTGCAGCCGGGCGGGACGGCTCGACACGGTGATCCGCCGGCTGGCCGGAACCGCCGAGACCGAACTGCTGCTGAGCGAGATCAGCGACGCGACCACACGCATCTCGTCGCTGGTGAACAAGGTCAAGCAGTACACCCAGCTCGACCGGGCGCCGTTCGATGTCGCCGATGTCCACGAACTGCTGGACTCGACCCTGACGATGTTCTCCCACCGGCTCGGTGACGCGGTGACCGTGGTGCGCGACTACGACGTCGGGTTGCCGGAGCTGCCGTGCAACCCGGCCGAGCTCAACCAGGTGTGGACGAACCTGATCGACAACGCCCTCGACGCACTGGCCGGGCATCCGTCCGGCGTGCTGACCATCCGCACCCGCCGCGTGCAGGACAGCATGCGCGTCGAGGTGTGCGATAACGGGCCAGGCATCCCCGCCGACGTCCTGACCAAGGTGTTCGACCCGTTCTTCACCACCAAACCCTTCGGCGAGGGCACCGGACTCGGTCTGGACATCGCCGCCCGCATCGCCGACCGGCACCGCGGCGCCCTGTGGGCGGAATCAACGCCGGGCGATACACGTTTCACTACTTCACTGCCTCTTTAGGAAGGACCCGTCATGGGTGAGAAATGTCTGCCCGACCAACTGCGCTCCCTGTTCCTGTTCGAGGCACTTTCCGATGCGCAACTGGAGACGCTGTGCGCCAACGGCCACATCGCGACATTCGAGCCCGGGCCGATCCACACCGAGGGTGAGCCGGCGACGTGCTTCTACGTGCTGATCGACGGTGAGTTGGTGATGTCCAAGCGGTCGGGCGGCGTGGACATCGAGACCAACCGGACCTCGCAGCGCGGCGTCTACTGCGGCGCGTGGTCGGCGTACATCCCCGGCGAGGAACACGTCTATCAGGCCTCGGTGCGGGTGACGCGGCCGTCGACGTTCTTCGTGCTCGACGCCGACGCGTTCGCCGACTTCATGCAGAAGGAATTCCCGATGGCGGTGCATCTGCTGGAGGGCCACATGGTCGGCGGGCTGCGGCAGCGCCAGATCCTCGGTCAGCGCGAGAAGCTGCTCGCGCTCGGGCAACTCTCGGCCGGGTTGACCCACCAGCTCAACAACCCCGCCGGAGCCACCGCCCGCGCGGTGGCCGACCTGCGCGAGGGCGTCGGCAAGATGCGGCACAAGCTCGCGATGCTCGCCGACGGCAAGTTCACCCCGGCCGCACTGAAGGTGCTGGTCAGCATCCAGGACGAGGTCGCCGAGCAGGTCGCGAAGTCCAAGTCGCAGGAGCTGACGGCGCTGGAGATCTCCGACCGCGAGGACCAGATCGGCGACTGGCTCGAAGAGCACGGCATCTCCGGGGCCTGGGATTACGCGCCGACGTTCGTCGAGGCCGGTCTGGACGTCGACTGGCTGGAACGGGTGGAGGGGTCCATCGACGACGTCGACTGCTCGGCGACTCTGCCCGGTGCGATCGGCTGGCTGAAGTACACCATCGACAACGAGCTGCTGATGAACCAGATCGCCGAAGCCAGCAAGCGGATCTCGGCGCTGCTGGCCGGAGCCAAGCAGTACTCCCAGATGGACCGCGCCGAATACCAGAGCGCCAATGTGCACGAGCTGATCTACAGCACGATCAAGACGATCTTCGGGGACAAAGTCGGCAAGGACAACGCCGTCAGGCTGGTCTGGGACAAGGACCCCACGCTTCCGGAACTGCAGTGCTACCCCGGCGATCTCAACCAGGTGTGGACCAACCTGATCGACAACGCGATCCAGGCGATGGACGGCCACGGCACGCTGACCATCCGCACCTACCGCCAGAGCAGCGACGCCGGCGTCGTCGTCGAGATCTGCGACGACGGCCCGGGCATCCCCGAGGACATCGTCGACCGGATCTTCACCCCGTTCTTCACCACCAAGCCGTTCGGGGAGGGCACCGGCCTGGGCCTGGACCTGGCCTGGCGCATCGTCGTCGAAAAGCACCACGGCCACCTGACGGTGGAATCCGAACCCGGCAACACCCGGTTCATCGTCTCGCTGCCGTGGCAGGCCCCGGCACCGGCGAGCCCGGCATGACCGCCGTGAAGCCCGATCTGGGCAGGTTCGGGGCGTTCGGCCGCCAGGTGACGCCGCAGCAGGCCGCGGACATCGAGGCGCTCGGCTACGGCGCGGTGTGGGTGGGCGGTTCTCCACCTGCCGAACTCGACTGGGTCGAACCCATCCTGGCCGCCACCACCACGCTGCAGGTGGCCACCGGAATCGTGAACATCTGGACCGCGGCGCCGGGGCCGGTCGCCGAGTCGTTCCACCGGATCGAAGCCGCCCATCCCGGCCGGTTCCTGCTCGGGATCGGCGTCGGCCATCCCGAGGCGCACCAGCAGTACCGCAAGCCGATAGAGGCGCTCAACGGCTATCTGGACAAGCTCGACGAGTACGGCGTCCCCCGCGGTGGGCGTGTGGTGGCCGCGCTCGGCCCGAAGGTCCTGCAACTGGCCGCGACCCGCTCGGCCGGCGCCCATCCGTATCTGACGACGCCGGAGCACACCGCCAGGGCGCGGGAACTGATCGGCCCCGAGGCCTTCCTGGCGCCCGAGCACAAGGCGGTCCTGACGACCGACGCGGAGCAGGCCCGCGCGGTCGGGCGTAAGGCCCTGGCGATCTATCTGAATCTGGCGAACTACCTGAACAACTGGAAGCGTCTCGGATTCGGTGATGAAGACGTGGCCAAACCGGGTAGTGACCGTCTGGTGGACGCCGTCGTGGCCTACGGCACCGTCGACGCCATCGCAGCCCGGCTCACCGAGCACCTCGACGCGGGTGCCGACCACGTGCCGGTGCAGGTGCTGACCGGTAGCGACAAGCTGGTGCCCGCACTGGCCGAGCTCGCCGGGCCGCTCGGACTTCGAGGAAAGGGATAGAGCATGACCGACAGTGAAGGCCCGTCGCTGAAGCCCGCCCTGGGCCGATTCGGGGTCTGGACCGGCGGGCCGGTGTCACCCGACCAGGCCGTCGAGATCGAGAAGCTCGGCTACGGCACGCTGTGGGTCGGCGCCTCGCCCGCCGCCGACCTGGCGTTCGTCGAGCCGATCCTGGACAAGACCGAGTCGCTGCAGGTGGCCACCGGCATCGTGAACATCTGGACGGCGGACGTCGACGAGGTGGCGAAGTCCTATCACCGCGTCGAGGAGGCGTTCCCCGGGCGGTTCCTGCTCGGCGTCGGCGTCGGGCACCCCGAACACACCCAGGCGTACACCAAGCCCTACCAGGCGCTGGTCGACTATCTGGACAAGCTGGACACCGCGAAGGTGCCGACCAGCAGGCGGGTGGTGGCCGCGCTCGGGCCGAAGGTGCTCGAGCTGGCCGCGCGTCGCAGTGCCGGCGCACACCCGTACCTGACCACCCCGGTGCACACCGGGCAGGCGCGCGAACTGCTCGGTCCGACAGTGCTGATCGCTCCCGAACACAAGGTGGTGCTCACCGACGACGCGGAGAAGGCCCGCGAGATCGGCCGCGAGACCGTCGACTTCTACCTCGGCCTGTCGAACTACGTGAACAACTGGAAGCGCCTCGGCTTCACCGACGAGGACCTCGTGCGCCCCGGCAGCGACCGCTTCATCGACGCGGTCGTCGCGCACGGATCGCCGGAGGCGATCGCGGAGCGGCTGACCGAACACCTGGCCGCCGGCGCCGACCACGTCGCAATCCAGGTGCTGGGCGGCCCCGACGAACTGCTGTCGACGCTGGAGGAGCTGGCCGGCCCGCTGAAGCTGGACAGCTGACCGTCAGGGCGTGATCGTGGTGCGCTCGTCGATGACGGACATCGCCGCGAGGAGGTCCTGCTGCTGGTCCAGCGGACCCTGCGCGTCGAGCGCGAGCAGATAGGTGTGCTGCGGCCCCGGGATCACGACGGTCTCGCGAGCCACGAAGTTCGGTATGCCGTCGACGTCGGCCCGCCCGGCGATCTCGCTCGACGGGAAGCCGCCGACCTCGCCCGGTGTGCCGATTTCCGGGCCGGTCCACATCGGCAGCGAGGTCACCGCCTTCGGGGCCAGTTCCAGGATCTTGCCGACGTCGAACGTGCCGCCGTCCAGCCGTACCATCCGGACCAGGATCGCCGGCGGGTTCGCGGTGCCCTTGGCCGCGGTCAGGAAGATGGCCCCGTAAGCGTCCGGGGGCGCTGCGCCGGCGTCGGTGACGGGTTCCCAGCCGTCGGGCATCGGCAGCTCGACGCCCGGCACTCCCGGCTCACCGGCCTTGACGACGGTCTGGGTGACACCGTTGGCCTTCAGGTAGTCGTCCAGGGTCCGGTGGTCGGCCGGCGCGGTGGCAGTCCCGGCGCTGCCGGTCCCGGAAGCCGCGGCGCTGGTCTCGGTGGTGGCGGTCCCGGCGCCGTCGTCACGTCCGGACGCACAGCCCGACACGCTCGTGCCGAGCACCACGGCCACTGCCGCCAGCGCGCTGATCGTCGTCGTGGACCGCATCTGCTCTCCCCCTGTCGACGGTTCGGTCCCAGCAGAACACAGGGCGGCGGCGCCGTGCATCCCTTGCCCTAGATAGGCTCGGTGGCCATGCGGTTGCTGGTGACCGGCGGCGCGGGGTTCATCGGCGCCAACTTCGTGCGCAGAGCCGTGCGTGAACGCCCCGACGTGCGCGTGACGGTGCTGGATTCGCTGACCTATGCCGGCAGCAGGGAGTCGCTGCGCGACGTCGAATCCGAGATCCGGCTGGTCGAGGGCGACATCACCGACTCCGGCCTCGTCGGCGCGCTGGTCGGCGAATCCGACGCCGTCGTGCACTTTGCCGCCGAGACGCACGTCGACAACGCGCTGGCCGACCCCGAGCCGTTCGTCCACACCAACGTCGTCGGCACGTTCACGATCCTGGAGGCGGTCCGCCACGCGGGCGTCCGGTTGCACCACGTGTCGACCGACGAGGTCTACGGCGACCTGGAACTCGACGACCCGGCCCGGTTCACCGAGGCGACGCCCTACAACCCGTCGAGCCCGTACTCGTCGACCAAAGCCGCAGCCGACATGCTGGTGCGCGCGTGGGTCCGGTCCTACAAGCTGGCCGCGACCCTGTCCAACTGCTCCAACAACTACGGGCCCTATCAGCACGTGGAGAAGTTCATCCCGCGCCAGATCACCAACGTGCTCACCGGCCGGCGGCCCAAGCTGTACGGCACCGGCGCCAACGTGCGCGACTGGATCCACGTCGACGACCACAACCGTGCGGTGTGGCGGATCCTCACCGACGGTGCGATCGGGCGCACCTACCTGATCGGCGCCGACGGCGAACGCGACAACCTCTCGGTGATGCGGACGATCCTGCGGCTGATGGGCCGCTCCCCCGACGACTTCGACCACGTCACCGACCGGGCCGGACACGATCTGCGCTATGCCATCGACCCCACCCCGCTGCGCACCGAGCTGGGCTGGCGGCCCGAACACACAGACTTCGAAAGCGGACTGCGCGACACCATCGCCTGGTACCGCGACAACGAATCATGGTGGAAGCCGCTGAAAGACGCGGTGGAATCGGCGTACGAAGGGCGACGGCAGTGAACGCCCGTGAGCTGGCGGTCCCCGGTGCATGGGAGATCACGCCCGTGGTGCACACCGACGAGCGCGGCGCGTTCTTCGAATGGTTCACCGATCCCGGATTCAGCGAGATCGCCGGCCATCGACTCGACCTGAGACAGGCCAACTGCTCGGTGTCGCGGGCCGGGGTGCTGCGAGGCGTGCACTTCGCCGAACTGCCGCCGAGCCAGGCCAAGTACGTGACGTGCATGAGCGGCGCCGTCGTCGACGTCGTGGTCGACATCCGCGTCGGCTCGCCGACGTTCGGGCGCTGGGACGCGGTGGTCCTCGACGACCGGGCGCACCGGGCGGTGTACCTGTCCGAGGGTCTCGGACACGCGTTCCTGGCCCTGCAGGACGACTCCGTGGTGGCGTATCTGTGCTCGGCCGGCTATCACCCCACCCGCGAACACACCGTCGATCCACTCGATCCGTTCCTCGGAATCGATTGGCACTCCTGGCTTTCCGAGTCGCCCGCCGACGAGTTGATCCTGTCCGAGCGCGATCGCGCCGCCCCGACACTCGAGCAGGCCCGCGCCGCCGGACTGCTCCCGACGTGGGAGCAGGCCCGGGCCTTCGTCGAGGAACTTCGCCGCGGCTGAGCGCCACCGCCAAGGATCCACCACGTGTCCAGCAGACCCACCTCGATCTGGCGGCGCAGCGTTCGCGGCGGGACACGCCGCCCCAACCCCTCATCGCGGGTGTAGCGACACGGATTGCAATAGCCGCAGGGCTGTCCACGCAGTGGAGAATGACAAACCAGGCCTGTTCCACCACGCCTGAGAAACCGTTGTCGCGCGCGGCAATCTCCATGTCCAGCTTCGTCGTGTCGAAGAGCGGGAACCGGAACCGCCGGAACACCTCCAGCGCCGGGTCCCCAGGATGGGACACCAGCCGATAGGTTCCGCCGTCGTGCGTGACCTCGCCTCGGGCAAGCCATTCGTACTGGTCACCAAGGAACCGCATGCTGCGCAGTTGTTGAAAAGCCTTAGAGATTTCGGGGACTGGTGAACGTCATCCACCTCGACGATCTCGGTGGGGAGCAGCTTTTCTGCCGCGCCAGGGTCAAGCTGCGCGAGCGAAGTGCGGGATGCGGTCCTGCGTCGCGAGCTCGGTCACGGCGGAGCGACGGTGCCGGTCGACGGCCTACCAGGGCCGAACGACGGCGTTCTGGTTGAGAAGAAGGTCGGCGACGCGGAACGTTGAATCCCACCCCGCCGTCCACAGCACGTTCACCGCGCCCATGACAGCAGCGCGTAGCCAGTAGTCGCTTCCGCAAAGCCGAATCGGCGAAAACCGCGCGAAAATGCCGGAAACGTTGCGCGGCGGCGCGACTCACCTCGACGAAACATTCAGACGTTGCGGCGCCCACACCCTTGCCAAGGCCCGCCCGGCATTACTAGGATATCCAAGTATCCACGTATCGGAAGGCTCGACTCCCATGACCGCAACTGCGCTGCCAACCTCAACTACGGCGACCACACGGATCCCCCATTTCATCGACGGGAAGCGCAGCGAGCTCTCGTCCAACCGCACAGCTGACGTGCTGAACCCGAGCACTGGCGAGGTCCAGGCGCAGGTGCTGCTCGCCTCCAAAGCCGACGTCGACACCGCCGTGGCCTCGGCCGTCGAGGCCCAGAAGGAATGGGCGGCATGGAATCCGCAGCGGCGCGCGCGGGTCATGATGAGGTTCGTCCAGCTGGTCAACGACAACGTCGACGAACTGGCTGAACTGCTGTCCATCGAGCACGGCAAGACCGTCGCCGACTCCAAGGGCGACATCCAGCGCGGCATCGAGGTCATCGAGTTCGCGATCGGCATTCCGCACCTGCTCAAGGGCGAGTTCACCGAAGGCGCGGGCGGCGGAATCGACGTCTACTCGATCCGTCAGCCACTCGGCGTCGTCGCCGGCATCACGCCGTTCAACTTCCCGGCGATGATCCCGCTGTGGAAGGCCGGACCGGCACTCGCATGCGGGAATGCATTCATCCTCAAGCCTTCTGAGCGCGATCCGTCGGTACCGCTGCGGCTGGCCGAACTGTTCCTGGAGGCCGGCCTGCCCGCGGGCGTCTTCCAGGTCGTGCAGGGCGACAAAGAGGCCGTCGACGCGATCCTGACCCATCCCGACATCCAGGCCGTCGGCTTCGTGGGCAGCTCGGACATCGCGCAGTACATCTACTCGACCGCCGCCGCCCACGGCAAGCGCTCACAGTGCTTCGGCGGCGCGAAGAACCACATGATCATCATGCCCGACGCCGACCTCGACCAGGCCGTCGATGCGCTCATCGGCGCCGGCTACGGCAGCGCCGGCGAGCGTTGCATGGCCATCAGCGTCGCCGTGCCGGTGGGCGAAGAAACAGCGCGACGGCTTCGAAACAAGCTGGTGGAGCGCGTCAACCAGCTCCGCGTCGGCCACAGCCTGGACCCGAAGGCCGATTACGGGCCACTGGTCACCGGTGCGGCACTGGAACGAGTGCGCGACTACATCGGCCAGGGCGTGGAAGCCGGTGCCGAACTGGTGGTCGACGGCCGCGAACGGGCCACCGACGAGCTGACCTTTGACGACCAGAGCCTGGAGAAGGGCTTCTTCATCGGACCCACGCTGTTCGACCACGTCACCACCGACATGTCGATCTACACCGACGAGATCTTCGGCCCGGTGCTGTGCATCGTGCGCGCCAAGGACTACGACGAAGCCCTGAAGCTTCCGTCGGAGCACGAGTACGGCAACGGCGTGGCAATCTTCACCCGTGACGGCGACGCCGCCCGCGACTTCGTGTCCAAGGTGCAGGTCGGCATGGTGGGGGTCAACGTCCCGATCCCGGTTCCGGTGGCCTACCACACCTTCGGCGGCTGGAAGCGCTCCGGCTTCGGCGACCTCAACCAGCACGGCCCGGCGTCGATCCAGTTCTACACCAAGGTCAAGACCGTCACCGAGCGCTGGCCCTCCGGCATCAAGGATGGCGCGGAGTTCGTCATCCCGACCATGAAATAGCCTGGAAATGGACTATTTCGGCCTGGACGAGGACGACCGGGTAATCGCGGAGACGGCCGCGGCGTTCGCCGAGAAGCGGTTGGCCCCTTACGCACTCGAATGGGATGAGACGCATCACTTCCCCACCGACGTGCTGCGGGAAGCCGCCGAGCTCGGGATGGCGGCGATCTACTGCCGTGACGACGTCGGCGGCAGCGGTCTGCGGCGTATCGACGCGGTGCGGATCTTCGAGCAGCTCGCCACCGCCGATCCGACCGTGGCGGCGTTCCTGTCGATCCACAACATGTGTGCGTGGATGGTCGACAGCTTCGGCACCGAGGACCAGCGCAAGGAGTGGGTGCCGCGACTGGCGTCGATGGACGCCATCGCCAGCTACTGTCTCACCGAGCCCGGTGCCGGTTCGGACGCAAGTGCGTTGCGCACCAAAGCCGTTCGCTCCGGCGACGAGTACGTGCTGGACGGGGTCAAGCAGTTCATCTCGGGAGCCGGCACGTCCGACGTGTACGTGGTGATGGCGCGCACGGGCAGCGAGGGACCGAAGGGCATCTCGGCGTTCGTCGTCCCCAAGGACACCCCCGGGCTCACGTTCGGCACCGACGAGGTGAAGATGGGCTGGAACGCCCAGCCCACCAGACAGGTCATCCTCGAAGGCGCCCGCGTGCCCGCCGACGCACTGCTCGGCGGTGCCGAGGGCGAGGGCGCCGGGTTCGGCATCGCGATGAAGGGACTCAACGGCGGCCGCATCAACATCGCCGCCTGCTCGCTGGGCGGCGCACAGACCGCCTACGACAAGACGGTGGCCTACCTGGCCGACCGGCAGGCGTTCGGCGGATCGCTGCTCGACGAGCCGACCATCCGCTTCACGCTGGCCGACATGGCCACCTCACTGGAGACGTCGCGGTCCCTGTTGTGGCGTGCCGCAACAGCATTGGACAGCGACCACCCGGACCGGGTCGAGCTGTGCGCGATGGCCAAGCGCTACGTCACCGATGCGTGCTTCGAGGTCGCCGACCAGGCGCTGCAGCTGCACGGCGGATACGGCTACCTGCGCGAGTACGGACTGGAGAAGATCGTCCGCGACCTGCGGGTGCATCGGATCCTGGAAGGCACCAACGAAATCATGCGCGTGGTGATCGGGCGGTCCGCCGCTTCGCGGGCCCGCGCATCCTGACAAGCGACGGGGAAAACACATGACGACGATCGCGTTCCTGGGCCTGGGCAACATGGGCGGCCCGATGGCGGCGAACCTGGTGGGAGCCGGGCTCACCGTGCACGCCTTCGACCTGGTGGATGAGCTGAAGGAAGCCGCAAAGGCCAAGGGCGCGAACGTGTTCGACAGCGCTGCCGCGGCGGTCGCCGACGCCGACGTGGTGATCACCTCGCTGCCGAACGGCAACATCGTCAAGGCCGTCTACGACGAAGTGGTGCCCGCGGCCAAGGCCGGGGCACTGCTGATCGACACCTCCACGATCTCCGTCGACGACGCCCGCGCCATCCACGCGCAGGCCGCCGAGAAGGGTCTGGCCCAGCTCGACGCCCCGGTCTCCGGCGGCATCAAGGGCGCGACGGCGGGCACGCTGGCGTTCATGGTCGGCGGCAGCGAGGACGCGTTCGAGCGGGCCAAGCCGGTGCTGGAACCGATGGCGGGCAAGATCATCCACTGTGGCGACTCAGGCGCCGGGCAGGCCGCCAAGCTGTGCAACAACATGGTGCTGGCGGTGCAGCAGATTGCGATCGGCGAGGCGTTCGTGCTCGCCGAGAAGCTCGGGCTGCCTGCGCAGTCGCTGTTCGACGTGATCACCGGCGCCACCGGGAACTGCTGGTCGGTGCACACCAACTGCCCCGTCCCCGGCCCGGTCCCCACTTCTCCGGCCAACAACGACTTCAAGCCGGGCTTCGCGACCGCGCTGATGAACAAGGACCTCGGCTTGGCGATGGCTGCGGTCGAGTCCGCCGGCGCCAAGGCGCCACTGGGCACCCACGCCGCCGAGATCTACGCCGAGTTCGCTAAGGATCACGCCGACAAGGACTTCAGCGCGATCATCGAGGCTCTGCGCAACTGATCTGTTGAGGTGGTCAGCTGTCAGCGCGCCATCGGCCGCCGAGTCTGAAGTAGTTGCCGGCCCGCGGCCCGGATTTCGGCGATAAGTTCAGATTCGAGCGCGGTCGAGCGCGGTCGAGCGCGGTGGACCGCGGTGGACTACGCCGCGGTCGGCTTCATGTGGGTGTCGTGCCACGCGTCGTGCACGCGCTGGCAGTCGGCCATGCACAACGGCACGCCCACCGCGTCGTCGCCGTCGACCAGCACCGTCGCCAGTCCGCTGGCCTCGGCGGCCCGCTGACTCTCTCGCGACCCCGCGAACACAAGTGAGTCCGGTGCCGGCGCGCCGAGGTCGGCCAGCGCGGTGGAGTAGAGCGCGCCCCGCGGCGCGTCGCCTGCGGTCACGATCGTGGTCACGACCCCGTCGCCGACGAGCTGGCGCACCAGTGGTTCCACCCAGGTGTGGCCGGTAATGCTGATCAGCCCGACCGCGATGCCCGCGCCGTACGCCTCAGCGATCAGCTCGGCCATCCCGGGCCGCGCGCTGAGGTCGGCGTCGAGCACCGTCTCGTCGAGGATCATCGCCTTGGTCGCGCAGATCTCGTCGACCAGCAGCTCGGCGAGCACGTCGCACTCGCTGCTGATCCCCCGCTTACGCAGTTCGGCCGAGACCCGGCGGCGTTCGTCGGGCAGCACCAGCAGTTGCCGGTAACGGGCCGGCGACCACTCGATGTCCAGGCCCAGCTCGGCGAAAGCCGTGTTGAACGCCGGCCGGTGACCGGCCTGCTGGAGCTCGGCGAGCGCGTCCAGATCGAAGACCACCGCACGCAGTTGCCTGATCGACGACGGGGACGGCCAGTCCCACCAGAATCGGCCGGCCCGCCATGCTCTCTGCTCTGTAGCTTGCACGAACGCATAGTGGCCCACGTCACACCCCGGCCACCTCCCCCGTTCGGGGGATTCGCCGGGCCAAGTTGGGGGGAGAGCGGGCGCCGCCGCTCTAAGGTGAGCGCTATGGGTGCCGATCCGGTGCGAATCGTGCTGGTCGACGACCACGAGATGGTCATCGAGGGCCTCAAGGCGATGCTCGCGGCGTTCACCAGCCGGGTGGTGGTGGTCGGTCAGGCGGTCGGCGCGGACCACGTGATGCAGGTCGTCGCCGACCTCGACCCCGACATCGTGCTCTGCGATGTGCGCATGCAGGGTTCCAGCGGGCTGGACGTGTGCCAGCAGCTGCGCGAACGCGATCCCGGTCGCCGGGTGGTGATGCTGTCGGTCTACGACGACGAGCAGTACCTGTTCCAGGCGTTGCGGGTGGGCGCGTCGGGATATCTGCTCAAGAGCATCAGCAGCGAGGAACTGGTCCGGCAGCTGGAGTCCGTGCACGGCGGCCAGACCGCGATCGACCCGAGCATGGCGGCCCGGGCCGCCGACACCGCGGCCCGGATGCAGCGCGACGAGTTCTGGCCGGGAGCGCGCCGCGGCCTGACCCAGCGGGAGAGCGAGATTCTTGCGCTGGTGGTCAACGGCCTGTCCAACCGCGCCATCGCCACCAAGCTGATCATCGGCGACGAGACCGTCAAGACCCACCTGAGCTCGATCTACCGCAAGCTCGGTGTCGGCGACCGCACCGGCGCGGTGGCCACCGCGCTGCGGGAAGGCATCTACCAGTGACCCGCCCGGTGCTGACCGCCGACCGCGAGCTGGCACTGCTGCGCGAACTGATCCAGGCGGCCTCCAGCGGTCCCGGGGTCGAACCACTGGCCGCCGCGGCGGCCCGGATGATCACCGCGGCCACGGGTTCGGACGTGTGCTTCGTGCACGTGCTCGACGACAGCGACCGTTCGCTGACGTTGACCGGCGCCACCCCGCCGTTCGATTCGGAGGTCGGCAAGATCAGACTTCCACTGGGGCAGGGCATTTCGGGTTGGGTGGCCGGTCACCGGGAACCGGTGGTGATCAGGAGGGACAAGGAGTCCGACCCGCGCTACCTGCCGTTCCGTTCGCTGCGCGGACGCGACTTCACCTCGATGGTGTCGGTGCCGATGGAGACCGATCCCGGCGGGCTCGTCGGGGTGCTCAACGTGCACACGGTGGCCGAACGCGACTTCGGTGACCGCGACGTCGAACTGCTGCTGGTGATCGGCCGCCTGATCGCGGGCGCGATGCACCAGGCGCGCCTGCACCGGCAGCTGGTCGCCCGGGAACGCGCGCACGAGAACTTCGTCGAGCAGGTGATCGAAGCCCAGGAGCTGGAACGCCGCCGGTTGGCCGGCGACATCCACGACGGCATCTCGCAGCGACTGGTCACGCTGTCCTTCCGGCTGGACGCGGCCGCCCAGGCCGCGAAGTCCCCGGACGACCGCGACGCCCTCCACGAGCAGCTGGACCGGGCGCGGGAGCTGGCCGGGCTGACGCTGCAGGAGGCGCGCGCCGCGATCAGCGGGCTGCGGCCCCCGGTGCTCGACGACCTGGGGCTGCCCGGCGGCCTGGCCAGCCTGGCCCGGTCGATCCCGCAGATCCCGATCGACGTGGAGATCGGCAGCGACCTCGCCGACTCCCGGCTTCCCGACCACATCGAGCTGGCGCTCTACCGCATCGCGCAGGAATGCCTGCAGAACGTCGTCAAGCACGCGGGCGCCACCTCGGCACGTCTGGTCTTCCGGGTCGACGACACCCAGGCCCGGCTCGAGATCGCCGACGACGGGGTCGGTTTCGACACCTTCGAGCACCCGTTGGGCAGCGACGAGATGGGCGGCTACGGGCTGTTGTCGATGGCCGAACGTGCCGAGATCGTCGGCGGCCGGCTCAACATCCGTTCCCGCCCCGGATCCGGCACGACGGTGACCGCGACGATTCCGCTGAACCCGGTCCGGCACCGCTCCGACGACACCGGCGACTCATGAGCGGGCACCCCGAGCGGGGCTCAGAAGTCGCCCGCACTGCGGCGCAGCGTCTGAATCGAATCCGCCAGCGCGCGTGACTGTTCGGGTGAGATTCCGATGTCGCCGAAGACGTCCTTGTTCAGCGTGACCGTCGCGTCCTCGACCGTGGAGCGGCCCAGGTCGGTGATCCGCACCAGCGTGGTGCGGCCGTCTGTGGGGTGCGGCAGCCGTTCCACCAGCCCGTCCGCCTCCAACCGCCGGATCGCGTGCGTGACGCTGGTGACGTGCACCTGCAACCGGTCGGAGGCTTTCGTGATCGGCAGTGAGCCGGTGCGGCTGAAGGCCAGCAGGCGCAACAGTTCGTACCGAGAGAAGCTCAGATCGTAGGGCCGCAACGCGGTCTCCACCCGGGCCAGCAGGATCTGGTGGGCCCGCATCACCGAGGTCACCGCGACCATGCCGTCGGCGACGTCACCCCACCCGGAGCGTTCCCAGTTCGCGCGTGCGGTGGCGATCGGGTCGCGCCGTTCGGATGCCACGCCTCTTCATACCGTATGGCCCGGCCCGGTTCACAGCCGCCGTTCCAGCAGCACCTTCCCGTCGGGCGACGAAACAAGTTGGACGGCAGCTATTTCAGCCGGCGACATCGGGGTGGTGCCGCTGGGCAGCGCGGTGGCCCCGGACAACCCCAGCCAGGTGGCGATCTCGCTGCGGCTGCCGTCGTGACCGATCACCACCATGCCGAGGTTCTGCGGCGGCGCATCGTGAACGCCCCAGTCCCCGTACGAGCAGGCCATGTCGATGCGGGTGCCCCACCCGAATCCCGACATCGCGATACTGGCGTTGATCGGGGTGTCGGAGACCTTCGCCATCTCCTGCATCTGCGCGACGGACTGGCCGGGCTCGGGCCGGATCGTGACCACCAGCACCAGGGCCACGGCCAGCACCGCGGCGGCCACCCCGACCGCGACGGTGGCCAACCACCGGGTGCGGCGGCGCCGTGCGCGGGCGCGGTCCAGCGCGTCGACGTCGTCGGCCTCGAGCACTGCCAGCAGCGCGGGCATGTCGCTCAGTTCGGCCACGGCGGATCGGCACCGGGCGCAGCCCACCAGATGGTCCTCGTATTCGGTGCGGTCGTCGTCAGCCAGCGCGCCGAGCACGTACGCGGCGTCCCAGGTCAGGTAGCGGTCGAGGATCATCGCGTCACCCCCATCTCCTGCAGTCCGAGCCGCAGCGCGCGGACTGCGTAATGCAGCCGGGACTTCACGGTCCCTTCCGGGATGTGCAGGTCGGCCGCGATCTGTCCGGTGGTCCAGCCCTGGTAGTAGGCGCGTCGCACGACGGCCCGGTGCTCGTCGGACAACCGGCCCAACGCGGTGCTCAACAGCATCCTGTTCACCGTCGTGTCGGTCTCGTCGGGTGTGGCCCGCCTCGGGTTCGCGTGGGCGACGTCCTCGGTGTCGGCCACGCCGGTTTCGTGACGGGACCGGGCGCTGCGATGTTCGTCGATGATCATGTTGCGCGCGACGGTGAACAGCCAGGCTCGCGCGGACCGGTCCGCGTCGGCGGTGACCTCGGGGTGTCGCCAGGCCCGCAGCAGGGTCTCCTGAACGACGTCCTCGGCCCTGGCCCGGTCGCCGGTCAGCCGTAGCGCGTAGCGCCACAGCGCCGCGGCGTGCTCGTCGTAGAGCGCCCGCATCATCGCCGCATCCGGATCGTCCATCCCGCCCTCCGTCCAGGACACGACGGCGGCGGACGATCGGTTCAGCCCGGAGTCAGGCGGTCAGGATCCTCGGTCCGTCGTCGGTGACCGCGACAGTGTGCTCCCAGTGTGCCGCGCGGGAGCCGTCGGCGGTGACCACGGTCCAGCCGTCCTCGAGAACGATCGTCTTGCGCGTCCCGAGGGTGAGCATCGGCTCGATGGCCAGCACCGACCCGGGGGCCAGATGCGGGCCGCGACCGGGGGCGCCCTCGTTCGGCAGGAAGGGGTCCATGTGCATCTCGCGGCCGATGGCGTGCCCGCCGTAACCGGCGACGATGCCGAACTTGCGGCCGTGGCGCTGCTCGGCGGCTTTGGTGCCCTGTTCGATGGCGTGTGAGACGTCGGTCAACCGGTTGCCGGGCACCATCGCGGCGATGCCGGCCTCCATCGATTCCCGCGTCGCGGCCGACAGCGCCTCGTCGGCGGGGATGACCTGACCGACGCCGAACGTGAACGCCGAGTCGCCGTGCCAGCCGTCGAGGATCGCCCCGCAGTCGATCGACACCAGGTCGCCGGCGGCCAGCTTCTCGGCCTCGGTCGGGATGCCGTGCACGACGCGGTCGTTCACCGACGCGCAGATGGACGCCGGGAAGCCGTGGTAGCCGAGGAAGGACGGGACGCCGCCGCCGTCGCGGATCACCGATTCGGCGACGGAGTCGAGTTCCAGGGTGGACACACCGGGCGCCGCCGCGTCGCGCACCGCGCGCAGTGCGGCGGCCACCAGCGCACCTGCGGCCGCCATCGCGTCGAGTTCACCGGCGGTGCGCTGGGGAACCACCTTGCGGCTGCGGAGGCCGGGAATCGAGACCATGGCCGACGTCAGCGACCGAGCGCGGTGAGCGCCCGCTCGAACACCTCGTCGAGCTCACCGACCGCGTCGACGGTCTTGAGGTTCGAGGCGTAGTAGTCCAGCAGCGGGGCGGTCTCGTCGCGGTAGACCTTGAACCGGTTGCGGATGACGTCTTCGGTGTCGTCGGCGCGGCCGCGGCCCTTGAGCCGGGACACCAGCTCCTCCTCGGGGACCCGGAACTCGACCACGGCGTCCAGCGACAGGTCGCGCCGGGTGAGCATCTCGTCGAGGGCCTTGGCCTGCTCCACCGAGCGCGGGAACCCGTCGAGGATGAACCCCTGCTTGGCGTCCTCGTCATCCAGCCGGTCGTCGACCAGGGCGTTGGTGAGAGTGGCCGGCACCAGGTCACCGGCGTCGAGGTACTTCTTGGCCTCCACCCCGAGCTCGGTGCCGTTGCTGATGTTGTAGCGGAAGAGGTCCCCCGTGGAGATGTGCGGGACGCCGAGCTTCTCGGCCAGCTTCACGGCCTGGGTTCCCTTGCCCGCGCCGGGCGGTCCCAACAACACGATTCTCAACTTAAGAACCCTCTCTCACTTCAAAAAGCCTTCGTAATTGCGCTGCATGAGCTGGCTTTCGATTTGCTTGACGGTGTCCAGTGCGACGCCCACCGCGATCAGCACGGCGGTACCGCCGAACGGCAGGTTCTGCACCGAGCCGGTGTTGCCGATCTCCAGGAACAGGTTCGGCAGCACGGCGATGATGCCCAGGTAGACCGAGCCGGGCAACGTGATGCGCGACAGCACGAACCGCAGATAGTCGGCGGTCGGCTTGCCCGGCCGGATGCCGGGGATGAAGCCGCCGTACTTCTTCATCTCGTCGGCGCGTTCCTCGGGGTTGAACGTGATCGAGACGTAGAAGTACGTGAAGAACACGATCAGACCGAAGTAGATGGCGATGTAGACCGGGCTGCTCGGATCGGTCAGGTACTCGGCGACGAAGGTCTGCCACCACCCCGTGTTCGGGGTGTCGCTGGCGCTGGTGATCAGCTGGGTGATCAGGTGCGGGATGTAGATCAGCGACGACGCGAAGATCACCGGGATGACGCCGGCCTGGTTGACCTTGAGCGGCAGGTAGGTCGACGTGCCGCCGTACATCTTGCGGCCGACCATGCGCTTGGCGTACTGCACCGGGATGCGGCGCTGGCCCTGCTCGACGAACACCACGCCGACGACGATGGCCACGGCCGCGACACACACCAGCGTGAACACCATGCCGCCACGGCTGTCCAGGATGTTCTTGCCCTCGCCGGGGATCGACGCCGCGATGCTGGCGAAGATGATCAGCGACATGCCGTTGCCGACGCCGCGCTCGGTGACCAGCTCGCCCATCCACATGACCAGCGCCGCGCCTGCGGTCATCACGATCACGATGACGGCCAGGGTGCCGATGTTCAGGCCCTCGCTCTGGCCCTGGATGATGTCTAGCGAGCAGCCCTGCAGCAGCCCGCCGTTGGCGGCGAGCGCCACGATGCTGGTGGACTGCAGGATCGCCAGCGCGATCGCCAGGTAGCGGGTGTACTGCGTGAGTTTGGTCTGACCCGCCTGGCCCTCCTTGCGTAACTGCTCGAAGCGCGGGATAACCACGCCGAGCAGCTGCACGATGATGCTCGCGGTGATGTAGGGCATGATGCCCACCGCGAACACCGACAGCTGCAACAGAGCGCCACCGGAGAACAGGTTGATCAGTGAGTAGATCTGTCCGGACTCGCCGCCGCTGACCTGCGCGATGCACTGCTGCACGTTCGGGTAGTCGACGCCGGGAGACGGGATCTGGGCACCGACCCGGTACAGGATCACGATGCCGAGCGTGAACAGGATCTTTCGCCTTAGATCGACTGTCCGCAGTGATGAGATGAAAGCCGAGAGCACTCTTTCCTCCTGCACAGCCGGTCGATCGCGGCGTGCTCATGTGGCTGGCGTGACCAGCGTCGTGGTTAAGGCGTGTGCGCGACGGCACGAGCAGGCAAAACAGCCTGCGCAAGTCACGCGTTCAAACAGTCTACGAGACTAACAGTTGCCAGCCGGTTGGCCCGCATCCGTCGCTCCGATGCAGCGTACAGTCGAAAACAGTAATTAACCTGCCTAATCATCTTTGGGGACTCGATGCCACGTACCGACAACGACACCTGGGACCTCGCCTCCAGCGTGGGTGCCACCGCCACGATGGTCGCCGCCGCGCGTGCGGTGGCCACCCGCGCCGAGCAGCCCGTGATCAACGACCAGTACGCCGAGCCGCTGGTCCGCGCGGTGGGCGTCGACTTCTTCACCAAGCTGGCCTCCGGCGAGCTGACCCCCGCCGATCTGGACGCCCGCGACGGCGGCGAGACGCCGGTCGGCATGAGCCGGTTCGCCGACGGTATGGCCGCACGCACCCGGTTCTTCGACGACTTCTTCGCCTCCGCGGTCGCGGCCGGTGTCCGGCAGGGCGTCATCCTGGCCTCCGGCCTGGACGCCCGCGCCTACCGGCTGAGCTGGCCCGAGGACATGACGCTGTTCGAGATCGATCAGCCCGAGGTCCTCGAGTTCAAGACCAGGACACTGGCCGGCCTCGGGGTGCGACCTGCGGTCGCACTGACCGCGGTGGCCGTCGACCTGCGCGACGACTGGCCCGCCGCGCTCACCGCTGCGGGCTTCGACCCGGCCGCGCCGACGGCGTGGATCGCCGAGGGGCTGCTCGGCTATCTGCCGCCGGACGCGCAGGACCGGCTGCTCGACACCATCACCGAGCTCAGCCCGGCGGGCAGCCGGCTGGCCGCCGAGGCCGTCCCGGCCGTTCAGGACCTCGACGACGAGGAGCTGCGCCGGCGGATGTCGGCGTCGACCGACCGCTGGCGCGAACACGGCTTCGACCTCGATTTCAGCGAGCTGGTGTTCACCGGGGAGCGGGCGGAGGTCGACGAGTACCTGCGCAGCCGGGGCTGGACCGTGGACGCGACCCCGACCAACGACCTGCTGGTCCGGTACGGGATGGCGCCGCTGAACCCCGACGAGCGCTTCGGCGACGTGCGCTACGTCAGCGCGATCCGATAGGAGGGCCGGACATGGCACGCACCGAGGGCGACACCTGGGACCTGGCCTCCAGTGTCGGGGCCACCGCGACGTCGGTGGCGGCCAACCGCGCGTTCGCCAGCCGCGGACCCGACCCGCTGCTGCACGACCCGTATGCCGACCTGCTGGTCGAGGCGGTCGGGTTGCCGCACTTCATCCGGGTGGCCCGCGGGGAGATCGACTTCGACGACGACCCGCTGTTCGGCGCCCGCCAGATGCTGGAGCAGATCACGGTCCGCACCCGCTTCTTCGACGACTTCTTCACCGAGGCCGCCGCCGACGGGATCCGGCAGGTGGTGATCCTGGCCTCCGGCCTCGACACTCGTGCCTACCGGCTGGACTGGCCCGCAGGCACCGTGGTCTACGAGATCGACCAGCCGGCGGTCATCGAGTTCAAGACCACGGTGCTGGCCGAGGCCGGGGTGACGCCGGCCGCCGAGCGCAGGACCGTCGCGGTGGACCTGCGCGACGACTGGCCCGCCGCGCTGCGCGCCGCCGGGTTCGATCCGGACCAGCCGACGGCGTGGATCGCCGAGGGCCTGCTGATCTATCTGCCCCCGGACGCCCAGGACCGCCTGCTGGAGCACATCACCGCGCTGAGCGCTGCGGGCAGCCGGCTGGCCACCGAGCACATGGATGCCAAGGCGCTCACCGGCGACTGGGCCAAGCAGATGGCGGCGCGGGCGCGCAGGCACGGCAGCGACGTCGACGTCAGCGAGCTGTTCTACAACGGGCCCCGCACCTCGGCCGCCGACCACCTGAATTCGCTGGGCTGGCAGACCTCGGTGCTGTCCAGCAGTGACGCCTACCAGCGGCAGGGCTTCGGACCGCTGCCCGACCACCTGGTGTCGATGATCGGCGACTCCGGCTACCTGACGGCGCGCCTGCCTCAGTAGCGCGTCTCCCCCATCCACAGCACGTTCACACCGGACAGCGACCGCTGCGTCTGGTCGACGACACCGAGCACCGACCGGAAGGCCAGCGCGCCGACCGCGTCCTGCAGAGACGCTGCCGCCGGCTGCGAGGACGGCTTGGGCCGCAGCACGTCACGCAGCGACGAGCCGGGCAGGTTCTCGATCCGCACCTTGGTGTCCTCGTCGATGCCGGCCAGCTTCTTGGCCCGCCGGATCGCGGTGCGCAGTCCGCCGAGTTCGTCGACCAGACCGCGTTCGAGCGCGTCTGCGCCCGTCCACACCCGGCCGCGCGCGACACCGTCGACGTCCTCGACGCTCATGCCGCGGCCGTCGGCGACCCGCCGGATGAAGTCGGTGTAGAACAGGTCGGCCTCGGCCTCGACGTGTGCCTGCTGCTCGTCGGTGAACGGCGCGTTGATCGACCAGGCGTCGGCGTTGGCGTTGGTGCGCACCGTGTCCGACCCGACCCCGAGGCGGTCCTTGAGCTCGCGGGCGACGAACTTGCCCGTGACGACCCCGATCGAGCCGGTGATGGTGCCCGGGTTGGCGACGATGGCGTCGGCGGCCATCGACACGTAGTAGCCGCCGGAGGCGGCGACCGCACCCATCGACGCGACGACCGGCTTACCCCGCTCCCGGGTCCGCACGACCTCGCGCCAGATGGTCTCCGAGCCGGTGACCGAGCCGCCGGGACTGTCCACGCGCAGCACGACCGCGGCGACGTCGTCGTCAGCGGCGGCCTGGCGCAGCGCGGCGGCGATGGTGTCGCCACCGGAGCTGGAGCTGCCCATCGGCGACATCTGCCGTCCGCCCCGACCGCTGACGATCGGGCCGGCGACGGTCACGACCGCGACCTTCGGATGGCTCTTGAGGCCCGGTACCGCCGGCTTCTTGGCGCGTGCGTAGCGCGCCAGGTACAGCCGCGGCGGGGCGTCGTCGCCGTCGGCGTCCCCGGTCTCCGCCGAAATACCCTCTGCCCCGGCCATTTCCGCGATGCGTCCGTAGACCTCGTCCCGGAAGCCGATGCGGTCCACCAGGCCCGCGGCCACGGCGTCGTCACGCAGCAGCGGCGCGCGGTCGGCCAGCGCGTCCAGCGCCGCGCGGTCCACCCCGCGCGAGGCGCTCACCGCGTCCCACACCTGCGTGCGCAGGCCGTCGACCAGCGCGGTGTCGGCTTCGCGGTGCGCCTCGGTGTAGCGATCCTGGGTGAAAAGGTTTGCCGCCGATTTGTATTCACCGCGTGCGACGAACTGCGCCTCCACGCCGAGCTTGTCGAGGGCGTCCCGGAGGAACAGCGCGCTGGTCGCGAAACCGACCAGCCCGACCGTCCCCGACGGCTGCATCCACACCTCGCGAAAGGCCGAGGCCAGGTAGTAGGACAGCGTCCCCGGGTAGGTCTCGGCCCAGGCGAGCGAGGGCTTCTTCTCGGTGAACGCGACGACGGCGTCACGCAACTCCTGCACGGGTCCCGGTGGGGCGGCGTCGATCTGGATGCGGGCGATGAGCCCGGCGACCCGGGGGTCGTCGGCGGCCCGGTGGATCGCCGCGACGGCCTCGCGCAGCAGCAGTGGTTTCCCGGCGCCGTTGATCAGCGCCATCGGGTCGAAGCCCGCGGACTCCGCCGGCGCGGCCTGCAGATCGAGCTCGAGGATGCACCCGTCGGGCACGCCCTGATGGCGGGCGGTGTCCACCTTGCGGGCGAAGTCACGAACATCGTCGAACCCGGGCAACCCGGACAGCAGAGAGAACATGGTTCGAGCGTACCGACGCCGAACCGGCGGTCAGCGCCCGAAGTACCGGGTGTACTGCGGGCAGTACACGGCCACCGCCGCCCGCGTCAGGCCGACGGCCTGGTCCTTGCTGAGTCCGTTGCCTGCCAGCGTGTTGACCACACCGCGCACCACCGGGACCGGGTTGGGGCTGCCGGCCAGCCCCGTGGTGAGCATCTCGCAGATGCGCTTGCCCACGGTGGGTGCGTCGTCACTGGCGCCGAGCGGGATCCCCATGGAGGTCACCGCATCCGTGAACTTCTGGTCCTGCGGCTGGGCGTGCGCGGTCGCGCCGCCGAACATGACGAGACCGGCGGCGGCCAGTGCCGCAACGACGGTTCGGCGGTGGCGATTCATGACGTGCTCCTCAGCTGTGTTCCCCGACGCAGTGTAATTCGAGTTATCGACGCGTGTCGTTACGAGCGCCAACGCAGAAACCCCCGCCGTGGCGGGGGTTTCTGGTGATGCGTTGTCTCTACAGTTCGGTGACGGTGCCACCGGCGGCGGTGATCGCCTCCCGGGCGCTGCCGCTGAACTTGTGCGCGGTCACTTCGACCTTCGCGGTCAGCTTGCCGTCGCCGAGCACCTTGACCAAGACGTTCTTGCGAACCAGACCCTTGGCCACGAGCTGCTCGACACCGACCGTGCCGCCCTCGGGGAACGCCTTGGCGATGTCGCCGACGTTGACCGGGGCGTACTCGGTGCGGAACCGGTTGCGGAAGCCCTTGAGCTTCGGCAGCCGCATGTGGATCGGCATCTGGCCGCCCTCGAACGTCACCGGGACGTTCTTGCGGGCCTTGGTGCCCTTGGTACCGCGACCGGCGGTCTTACCCTTGGAGCCCTCGCCGCGACCGACGCGGGTCTTGGCCTTCTTCTCGCCGGGTGCCGGGCGCAGATCGTGAAGCTTGATCGGAGCCATGGTTAAACCTCCTCGACCGTGACGAGGTGGTGCACGGTCTTGATGAGTCCACGCGTCTGGGCGTTGTCCTCACGGACCACGGACTGGCGGATCTTGCGCAGTCCGAGCGTCCGCAGGGACTCCCGCTGCTTCCAGCGCGCACCGATGGTGCTGCGCACCTGGGTGATCTTGAGCTCTGCCATGATTACGCCGTTCCCTCACGCGCGGCCGTGGCAGCCAGAGCCTCCGCCTCGCGGCGGGCCCGGAGCATGCCTGCGGGCGCTACATCCTCGATGGGCAGGCCGCGGCGGGCCGCGACCTCTTCGGGACGCTGGAGCAGCTTCAGCGCGGCGACCGTGGCGTGCACCACGTTGATCGCGTTGTCGCTGCCCAACGACTTGGCCAGGACGTCGTGCACCCCGGCGCACTCCAGCACGGCGCGGCAGGCGCCGCCGGCGATGACACCGGTACCGGGGCTGGCCGGACGCAGCATGACCACACCGGCCGCGGCCTCACCCTGGACGGGGTGGGTCACGGTGCCGCCGATCAGCGGAACCCGGAAGAAGTTCTTGCGCGCCTCTTCGACACCCTTGGCGATGGCGGCGGGGACCTCTTTGGCCTTGCCGTAGCCGACACCGACCATGCCCTTGCCGTCGCCGACGATCACCAGCGCGGTGAAGCTGAACCGACGACCACCCTTGACCACCTTGGAGACACGGTTGATCGTGACCACGCGCTCCAGGTAATTGCTCTTCTCGCGGTCGTCACGGCCGCGGCCGCCACGATCGTCCCGGCGCCCACGGCCACCGCGGTCGCCCCTGCCACCGTCGCGGCCGTCGCTCGACGGCCCGCCGGCTCCTACAGCCTGCTCGGCCATCATGCATTCCTTCCGTTACTGGTCAGCCCGTACATCAGAACTTCAACCCGCTTTCGCGGGCGGCGTCGGCCAGCGCCGCGATCCGTCCGCCGTACGTGTACCCACCGCGGTCGAACACGACCTCGTCGATACCCGCGGCCTTGGCGCGCTCGGCGATCAGCTGACCGACACGGCCGCTCGCGGCCTTCTTGTCGCCGTCGAGCGCCCGCACGTCGGCCTCGATCGAGGATGCCGCGGCCAGCGTGACGCCCGCGAGATCGTCGACCAGCTGCACGTGGATGTGCCGGGAGGACCGGTTGACCACCAGGCGCGGACGCTCGGCGGTGCCGGACACCTTCTTGCGCAGACGCGCGTGCCGGCGCAGCCGCGACGTGCGCCGCGTCTCGGAGATGTTCTTGCCGACCGGGGTGTGACCCGCGGCCTCTTTGGTTTTGGTGTTGGCAGCCATCTACTACTTACCCGTCTTTCCGACCTTGCGACGGATCTGCTCGCCCTCGTAGCGGATTCCCTTGCCCTTGTAGGGATCGCTCTTACGGAGGCGGCGGATGTTCGCCGCGATCTGGCCGACCTTCTGCTTGTCGATACCGGAGATCGAGAACTTCGTCGGCGTCTCGACCGTGAAGGTCACGCCTTCCGGGGCGGTGATCAGCACCGGGTGGCTGTAGCCCAGGGCGAACTCGAGGTCGCTGCCCTTGGCCACCACGCGGTAACCGACGCCGAAGATCTCCATCTTGGTGGTGTAGCCCTCGGTCACGCCGGTCACCAGGTTGGCGATCAACGTGCGGGACAGGCCGTGCAACGAACGGTTACGCCGCTCGTCGTCGGGGCGGGTGACCACCAGCGCGCCGGCGTCGTCGCGGCTGACCGCGATCGGCTCGGCGACGTCGAGGGTCAGCGTGCCCTTGGGGCCCTTGACGGACACGTTCTGTCCGTCGATCGTCACGTCGACCCCGTTGGGGACCGGGACCGGCTGTTTTCCAATGCGAGACATGTATCTAGCCCTCCCTCACCACACGTAGGCGAGGACCTCGCCGCCGACGCCCTCACGGGCCGCCTGGCGGTCGGTCCTCAGACCGGACGACGTGGAAATGATCGCCACACCGAGCCCACCGAGAACACGCGGCAGGTTGGTGGACTTCGCGTACACCCGCAGACCGGGCTTGGACACCCGGCGCAGGCCCGCGATGCTGCGTTCACGGCTCGGGCCGTACTTGAGCTGCACGATGAGGGACTTGCCCACTCGCGCATCCTCGGTGCGATAGTCGTTGATGTAGCCCTCGGACTTCAGGATCTCGGCGATGTTGGCCTTGATCTTGCTGTGCGGCAGGGTCACTTCGTCGTGATACGCCGAATTGGCGTTGCGCAGACGTGTCAAGAAGTCTGCGATCGGATCCGTCATGGTCATGACAGCCGGTTCACCTTTCTCGCGGCGGTTCCCATCCCCAGTACTCGGATTGGGCCTGCCGCAACCTGTTTCGTAGTTACGGTCTGGAGCCGGCTTACCAGCTGGACTTCTGCACACCCGGCAATTCGCCGGCATGTGCCATTTCGCGCAGGCAGATCCGGCACAGGCCGAACTTGCGGAACACCGAGTGCGGACGGCCGCAGCGGTTGCAACGGGTGTAGCCCCGCACCTTGAACTTGGGCTTCTTGTTGGCCTTGTTGACCAGAGCCTTCTTTGCCATCTGCTCAGTTCTCCTTGAACGGGAAGCCGAGCGCCCGCAGCAGCGCACGTCCCTCGTCGTCGTTCGTCGCCGAGGTGACGACGGTGATGTCCATGCCACGCGGGCGATCGATGCTGTCCACGTCGATCTCGTGGAACACCGACTGCTCGTTGAGCCCGAAGGTGTAGTTGCCGGTGCCGTCGAACTGCTTCGGCGAGAGTCCGCGGAAGTCGCGGATACGCGGCAGCGAGATCGCGATCAGGCGGTCGAGGAACTCCCACATGCGGTCGCCGCGCAGCGTGACGCGGGCGCCGATGGGCATGCCCTCGCGAAGCTTGAACTGCGCGATGGACTTCCGGGCCCGGCGGATCTCGGGCTTCTGGCCGGTGATCAGGGTGAGGTCGTTGACCGCGCCGTTGATCAGCTTGGCGTCACGGGCGGCGTCGCCGACGCCCATGTTCACGACGACCTTGGTGACGCCCGGGATCTGCATCACGTTGGCGTAGCCGAATTCCTGCTGCAGCGCTGCGCGGATCTCTTCGCGGTAGCGCTGCTTCAGGCGGGGGAGGGTCTTTTCAGTGGTGGTCATTACACGATGTCCTTGCCGTTGGACTTGGCGATGCGGACCTTCTTGCCGGTCTCGTCGTCCTTGCGGAAACCGACGCGGGTCGGCTTGCCGTCGGAATCGAGCAACATCACGTTGGACACCGAGATCGGCGCCTCCTGCGTGACGATGCCGCCCGAGGCCGCGCCGCGCTCGGTACGCGACTCGGGGGTGTGCTTCTTGATCCGGTTCACGCCCTCGACGAGGACCTTGTTGCGCTCGGGGTAGGCCACCAGGACCTTGCCCTTGGCACCCTTGTCCTTACCCGAGATGACGAGCACGGTGTCGCCCTTACGGACCTTCATCTACAACACCTCCGGGGCGAGCGAGACGATCTTCATGAAGCGCTTCTCGCGCAGTTCGCGACCGACGGGCCCGAAGATGCGGGTACCACGGGGGTCGTTGTCGTTCTTGATGATGACGGCGGCGTTCTCATCGAACTTGATGTAGCTGCCGTCGGCGCGACGGCGCTCCTTGGCGGTGCGCACGATGACGGCCTTGACGACATCGCCGCGCTTGACGTTGCCGCCTGGGATGGCGTCCTTGACGGTCGCCACGATGATGTCGCCGATGCCGGCGTATCGACGACCCGAACCGCCGAGCACGCGGATGCACAAGATCTCCTTGGCGCCCGTGTTGTCGGCGACCTTGAGCCGCGATTCTTGCTGAATCACTAGATCTCCTCGACCTGGTTACTGTGTGCACGCAGGATTACCGACCCTGACGTGCGCGGTCTTTGTTCCCTAAGAGCACGCGGGGCCTTCTCCACATGGAGACAACCGAGGTCTGCCCTAGGCAACCCCCATATACTAGGTGAGCTCGCCGGATGCGCCAAATCGCTGGTCGTGCGGGCTCAGCCCGCCGCGACCG
>NZ_BCRS01000067.1 GCF_001552715.1 Mycolicibacterium vaccae NBRC 14118 = CIP 105934 | reverse complement strand
CTCACCGGCGGGGCCGCCGTCGCCGCCGGGCTCGTCGTCGGCGCGATCGCGCTGAACCGCGCGCCCGAGCCGGCGTTCCCGGCCGGACCCACCGCGTCTCTGATCACCGGACCCGGTCCCGACCACCCGTTCCCGCTCTCCGGCACCGAACTGCTGGCCCTGCTCGACCGCGCCCCCGACCTCGGCGCGCTCAGCGAACCCGCCCGCCGCGGCGCATGCCTGACCGGACTCGGCTATCCGCCCGGCCTCGACGTCCTCGGCGGCACCCAGCTGGAGACGGCCGGCCGGCCCGCGGTGGTGCTGGTGCTGGACGGCGCCACCCCGGCCCAGGTCTCCGCGGTGGTCGTGCCGCCGACGTGCAACGCCGCGCACACCGGACTGCTCGCCGAGACCGCCGTCGCGCGCCCGTGAGCCCGGCCGGGAACACCCGGGCATACCCTGGTGTTTAGTGAACGCGGTTGTTTACGCAGCTACGGTTCTGGAGAACAACTGCCGCAAGCAGAAAGGCACGCATGACCTCCTCAGACATGACTTCCTCGGACGTGGTCCACGACGTCATCATCATCGGATCCGGCCCGGCCGGGTATACGGCCGCGATCTACGCTGCCCGCGCCCAGCTGCAGCCGCTGGTGTTCGAGGGCAGCCAGTTCGGCGGCGCGCTGATGACGACCACCGAGGTCGAGAACTACCCCGGCTTCCGGGAGGGCATCACCGGACCCGAGCTGATGGACCAGATGCGCGAGCAGGCACTGCGCTTCGGCGCCGACCTGCGCATGGAGGATGTCGACGCGGTCGACCTGACCGGGCCGGTGAAGTCCGTCACCGTCGGTGACGAGACCTACCGCGCCCGCGCGGTGATCCTGGCCATGGGCGCGGCGGCTCGCCACCTCGGTATCCCCGGCGAGGACGCGCTGCTCGGCATGGGCGTGAGCACCTGTGCCACCTGCGACGGCTTCTTCTTCCGCGATCAGGACATCGTGGTGGTCGGTGGCGGCGACTCCGCGATGGAAGAGGCCACCTTCCTGACCCGCTTCGCGCGCAGCGTGACCCTGATCCACCGCCGCGACGAGTTCCGCGCCTCCAAGATCATGCTGGAGCGCGCGCAGGCCAACGAGAAGATCACCATCCTCACCAACACCCAGGTGACCAAGATCGAGGGCGACCCCAAGGTGACCGGTGTGCGTCTGCGCAACACCGTCACCGGCGAGGAGTCGGCGCTCGCGGTGACCGGCGTGTTCGTCGCCGTCGGACACGACCCGCGCTCGGAGCTGGTCCGTGGCCAGGTCGAGGTCGACGACGAGGGTTACGTGTTGGTGCAGGGACGCACCAGCTACACCTCGGTCGACGGTGTCTTCGCCGCAGGCGATCTCGTCGACCACACCTACCGGCAGGCCATCACCGCCGCCGGAAGTGGTTGTGCCGCATCGATCGACGCCGAGCGCTGGCTGGCCGACCATGCCGAGCCGGGCGAAAGAACCTCCACCACAACCGAAGACAGCGACCTGATTGGAGCACAGCAGTGAGCGATGGCAAAACGGTATCTGTGACCGACGATTCGTTCTCCGACGACGTCCTGTCGAGCGGCACACCGGTGCTCGTGGACTTCTGGGCGACCTGGTGCGGACCGTGCAAGATGGTCGCCCCGGTGCTCGAGGAGATCGCGTCCGAGAAGGCCGGCTCGCTGACCGTCGCCAAGATCGACGTCGACGAGAACCCGGCCACCGCGCGTGATTTCCAGGTGGTGTCGATCCCGACGATGATCCTGTTCAAGGACGGCCAGCCGGTCAAGCGGATCGTCGGTGCGAAAGGCAAGGCTGCGCTACTCCGCGAGCTGTCTGACGTGGTCTGACGTGCTCGGAGTGCCGCGAAACGCGGTGCCCCGACGCGCTGGGGTTTTCTCGAATCCCCTGTCGGTCTGAGAGAATCTTGGCTATGTCGAGTCTGCGTCGCGGTGACCGCGGAGGTCCGGTCGCCGAGATCCGGGCCGCTCTTGCCGCTCTGGGCATGCTCGAAAGCGCAGATGAGGACATCATCACCGGCAAGCTCGTCGCCGCGGACATGTTCGACGACGAACTCGACCGCGCGGTGCGCGCATTCCAGCAACATCGCGGCCTGTTGGTCGACGGTGTCGTCGGCGAGGCCACCTACCGTGCGCTCAAGGAAGCCTCCTACCGGCTCGGCGCGCGCACTCTCAATCACCAGTTCGGTGCACCGATGTACGGCGACGACGTCGCCACGCTGCAGGCCCGGCTCCAGGATCTGGGTTTCTACACCGGAATGGTCGACGGTCATTTCGGTCTTCAGACCCACAACGCACTCTCGTCCTACCAGCGTGAGTACGGGCTGTACCCGGATGGCATCTGCGGTCCGGAAACCCTGCGGTCCTTGTACTTTCTCGGCTCCCGGGTCACCGGCGGATCCCCGCACGCGATCCGCGAGGAGGAGTTGGTGCGCCGCTCCGGACCCCGGTTGTCCGGTAAGCGCATCATCGTCGATCCGGGCCGCGGCGGCGCGGACCACGGCCTGATCCTGAACGGGCCCGCCGGTCCGATCAGCGAAGCAGACATCCTGTGGGACCTGGCCTCCCGGCTGGAAGGCCGGATGACCGCGATCGGTATCGAGACGTTCCTGTCGCGGCCCGCGACCGCGTCGCCGGCGGATTCGGAGCGCGCCGCGACCGCCAACACCGTCGGTGCGGACATGATGATCAGCCTGCGGTGCGCTACGCACACCAGTCCCTCCGCCAACGGGGTCGCGTCGTTCCATTTCGGCAATTCGCACGGATCGGTGTCCACCATCGGACGCAATCTGGCCGATTTCATCCAACGGGAAGTGGTGGCCCGCACCGGATTACGTGACTGCCGGGTGCACGGTCGGACGTGGGATCTGTTGCGGTTGACCAGGATGCCGACTGTGCAGGTCGACGTCGGTTACATCACCAATCCCGACGACCGGGCCACGCTCGTTTCCCCGGCCGCCCGTGATGCGTTGGCCGAGGGCATTCTGGCCGCGGTGAAGCGGCTCTATCTGCTCGGCAAGAACGACCGGCCGACCGGCACCTTCACGTTCGCCGAACTGCTCGCACACGAGCTCGCGGTCGAACAATCCCGCCGCGCCTGACCGTTCCGCGCTAGTCGCAGCGGCCCGCGCCGGCGCCCACCGGCTGCTCGAGCTGCGCACTTTCCAACAACCGTTCCAGGGCGGCTTCCACTCCGGCCTTCCAGCCCAGCCCCTGCTCGAGCTCGAGCCGCAGGCGAGGGAAGTACGTGTGGTGCGACACCACCACGAAGCCGGCGTCCATCAGCAGGTCCGCGTCCAGGACGCACTGGTCCGGCGAACAGTCGCCGAGGGTTTCCAACACGGGGCGGACGTCGTCGGGTACCGCGCTCAGGTCGGTCAACTCCCTGGCCGCGCTGGTGCGTCCGAAGGCTTCCAGCGCCCGCACCCCGCGACGAACCAGGTCCTGCACGACCGCCATCAACAACGCATGGGACAGGTCCCCCACCGCACCGTCGCCGGCTTCGACACCCAGGGTCGTCAACAGCACCGCGTCGGCGCTGACCGGTCCGGTCGGAAACCTGCTCGCTCTCGGTACCGAGCGCGGCGGCGCGTAGAACACGTATCCCAGACACGGGTCGTCGTCGGAGAGCTCGCCGGAGCCCGCGGCACCGGCGGCGGGCCGGTGGTCGACAGCGAGCTGACCGCACGAGCCCCATTCGAGCATGACCATCGACAGCCACGCTTCCTTTTCGAACTCCGGGTCGGAGAGGTGATCCCCCCGGTCGATGATCGCCGGATCGACTTCCCAGTACACACAGCGCCGAGCGTGCTTGGGCAGCTGCTCGAACGCCTCGAGGCGGAGGGGCGTGATTCGTGCGTCCACTAGACTTCCCGGTCTCTGCGCCGTCTCGATCCGGACGGCTGCCTCTCCAGGATAGAAGGCCGGCGCAACTGGCGGCCGTTGCGCCCCGGGTGACCGCGCCCGATTGAATCGATCATCCAATTCTGCTGAGCCACACCGACTTTGCTACGGCACTCAAAACGCGCGACGGCGCGCGCGCCGTCTGTGTCACAGTGACGTAATTCGTCGGTGTGGTAGGTCATTGCTCCGACGCGTTCATCAACTCCACAATTCGCTGCAGATCGTCGACAGAACCGAACTCGACGACGATTTTGCCCTTGCGCTTCCCCAGGCTCACGGTCACCCGGGTATCGAACGCCGTCGACAGCTGCTCGGCGACATCCTGCAGCCCGGGCATCTGGATCGGCTTGCGTCGGGGCGCGGCCGGCGGCGCTTGCCCGTTGCGGTTGGCGATCGTCACCGCCTCCTCGGTCGCGCGGACCGACAGGCCTTCGGCGACTATTCGGGCAGCGAGCTCCTCCTGCGCTTCGGGTCCGGCCTCAAGCGACAACAGCGCCCGCGCGTGCCCGGCGGAGAGCACCCCGGCGGCTACCCGCCGCTGCACCGCGATCGGCAGGCGCAGCAACCTGATCATGTTGGTGATGACTGGCCGCGAGCGGCCGATCCGGGACGCCAGTTCATCGTGGGTGACGTCGAACTCCTCGAGCAGCTGCTGGTAGGCCGCAGCCTCTTCGAGCGGATTCAGCTGTACCCGGTGGATGTTCTCCAGCAGCGCATCGCGCAGCATGCTGTCGTCGGCGGTCTCCCGCACGATCGCGGGGATGGTCGCGACTCCGGCCAGCTGCGCCGCCCGCCAACGCCGCTCCCCCATCACCAGCTGGTAGCGCGGCGCGGATTCGCCCTCGGGCGTCGGCACCGCGCGCACCACGATCGGCTGCATCAGACCGAACTCGCGGATCGAATGCACCAGCTCGGCCAGCGCTTCCTCGTCGAACACCTGGCGCGGCTGCCGGGGGTTCGGATCGATCAGCGACGGAGCAATCTCGCGGTACACCGCGCCGACCGGGTTCTCCTCCTCCGCGGGGGGCGCCGGCGGTGCCTTCGACGGCGCTGCGCCGAGCACCACATCGGCAGCGGCAGCGCCCATCTTCGGACCCAGGGTCGCGGGTTCGCCGGTCTCGGCGGGCCCGGTCGGAATCAGCGAGGCGAGCCCCCGGCCCAGACCACTGCGCTTGCGTGCCGCGTTGTTCATCGGTCCCGTCCTTCGTCGTCTCCGCCACGCAGTGCCAACTCGCGGCTGGCATCGAGATAACTCATCGCCCCTCGCGAGCCCCGGTCGTAGTCGATGATCGTCATCCCGTAACCCGGTGCCTCGGACACCTTCACGCTGCGCGGGATCACCGTGCGCAGAACCTTGTCTCCGAAGTGTTCCCGGACGTCCATCGCGACCTGATCGGCGAGCTTCGTGCGCCCGTCGTACATGGTGAGCACCACGGTGGTGACGTTCAGGTCGGGGTTCAGGTGCGCCTTGACCATCTCGATGTTGCGCAGCAACTGACCGACGCCCTCCAGTGCGTAGTACTCGCACTGGATCGGGATCAGCACCTCCGGGGCGGCGACGAGCGCGTTGATCGTCAGCAGCCCGAGAGACGGCGGGCAGTCGATGAACACGTAGTCGAAGTCGTAGCGCTCGAGCTCGCCGAGTGCCGTCCGCAGCCGGCCCTCCCGCGCCACCATGCTGACAAGTTCGATTTCCGCGCCGGCCAGGTCGATGGTCGCCGGGATGCAGAACAGCCGCTCGCTGTGCGGGCTGCGCTGAAGCGCGGTCTCCACTGAGATGTCGCCGATCAGCACCTCGTATGACGACGGGGTGCCGGGCCGATGCTCGATGCCCAGCGCGGTGCTGGCGTTGCCCTGCGGATCGAGGTCGATGACCAGAACCTTCAGTCCTTGTAGCGCCAGGGCCGCGGCGAGGTTCACCGCGGTGGTGGTCTTGCCGACGCCGCCCTTCTGATTGGCGATCGTGAACACCCGCTGCCGCTTCGGCTTGGGGAGCTGCCCCTGCACAGCGGCCTGCATCAGCCGGACGGCGCGGGCCGCTTCGGCGCCGATCGGGGTATCGGCGTCCTGCGTGGGCCACGTTTCACGTGAAACATCGGCGGCCGGGACGGTCTTCGATGCGTCCGCATCTCCGGGCGCTGCCATTACTTGTGCCGCCTTCCCGCTCGAGCCTGAGGACTCCGCGTCGCCTCTAGGTACCCGACGACCACTGTCGCGGGCGGCTCCACGTACTGCGCGCCACATTTCTCCACCTTCACCTTTGACACTCCGAGCGCCGCCATGGCCTTTCGGTGCTGCTGGACTTCCTCATCGGCCCGCTCCCCCTTGATTGCCAGCATCCGGCCGCCGGTTGTCAGCAGCGGCGTACTCCACTTGGTCAACTTGTCGAGCGAGGAGACGGCCCGGGACACCACCACGTCCGTCGTCCCCACCTCCTCGCGCACTGCTCGGTCCTCGGCGCGGCCCCGCACCACCGTGCAGTCGATGCCCAGCTCCTCAATCGTCTCGCGAAGAAAATCGCTGCGTCGGAGCAGGGGCTCGATCAGGATGATCGTCACATCGGGCCGCGCCAGTGCCAACGGTATCCCGGGCAGTCCGGCACCACTACCGATGTCGGCGATCCGCTCCCCCGAATGGAGGAGTTCGCCGACCACCGCGCAGTTCAGGATGTGGCGGTCCCACAGCCGGTCGATCTCTCGGGGTCCGAGCAATCCACGCTCCACCCCGGCCCCGGCAAGAATCTCCGCATAACGAGCGGCCCGGTCGAGGACGGGCCCGAACACTGCCTCCGCAGCGGGAGGCGGTGGTGGTACCTCGGCATGTTTCACGTGAAACATCCTCCGGCTTTACGCGGCGTTACCACCGACCGACTCCCTTGGCTGGCGGAGAACTACATTGATGTAACTCTGGGGCGGGTCAGTCGACAGGAATTCAGTCGACCAGAACGACGACACGGCGCGACGGCTCCACGCCCTCGCTTTCGCTGTGCACGCCCTGCACGCCGGCCACCGCGTCGTGCACGATCTTGCGCTCGAACGGGGTCATCGGCGTGAGCTCCTCACGCTCCCCCGTCTCCAGCACGCGTCGGGCGATCTTGTCCCCGAGCGCGGCCAGCTCTTCGCGCCGGCGCTGCCGCCACTGTGCGATGTCGAGCATCAACCGGCTGCGCTCACCGGTCTTCTGGTGCACCGCCAGCCGGGTCAACTCCTGCAGGGCGTCGAGCACCTCGCCCTTGCGGCCGACCAACTTGTTCAGATCCGTGCCGCCGTCGATGCTCACGATTGCACGGTCGCCCTCGACGTCCAGATCGATGTCGCCATCGAAGTCCAGCAGATCGAGAAGCTCTTCCAGATAGTCGCCGGCAATCTCGCCCTCGGCGACCAACCGGTCCTCCAGATCCTCGGCCGGGTCCGAGTCTTCCCCGTCGACCTGAGCCTCGGCAGCGTCACCCTCGGTGACGACCTCCGCGCTCTCGACGACCTCTGCTGTCTCTGCGGCGCCTGTTTCGTTGTCTGTCTCAGTCATTGCCACACCTCTCCTTTGTCCGCGGTCGCCCGCGCGTCAACGTTTCCGCTTCTTGGGCCGCGCGCCGGGTTTCGGAGTGCGATTGCTCGCGCCGTTCTGCGCTGCGGATGTCGGTGAACTCTGCTCGGCGGCCGGCGGCTCGGCGGCGGTCTTCTCGCTCTCCCCGGCGGTGTCTGCGGCGGCGCCGTCAGCTTCCGCGGCCGCGGCTGCGGCAGCCTTCTTCTTGCGGCTGGGCTTCACCCCGGGCGCCGGTGCGTTGGCGGCACGCCGTTCGAGAGCCTCCTGCTTGGCCTGCTCTTCTTCCTTCTCGATCTTGCCGAACACGTAGTGCTGCTGGGCGAAGGTCCAGATGTTGTTGGCCAGCCAGTACATGATGACCGCGAGCGGCAGGAACGGACCGCCGACGACCACACCCAGCGGGAAGACATACAGAGCCAGCTTGTTCATCATCGCGGTCTGCGGATTGGCCGCGGCTTCCGGGCTCTGACGTGAGATCGAGGCCCGGCTGTTGAAGTAGGTCGCGATGCCGGCAAGGATCATGATCGGCACACCGACCCCGATGACCGCGGCGCGGTTGAACTCGGTGAACGCGTCCAGACCGGTGGTCTGGATCATCGTCGCGCTGAGCGGGGCGCCGAACAGGTTGGCGTCCAGGAAGTTCGCGACGTCAGTGGCGCTGAAGACATAGTTACCCGTGGCGCGGTTCTGCTCGACCGTCAGCTGAATCTGACCGAAGCCGCCCTGGGTCCGGTTGAACGAGCGCAGCACGTGGAACAGCCCGAGGAACACCGGGATCTGCGCCAGCATCGGCAGGCAGCCCAGGATCGGGTTGAAGCCGTGCTCCTTCTGCAGCTTCTGCATCTCCAGCGCCATGCGCTGGCGGTCCTTGCCGTACTTCTTCTGCAGCGCCTTGATCTGGGGCTGCAGTTCCTGCATCTGCCGGGTGGTGCGGATCTGGCGGACGAAAGGCTTGTACAGAATCGCGCGCAGCGTGAACACCAGGAACATCACCGACAGCGCCCAGGCGAAGAAGTTCGACGGCCCCAGCAGGAAAGCGAACGCTTTGTACCAGACCCACATGATCGCCGACACCGGGTAATAGATGATGTCGAGGCTGAACCAATTAAACGACACTCGTCTGACTCTTCTCTCGCTCTACCGGACTCCCCCGGTGATCGGCTTCCGCACAGGTGTGTTCACCCGTTGCGTCACTGTGACTTTCGCGCTCGGGTATTGGGTCCCATCCTCCGTTATGCCATGGACCACATTTGAGGAGACGGACCAGGGCCAACCAGCTGCCACGGAAGAAGCCGTACTCGGTCAGCGCGTCGACGGCGTACTGACTGCAGGTCGGAGTGAACCGACAGGTCGGAAGACGCAGTGGGGAGATCGTGTGGCGGTAGAGCTGAACGAGGAACACCGCGCACCGGGCAGCCCGGGACCGGGCGCTCACGACCGCGACCCGTTCCGGTCCCTGATCCGCTGAAGCGCGGTACGCAGTTCCTGCTCGAGCCGGGGGGTGATCGCCTCGCGGCTTCGCGGGAGTGCGCGGATCACCATCCAGTCGGAGGCGTCGAGGTCACCGAGGACCGCCCGCGCGGCATGGCGCAGACGACGGGACACCCGATGACGCTGCACGGCATTGCCGACAGCTTTGGAGACGATCAGACCGACCCGCGGTCCGGGGTCACCCGTCTGGTCAGAACGCAGCGTGTACACCACAAGATCGGGCTGTGCTGCCCGCGTCCCGCGACTCACTGTGGCACCGAACTCGGTCGACCGCGTCATCCGGTTCTGGGCCGGAAGCACCGCGACAGACCTTGCCGGGTCACGCAGTCAGAGAACGACGGCCCTTAGCGCGCCGGGCCGTGACGATCGCACGACCCGCGCGGGTCCGCATCCGCAGCCGGAATCCGTGCACCTTCGCGCGGCGACGGTTGTTCGGCTGGAAGGTCCGCTTGCCCTTGGCCACGGCAGTCACTCCTTGTTGAATCTGGCCTCGGCGCCTGCCCGACATGCGATGCATGACGGACGTGACGCAGTCGGCCGTTGGTAAGCTCGATCGGTCTCGCAAAGCTAGCCGGCGCGGTCCCCGGCCGGGGCCGGTCGCAGCCGTATCGCCACGTGCGGGCGACTGTTCGAGGGTACTGACGAGAAATCCCTGGGTCAAACCTGGCAGATCGCGCTGAGGTGGCGGCCGCCGCACCCCGTCTGACCCCGTCGGTTCCATCACATCGATCACAACTGTCACGTTCGTCTGGTTCTATTGGGCCCGACCGCGATTGCGCGTCTCGCAATGTTGCAGAACTGTTGGCACCCGGAGAGAAAACTGTTAGCTTCTGGCAATGCCGATTCCATGCCGGATCGGCGAAAGACAACGAAGCGAGGATGCCCTCCCTCCGTCGCGAGTCCACTGACTGCACGGTGATGAGTTCCGGCACCGAGGTGTTCTCGCCGGTAGACCACGAGACGACGACGAGCTTCTTTTTTCCACAACCTGTGGATAACTTTGTGGACAGTTCGTTGTCGTCGTGCAGCACGTCCCCGCAGGGACCACAAGGGGGTGAGCGTCGGTGAGCACTGACCCCGATCCCCCCTTCGTCTCCATCTGGGACAACGTCGTCACCGAACTCAACGGAGCCGATGGGGTCGGGAACGGTTCGTTGACCCCGCAGCAGCGGGCGTGGCTCAAATTGGTGAAGCCTCTCGTCATCACCGAAGGCTTCGCGCTGCTCTCGGTGCCGACCCCCTTCGTCCAGAACGAGATCGAACGCCATCTCCGGGAACCGATCGTCGCGGCGCTGAGCCGCCAGCTCGGACAGCGGGTCGAACTCGGCGTGCGCATCGCCGATCCCGCCCCGGATGACACCGACGAAACCAACGGCTCCGCCGGGGCACCCACAGCGGTACCCGACCCGGACGAGGACGTCGTCGACGACGACCTGGCCGCCAGGGCGAGCGCCGAGGAGAGCTGGCCGTCGTACTTCTCCAACCGGGCCAACCGCACCGCCGAGGACGACAGCACGTCGGTCACCCTGAATCGGCGCTACACCTTCGACACGTTCGTCATCGGCGCTTCCAACCGCTTCGCACACGCCGCCACCCTGGCCATCGCGGAGGCGCCGGCGCGGGCCTACAACCCGCTGTTCATCTGGGGTGAGTCCGGTCTGGGCAAGACCCACCTGCTGCACGCCGCGGGCAACTACGCCCAGCGGCTGTTCCCCGGCATGCGGGTGAAGTACGTCTCCACCGAGGAATTCACCAACGACTTCATCAACTCGCTGCGCGACGACCGCCGCGCGTCGTTCAAGCGCACCTACCGCGACATCGACGTGCTGCTGGTCGACGACATCCAGTTCATCGAAGGCAAGGACGGCATCCAGGAGGAGTTCTTCCACACCTTCAACACGCTGCACAACGCGAACAAGCAGATTGTGATCTCCTCGGACCGGCCGCCCAAGCAGCTGGCCACCCTCGAGGACCGGCTCCGCACCCGATTCGAGTGGGGCCTGATCACCGACGTGCAGCCGCCCGAGCTCGAGACGCGAATTGCCATCCTGCGCAAGAAAGCTCAGATGGACCGCCTCGACGTGCCCGGAGATGTGCTCGAGCTCATCGCCAGCCGGATCGAACGCAACATCCGCGAGCTCGAAGGCGCACTGATCCGCGTCACCGCGTTCGCGTCGCTGAACAAGACACCGATCGACAAGTCGCTGGCCGAAATCGTGCTGCGGGATCTGATCTCCGATCCCAGCACCATGCAGATCAGCACCGCCGCGATCATGGCCGCCACCGCCGAGTACTTCGAGACCAGCGTGGAGGAACTGCGCGGCCCCGGTAAGACGCGCGCGCTGGCCCAGTCCCGGCAGATCGCGATGTATCTGTGCCGGGAACTCACCGACCTCTCGCTGCCCAAGATCGGGCAGGCGTTCGGCCGCGACCACACCACGGTGATGTACGCGGAGAAGAAGATTCGCAACGAAATGGCCGAGCGCCGTGAGGTGTTCGATCACGTCAAGGAACTCACCACCCGAATCCGGCAGCGCTCCAAGCGCTGACCCACCCCCTGTCGAAATCACCCACAGCACGCGCTTCCGCGCGTGCTGTCTGCGTGTCGCGCCCGCGTGTCGCCGACTGCCGCGAGCCCGCCGGTCAAAATCTTGCGTCACTGGAGCCCCAGGAATCACAGAAAAGGGTGTGCACGGACCTGTGCACAACTTGGGGCCAACCCCGCCGATCGCCGCGCACTACTCCCCAACACCGGGCCCATCCCCAACCGCGCCGCCGCCGTCCGACATCGCTCCCCAACCTGCCCACATGCCGTCGACCCCGCTGGCCTGCACCGAACCCGCGTTATCCCCAATCTGCACAGCACCTACTACTGATACTTATCTCTATCCATAGATTTCTTCTAGAAGAAGCCCCTTGGGGAAAGTTGTAATCCCAGGCTCCGACAGGGGCTCGGTGGCCTGCGTGTCAGCCCGGACGTTTAGCTTTCAAGTTGGAGCCGAAAGCTCTACGGTGGTTCATCGACAGCCGTTCCGGTCGTCGCCGCGTGCCTGGTGGCATGACGTGCACCTCTGGGAAATCGCTGGTCATTGCTTTGTCGGGGTGTGCATCGAAGGGACGCTATGAACGTGGCGACAACTGCTGGTCTGACGGACCTGAAGTTCCGGCTGACTCGCGAGGACTTCGCCGACGCCGTCGCCTGGGTCGCGCGCAATCTGCCGTCCAGGCCCACGGTGCCTGTGCTGGCAGGTGTGCTGCTCACCGGCTCCGACGAAGGCCTGACGGTCTCGGGCTTCGACTACGAGGTCTCTGCCGAGGTGCAGATTCCCGCCGAGATCGCTTCTCCGGGAAGCGTTTTGGTGTCCGGTCGACTGCTCTCCGACATCGTCCGGTCGTTGCCGTCCAAGCCTGTCGATGTCAGCGTCGAGGGCACCCGGGTGTCGCTGACCTGCGGCAGCGCCCGCTTCTCCCTGCCCACGATGGCGGTTGAGGACTATCCGACCCTGCCGACGCTGCCCGACGAGACCGGTGTGGTCTCGTCCGACCTGTTCGCCGAGGCCATCGGCCAGGTCGCCGTAGCCGCCGGCCGCGACGACACGCTGCCGATGCTGACCGGCATCCGCGTCGAGATCTCCGGAGAAAAGGTCGTTCTGGCCGCCACCGACCGGTTCCGGCTCGCCGTGCGCGAGCTCACCTGGTCGACGAGCGCGCCCGGCCTCGAGGCTGCGGTGCTCGTTCCGGCGAAGACCCTGGCCGAGGCCGCCAAGGCCGGCACCGACGGCCAGGAAGTGCACCTGTCGCTGGGGTCGGGCCCGAGCGTGGGCAAGGAAGGTCTGCTCGGTATCCGGAGCAAGGGCAAGCGCAGCACCACGCGGTTGCTCGACGCCGAGTTCCCGAAGTTCCGCCAGCTGCTGCCTTCTGAACACACCGCGGTGGCCACCCTCGGGGTGGCCGAGCTCACCGAGGCGATCAAGCGCGTGGCGCTGGTGGCCGACCGCGGGGCGCAGGTCCGGATGGAATTCGCCGACGACGTGCTGCGGCTGTCGGCCGGTGCCGACGACGTCGGCCGTGCCGAGGAGGACCTGTCGGTGCAGTTCTCCGGTGATCCGCTGACCATTGCGTTCAACCCGACATATCTGACCGACGGGCTGGGTTCCCTGCATTCCGAGCGCGTGACCTTCGGCTTCACCACCCCGAGCCGTCCTGCGGTGCTGCGCCCGGCAGGCGAGGATGACGGCGGCGCGGCGGGTAACGGTCCGTTCCCGGCCGCGCAGACCGATTACGTGTACCTGTTGATGCCGGTTCGGCTTCCCGGCTGACCGCAGCATCGACGAGAAGAGGCGTTCACGTGCAGTTGGGTCTGATCGGTCTGGGCAAGATGGGCTACAACATGCGTACCCGTCTGCGCGACGGGGGCCACGAGGTGGTGGGTTACGACCCGCGCCCTGAGGTGTCCGACGTGGCGTCCCTCGAGGAACTCGCCGACCGGTTGACGTCCCCGCGGGTGGTCTGGGTGATGGTGCCCTCGGGCACCGTGACCGACAGCACGATCACCGCGCTCGCCGACGTGCTGGGCGAGGGTGATCTGGTGATCGACGGCGGAAACTCCCGCTACACCGCGGACGCTCCCCATGCGGAACTGTTGGCGCAGAAGGGAATTGCGTTCGTAGACGCGGGCGTCTCGGGCGGCATCTGGGGGCTGACCGAGGGGTATGGACTGATGGTCGGCGGCAGTGACGCCGACGTCGCCCGTGCCATGCCGATCTTCGACACGCTGCGTCCCCCGGGCCCGCTCGAGGACGGATTCGTCCACGTCGGCCCGGTCGGCGCCGGCCATTTCGCCAAGATGGTGCACAACGGCATCGAGTACGCGCTGATGACCGCCTACGCCGAGGGCTATGAGCTGCTGGCCGCCGAGGACCTGGTGCAGAATCCCCAGGCCGTCTACCAGGCCTGGACCAACGGCACCGTGGTGCGGTCGTGGCTGCAGCAGCTGCTGGCCCGCGCACTCAAAGAGGATCCGAACCTCGCCGAGATCAGCGGCTACACCGAGGATTCCGGTGAAGGCCGGTGGACTGTCGAGGAGGCGATCCGGCTGCGCGTCCCGGTGCCCGGGATCGCGGCGTCGCTGTTCGCCCGCTTCCTGTCCCGCCAGGATGAGTCGCCGACGATGAAAGCCGTTGCCGCGCTGCGTAATCAGTTCGGTGGCCACGCCGTCAAACGAGTGAGCGAATCAGGCTGACCGAGGTGTCCCCGTGCATGTACGTCACCTGGCGCTGACCGACTTCCGGTCGTGGGCCCGCGTCGAGCTCGAGCTGACGCCGGGACGCACGGTGTTTGTCGCACCCAACGGCTTCGGTAAAACCAATCTTGTTGAAGCACTGTGGTATTCAGCCACGCTGGGCTCGCACCGGGTGGCCTCGGACGCGCCGCTGATCCGAGCCGGCGCGGATCGCGCGGTGGTCTCCACGATCGTCGTCAACGAAGGCCGCGAACTGGCCGTCGACCTCGACATCACCTCGGGCCGGGCCAACAAGGCGCGCCTGAACCGCTCCCCCGTCCGGTCCGCGCGCGAGATTCTCGGCGTGCTGCGCGCAGTGCTGTTCGCTCCCGAAGATCTTGCGCTGGTCCGCGGCGACCCGGGTGAGCGCCGGCGCTACCTCGACGAACTGGCCACCACCCGGCGTCCGCGGATCGCCGGGGTGCGTGCCGACTACGACAAGGTGGTGCGGCAGCGCACGGCGCTGCTCAAGACGGCCTCGGGGGCCCGGTTCCGCGGCGACCGCGGCGCGCTCGAGACCCTCGACGTGTGGGACGGGCACCTGGCCCATCACGGCGCCCAACTGATCAACGCCCGGGTGCAACTCGTCAACGAACTGGCCCCGGAGGTGGAGAAGGCGTATCAGCTGCTGGCGCCGGCGTCGCGCCCGGCGGCGATCCGCTACCGCAGCGGGGTCGAGGTCATCGAAGCCGAAGCGGCCGCGGGCAACAGCGATGTCGAGATGCTCGAGGCCGCCCTGCTCGACGCGTTGAACAGGCGTCGCGACGCCGAACTCGAGCGTGGTGTGTGTCTTGTCGGTCCGCACCGCGATGATCTGGAACTGCGGCTGGGTGATCAGGTCGCCAAGGGTTTCGCCAGCCACGGCGAGTCCTGGTCGATGGCGCTGGCGCTGCGGCTGGCCGCCTACGAACTGCTGCGGACAGAGGGAGGGGATCCGGTGCTCTTGCTCGACGACGTGTTCGCCGAACTCGACAGCGCACGGCGTCAGGCGCTGGCGCAGGTGGCCGCCTCGGCCGAACAGGTGCTCGTCACCGCCGCGGTGGCCGAGGACATCCCGGCGGAGTGGGACGCCCGCCGTATCGAGGTCACGATGGAGGACGACGACACCGGACGTGTCTCGGTGGTGCGGTCATGACCGACGAGGACGTGTCCGGCGACGACGGCGCGGCGTTCCCTCCGGCGCATCTGGCGGGACTCAAGGGCATGGACCTGGTGCGCCGGACCCTCGAGGAAGCCCGGGGCGCGGCACGCCAGCAGGGCAAGAACGTAGGGATGGGCCGGCGCGCCTCCACCGCACGCCGGGTCGCGGGCAGCGGTAGACGCCGGTGGTCGGGGCCGGGACCCGACAGCCGCGACCCGCAGCTGCTCGGCTCGCTGACCGGCGAGATCGCCCGCAGCCGGGGCTGGTCCACCCGGGTTTCCGAGGGTGCGGTGTTCGGCCGCTGGCGCGAGGTCGTCGGCGAACAGATCGCCGCCCACGCGACGCCGACCACGCTCAACGAAGGGGTGCTGACGGTGTCGGCGGAATCCACGGCGTGGGCCACCCAGCTGCGGATGGTGCAGTCCCAGATCCTGGCCAAGATCGCCGCGGCGGTCGGTGACGGCATCGTCACCTCGCTCAAGATCGTCGGGCCGATGGGGCCGTCCTGGCGGAAAGGCCCGTACCGGGTGCCGGGTCGCGGACCCCGTGACACCTACGGCTGAGTGGATTCGCCGGACCTGCCTCAGAGCCGCCAGAACACGATCCGGCGGTTGCGACGCCGTCGAGACCTATCTCTATCCGAGAAATTCCGCGCACGACGCGATCAGGTATGTGGAAACGCCGCTGCAGAATCAGTCCAGACGGTATGCGAAGGTAGACTGTGACGGTGATCCGCGAGGGGTGGTCGACCCCTCCGCCGGACATCCCTGTCAAAGACCAAGGAGACGCGTCCAACGTGGCTGCCCAGAAGAAGAACGCCCCGGCTGAGTACGGCGCCGATTCCATCAAGGTCCTCGAGGGCCTGGAAGCGGTACGTAAGCGGCCGGGCATGTACATCGGTTCGACCGGCGAGCGCGGTCTGCACCACCTTATCTGGGAGGTGGTGGACAACGCGGTCGACGAAGCGATGGCGGGCTTCGCGACCAAGGTCGACGTCAGGATCCTCGAAGACGGCGGAGTCGAGGTCACCGACGACGGCCGCGGCATCCCGGTGGCCATGCATGCGACCGGCATCCCCACCATCGACGTGGTGATGACCGTCCTGCACGCCGGCGGCAAGTTCGAAGAAGGCGCCTACCAGGTCTCCGGCGGTCTGCACGGCGTCGGTGTGTCGGTCGTCAACGCGCTGTCGAGTCGGCTCGAGGCCGACGTCCGCAAGGACGGCTACGAGTGGTTCCAGACCTACGACCGTTCGGTGCCCGGCACCCTCAAGCAGGGTGAGAAGACGACCAAGACCGGCACCACCATCCGGTTCTGGGCCGACCCGGACATCTTCGAGACCACCACCTACGACTTCGAGACGATCGCGCGCCGGCTGCAGGAGATGGCGTTCCTGAACAAGGGCCTGACCATCGAGCTCACCGACGAGCGGGTCACCCCCACCGACGTCGTCGACGACGTGGTCAGCGACCACGCCGAGGCGCCGAAGTCGGCCGAGGAGAAGGCCGCCGAGGCCAGGGCCCCGCAGAAGGTCAAGCACCGGGTGTTCCACTACCCCGGCGGCCTGGTCGACTTCGTCAAGCACATCAACCGCACCAAGACCGCGATCCAGCCCAGCGTCATCGACTTCGAGGGCAAGGGCCCCGGTCACGAGGTCGAGGTCGCGATGCAGTGGAACGCCGGCTACTCCGAGTCGGTGCACACGTTCGCCAACACCATCAACACCCATGAGGGCGGCACCCACGAAGAGGGGTTCCGTGCGGCGCTGACGTCGGTGGTGAACAAGTACGCCAAGGACAAGAAGCTGCTCAAGGAGAAGGACCCGAACCTCACCGGTGACGACATCCGCGAGGGACTCGCCGCGGTCATCTCGGTGAAGGTGTCCCAACCTCAGTTCGAGGGTCAGACCAAGACCAAGCTGGGTAACACCGAGGTCAAGTCGTTCGTCCAGAAGATCTGCAACGAACAGCTCAACCACTGGTTCGAATCGAACCCGGCCGAGGCCAAGACGGTGATCAACAAGGCGGTGTCCTCCGCGCAGGCCCGGATGGCCGCGCGCAAGGCGCGGGAACTGGTGCGGCGCAAGAGCGCCACCGACATCGGCGGGCTCCCCGGCAAGCTCGCCGACTGCCGCTCCACCGACCCCAGCAAGTCCGAACTGTATGTGGTGGAGGGTGACTCGGCCGGCGGCTCGGCCAAGAGCGGCCGGGACTCGATGTTCCAGGCGATTCTTCCGCTGCGCGGCAAGATCATCAACGTCGAGAAGGCCCGCATCGACCGCGTGCTCAAGAACACCGAAGTCCAGGCGATCATCACGGCGCTGGGCACCGGTATCCACGACGAGTTCGACCTGTCCAAGCTGCGTTACCACAAGATCGTGCTGATGGCCGACGCCGATGTCGACGGCCAGCACATCTCGACGCTGCTGCTGACACTGCTGTTCCGGTTCATGAAACCGCTTGTGGAGAACGGGCATATCTTCCTGGCCCAGCCGCCGCTGTACAAGCTGAAGTGGCAGCGGACCGAGCCGGAATTCGCGTACTCCGACCGTGAGCGTGACGGCCTGCTCGAGGCCGGGCGGGCCGCGGGCAAGCGGATCAACGTCGAGGACGGCATCCAGCGCTACAAGGGTCTGGGCGAGATGGATGCCAAGGAGCTGTGGGAGACCACCATGGATCCGTCGGTGCGCGTGCTGCGCCAGGTGACCCTCGACGATGCGGCCGCGGCCGACGAACTGTTCTCCATCCTGATGGGCGAGGACGTCGAGGCCCGTCGGAGCTTCATCACTCGCAATGCCAAAGACGTTCGCTTTCTTGATGTTTAACTGACATAGGAAAATTCCATGACTGACACCACGTTGCCGCCCGGCGACGAAGCAGGAGACCGGATCGAACCGGTCGACATCCAGCAGGAGATGCAGCGCAGCTACATCGATTACGCGATGAGCGTGATCGTCGGGCGCGCGCTGCCCGAGGTGCGTGACGGTCTCAAGCCCGTGCACCGCCGCGTCCTCTACGCCATGTACGACTCCGGCTTCCGGCCCGATCGCGGACACGCGAAATCGGCGCGCTCCGTTGCCGAGACGATGGGTAACTACCACCCGCACGGCGACTCGTCGATCTACGACACCCTGGTCCGGATGGCGCAGCCGTGGTCGCTGCGCTACCCGCTGGTCGACGGGCAGGGCAACTTCGGTTCCCCGGGTAACGATCCGCCGGCGGCCATGCGTTACACCGAGGCGCGGCTGACTCCGCTGGCCATGGAGATGCTGCGCGAAATCGACGAGGAGACAGTCGATTTCATCCCGAACTACGACGGACGGGTGCAGGAGCCGACGGTTCTGCCGAGCCGGTTCCCGAACCTGCTCGCCAACGGTTCGGGCGGTATCGCCGTCGGCATGGCCACCAACATGCCGCCGCACAACCTGCGTGAGCTCGCCGAGGCCGTGTACTGGTGCCTGGAGAACTACGAGGCCGACGAGGAAGCCACCCTCGAGGCGGTCTGCGAGCGGGTCAAGGGGCCGGACTTCCCGACCCACGGCCTGATCGTCGGTTCGCAGGGCATCGACGACACGTACAAGACCGGGCGCGGTTCGATCCGCATGCGCGGTGTGGTGGAGATCGAGGAGGACAGCCGCGGCCGCACCTCGCTGGTGATCACCGAGTTGCCGTACCAGGTCAACCACGACAACTTCATCACCTCGATCGCCGAGCAGGTCCGCGACGGCAAGCTCACCGGCATCTCGAACATCGAGGACCAGTCCAGCGATCGTGTCGGCCTGCGCATCGTGGTCGAGGTCAAGCGCGACGCCGTGGCCAAGGTGGTGCTGAACAACCTCTACAAGCACACCCAGCTGCAGACCAGCTTCGGCGCCAACATGCTCTCGATCGTCGACGGGGTGCCGCGCACGCTGCGCCTGGACCAACTGATCCGGCACTACGTCAACCATCAGCTCGACGTGATCGTCCGCCGGACCCGGTATCGGCTGCGCAAGGCCAACGAGCGGGCCCACATCCTGCGCGGTCTGGTCAAGGCGCTCGACGCCCTCGACGAGGTCATCGCGTTGATCCGCGCTTCGCAGACCGTCGAGATCGCGCGCAGCGGCCTGATCGAGCTGCTCGACATCGACGAGATTCAGGCGCAGGCGATCCTGGACATGCAGCTGCGCCGCCTGGCGGCCCTGGAACGTCAGCGCATCGTCGACGATTTGGCCAAGATCGAAGCCGAGATCGCCGACCTCGAGGACATTCTGGCCAAGCCGGAACGCCAGCGCGCGATCGTGCACGACGAGCTCAAGGAGATCGTCGACAAGTACGGCGACGACCGCCGGACCCGGATCGTCCCGGCCGACGGTGACGTCGCCGACGAGGATCTGATCGCGCGCGAGGACGTCGTCGTCACCATCACCGAGACCGGCTACGCCAAGCGGACCAAGACCGACCTGTACCGCAGCCAGAAGCGCGGCGGCAAGGGCGTTCAGGGTGCCGGTCTCAAGCAGGACGACATCGTCAACCACTTCTTCGTCTGCTCGACCCACGACTGGATCCTGTTCTTCACCACACAGGGCCGGGTGTACCGGGCCAAGGCCTACGAGCTACCGGAGGCGTTGCGTACCGCACGTGGCCAGCACGTCGCCAACCTGCTGGCGTTCCAGCCCAACGAGCGGATCGCCCAGGTCATTCAGCTCAAGAGCTACGAGGATGCGCCGTACCTGGTGCTGGCGACCCGCAACGGTCTGGTCAAGAAGTCCCGGCTGGTCGATTTCGACTCCAACCGCTCGGGCGGCATCGTCGCGGTGAACCTGCGCGACGGCGACGAACTCGTGGGTGCGGTGCTGTGCTCTGCGGACGACGACCTGCTGCTGGTGTCGGCGAACGGGCAGTCGATCCGGTTCTCGGCCACCGACGAGGCACTGCGGCCGATGGGCCGGGCGACCTCCGGTGTGCAGGGCATGCGGTTCAACGCCGACGACGCGCTGCTGTCGCTCAACGTGGTCCGCGAGGACACCTACCTGTTGGTCGCGACCTCCGGCGGGTATGCCAAGCGCACGGCGATCGACGAGTACCCGGTGCAGGGCCGCGGCGGCAAGGGGGTGCTGACCATCCAGTTCGACAAGAGGCGTGGCACGCTGGTCGGAGCGCTGATCGTCGACGACGACACCGAGTTGTACGCGATCACCTCCGGTGGCGGTGTCATCCGGACGGCCGCGCGTCAGGTTCGAAAGGCCGGTCGCCAGACCAAGGGCGTTCGGTTGATGAACCTGGGCGAGGGCGACACACTTATCGCGATCGCGCGCAATGCCGAAGCCGGCGACAGCACCGACGAGGTCAACACCGACCCGGAGGCGACCAGTGAGGAGTCGTAGGTGAGCTCACCGAAGGAGCCGGGCCACCCGCGTCAGGGTGACACCGCCAACGGCCCGGGTCCGGAGAACGGCGCGCGGGCTCCCCACGTGGCCGACAGCGGTGACGTGCCCCCGTGGCAGCGGGGTCCGGCCGGCCGGGCCAGGCAGCCACAGCCGCACGGCCCGGAGGGTGTTACCGGCACCCAGGGGCCCGGCAACCAGGCGGGCCTGGACGCGCGGCTGAACCGGTTCATGGCAGGCGGAGGTCAGGACACCGACGCCCCGCCGCGCGCCGAGCGCCCGGACGTCACGCCGCGTAGCGAACGTACGGAAGTCACACCCCGCAACGACCGCACCGACGTGGTCCGCGCCGAGGCTCCCCGCCAGGAGGCGGGTCCCCGGCCGGACACCGCCGGGGCGGCCTACGCCAGCGAGCTCCCCGACCTGTCGGGTGGGCGTCCCCGCCCCCAGCGCAAGCCGGTGGAGCGGCCGCCGGTGGAGCCGCATCAGCCCAAGTCGCCGGCCAAGGGCACGCCCGCGGCCGGCAACCGCGCGGTGCAGGTCGCAAACCGTCAGCACCGCGGCCCGGTACGGGCCAGCATGCAGATCCGGCGCGTCGATCCGTGGAGCACGCTGAAGGTGTCTCTGCTGCTGTCGGTGGTGCTGTTCTTCGTGTGGATGATCGCGGTCGCGTTCCTGTATCTGGTGCTCGGTGGCATGGGCGTGTGGACCAAGCTCAACAGCAACGTCGGAGACCTGCTCACCAGCGCCAGCGGCAGCTCGGGAGGCGAGCTGGTGTCCAGCGGCACCATCTTCGGTGGCGCCGCGTTGATCGGGCTGGTCAACATCGTGCTGATGACCGCCGCGGCGACCGTCGGGGCCTTCATCTACAACCTGACGACCGATCTGGTGGGCGGCGTGGAGGTCACTCTCGCCGATCGCGACTGACGTCACGACGCCGCGGTTTGGGCGAGGGGTTGTCGGTACGGTAATCTCGGCGCTCGGCCGTTGTGGTTTGACGGGGCTATAGCTCAGGCGGTTAGAGCGCTTCGCTGATAACGAAGAGGTCGGAGGTTCGAGTCCTCCTAGCCCCACGGAAAGGTGCATGTCGATGCGGCTGGTGCTTCTGATCGGCGCGGGCCTCGCGGCCGCCGCGGTGCTCGTATGGCGCACCCAGCACGGCCCCGAAGTGTGGCACACCCTGCCGGACCCGGCGTCCGACGCACCTTGATCGGCCAGGGGCCTTAGCTCAGTTGGTAGAGCGCTGCCTTTGCAAGGCAGATGTCAGGAGTTCGAATCTCCTAGGCTCCACAATTCAACACCCGGCGGCCCTCAACACTCCAACGCCGTCAACATTCCACGACGTTGAGCGCCAGTCCCCCGCGCGACGTCTCCTTGTACTTGTCGGCCATGTCGGCCCCGGTGTCGCGCATCGTCTTGATCGCGGTGTCCAGGCTGACGTGATGGTTGCCGTCGCCGAACAGCGCCATCCGGGCGGCGGTGATCGCCTTCACCGACGCGACCGCGTTGCGTTCGATGCACGGGATCTGCACCAGTCCCCCGACCGGGTCGCACGTGAGGCCCAGGTTGTGCTCGATGCCGATCTCGGCCGCGTTCTCGACCTGCGCCGGCGTCGCCCCCAGCACCGCGGCCAGTCCCCCGGCGGCCATCGAGCACGCTGATCCGACCTCGCCCTGACAACCGACCTCGGCCCCCGATATCGACGCGTTGGCCTTGAAGAGTTGTCCGATCGCGGCCGCGGTCAACAGGAACGCGATCACCCCGTCCTCGTCGGCGCCCGGCACGAACCGCCAGTAGTAGTGCAGCACAGCCGGAATGATCCCGGCCGCGCCGTTGGTCGGGGCGGTGACGACCCGCCCGCCCGCGGCGTTCTCCTCGTTGACCGCCAGCGCGTACACGGTGACCCAGTCGATCGCGTACAGCGGGTCGGTGGGGTCGTCCTGCAACGAGTGCGCCAGCGCCTTGGCGCGCCGCCGGACGTGCAACCGCCCGGGAAGCGTGCCGTCGGCGCTCAGCCCGTTGCCGACGCATTCCCGCATGACGGACCAGATGTTCAGCAGCCCGGTCCGCAGCCGCGGCCCGTTGCCCAGCGCCTCCTCGTTGGCGGCGACCAGATCGGCGATGCTGCAACGGTTCTCGACTGCCAGCGCGACGAGCTCGGCACCGGTGCGGAACGGATACGGTAGGCCGACATCGTCGCGGGAGGGCGCCCGGGCCTGCTCCTCGTCGACGACGAACCCGCCACCCACCGAGTAGTACACCCGCTGGGCCAGCTGCGACCCGTCGCCGGAGTAGGCGCTGAAGACCATTCCGTTGCTGTGAAACTCCATGGGCTGCAAGGACAGAACGATGTCGGCGGCCATGTCGAAGGCGACCTCGGGGCCGCCGCCGAGCCGTAAGAGGCCGGTGTCGGCGACCTCGGCCGCCCGAGACCTCGCCGCGGTCGGGTCGACGGTCTCGGGGTCGGCGCCTTCCAGGCCGAGCACCACTGCCCCGGGCGTGCCGTGCCCGGCACCGGTGGCACCCAGCGATCCGTACAACTCGACCCGGAGCCGGGCGACCGCGGCCACAGACCCCTCGGCGGCCAGGCTGTCGGCGAAGCGCCTGGCCGCCCGCATCGGGCCCACGGTGTGTGAACTCGACGGCCCGATGCCGACAGAGAAGAGGTCGAACACCGAGACCGCCATCAGATGCAGCTAGGGCTTCGGGGTGACTTCGACGCTGGGTGGCAGCGGCGACGGTTCGGGTTGGTGGGACCGGCGCAGAAGCGAGAACGCCACCGCTCCCCCGGCGAGCACCGCCACCGCGACCCCCGCCAGGATCAGCGGGCGCCTGCGTCCGCGGGGCTCCCGGGCCTTCTGCAGCGCCTCGGGGAGCCCGGCGACCACCTCCTGAACGGCGGCCACCTCGGTGGCCAGGGCCTGCTGGGCCGCGGACAGCTCGGCCTTGAGCTGGCGGGCGACCTTGCTGCGCCGGTAGCGGTCGCCGGCCCATGCGGCCGTGTTCCGCACCGAGTCGACCCCGAGGCCCAACGCTCCCCTGGTGACGTCGACCGGGCCGACGGCCGAGTACTTCAGCCCCCGGCCCAGCCGGCGGCTCGGGGTCAGGCGTACGCGGGTCTCGGAGCTCATGTCCCACCTCTTCTCGGGCTCGCGGATGTGGCTTACCCAGCCTGCCATCCCGGGCTACGGCACGGTGCCCGGTTGGCGGTCGGACGGCGCGTGGCAGACTGGATTCTCGTGACGAGTCCCATTCAGACCGCGACCGCAACCTTGCACACCAACCGCGGCGACATCAAGATCGCTCTCTTCGGAAACCACGCCCCGAAGACCGTGTCCAACTTCGTCGGACTGGCGCAGGGCACCAAGGAATACAGCACGGAGAACGCGTCGGGCGGCTCGTCGGGCCCGTTCTACGACGGCGTGATCTTCCACCGCGTCATCGAAGGTTTCATGATCCAGGGTGGTGACCCCACCGGCACGGGCCGCGGCGACGCGGGCTACAAGTTCGCCGACGAGTTCCATCCGGAACTGCAGTTCGACAAGCCCTACCTGCTGGCCATGGCCAACGCCGGCCCCGGCACCAACGGTTCGCAGTTCTTCATCACCGTGACCGAGACGCCGCACCTGAACCGGCGCCACACGATCTTCGGTGAGGTCGTCGATCCGGAGTCGCGCAAGGTCGTCGACGCGATCGCCACGACCGCGACCGACCGCAGCGACCGCCCCGTCGACCCGGTCGTCATCGAGTCGATCACCATCTCCTAGACGCCTGCGGCACCGGCGCCGGGCACATACCCGGCGTCGGTCAGCGCGTCCAGCACATGTAGCGGGTCGGTGCCCAGATCCCACCGGCTCAGCACCAGTAGCCGGTCGTCGGTGGTGTCCACCTCCAGCAGCCGCATCGTGCGGCCGATGCGCCGGAATTCGGTGATGCGGATACGCGTGATGTCGGCTCTGGTCAGCCGCCGCGTGCCGAACCACCCGCGGTAGACCAGAACGCCGTCGGCGATTGCCAGTTTTGGACGCGCGCGCCAAGACATGAGTGCAAACAAGATCAGCCCGACGGCGGCAACACCGATCAGGAGCCGCCCCGGAGGGTCTGTGACCAGCGTCACAGCGCCTGTCGCCATCACGACACCCAGAATTCCGGTCACGATGATGCCGGCGGGTGACGGCCCCCACTTTGTTTGCTGCATTCGGTTTTCACACCCTCCTACCGCGAAGAATGCGGTTATCCACAGGTGCTATCCCCAATGGGGATGAATAACATCCGTGTGATCCGGTGGCGTCCCGGTGACCCGCAGGACAACAGCTGGCGTCCACAATGGATTCAATTCATCCGGTGGACAGGTCACCGCCAACGCATGGTGAGCAACAGCCCGGTGATCATGAAGGCAAACGCGATCGCGTAGTTCCACACGTTCAGGTCGGACATCCACTGGAGGAACCCCGGGACGTCGGGACCGCTGCCGGCGAGCTGGAAAACGATCAGCCACACCAGACCGATCAGCATCAGGCTCACGAACAGCACCACGAACCACGTGCTGGACGGCCCTGCCTTGACCTTGACCGGAGTACGGCTCACCGGGTTGATGGTGAAGTCGTTCTTCTTACGGACCTTGGACTTGGGCATGCGTACCTTCGGACAGTCGGCGCCGCCACTGGCACCGGTGCCACAAACGACCGGTCAGTGCGACGATGTGTAGGGAAAGCCTAACGCAGGCCCGCCGGCCTTCTCCGAAAGAGACGTCACCGATGGACGACCGCAGTGTCACCACGCGCAGAAGATCCGTGTGGCGCTTCGGCGTGCCGGTCGTGTGCGTGGCGGCAGGCCTGCTGCTCGGCGCGACCCACGGGGTCTCCGGCGGTGACGAGATCCGGCGCAGCGACGCGCCGCGGCTCGTCGATCTGGTGCGGGACGCCCAGCAGTCGGTGGACCGGGGTACCGCCGCGCGCGAGTCGCTGGCGCTGGAGATCGACAACCACCACGGCGGCTCCCCTGGGACCGACGCCGCGCTGTCGGCGATCGTCAGCCGCGGCGACGCCCTGGCCGCCCAATCGGGGCTGGCGCCGCTGCGCGGCCCCGGCCTGGTGGTGACGCTCAACGACGCACAGCGCGACGCGCAGGGCCGCTTCCCGCGGGACGCGTCGCCCGACGACCTGGTCGTGCACCAACAGGACATCACGGCGGTGATCAACGCACTGTGGGCCGCGGGCGCCGAGGGCATCCAGGTCCAGGATCAGCGCATCATCGGCACCTCCGCGCCCCGGTGCGTCGGCAACACGCTGCTGCTCAACGGCCGCACCTACAGCCCGCCGTATGTGGTCTCGGCGATCGGCGATCCCGCGGCCATGCAGGCGGCGCTGGCGGAGGCCCCGCTGGTGACGTTGTACAAGCGCTACGCGGTGCGGTTCGGGCTGGGCTACACCGAGGAAGTTCGCGATGTCGAACTGGTCGGGCACCAGGAATCGGTCCGGATGAAGCACGCACAGCCACTGGGGCCCCTGGGCTACTGAGTAGCTAAAACTTTCAAGATCGTCAAAATCTAGCGTGTCCACATCTGGCGTGTTATATCTGTTCATGTTCAAATGAAGGCCGTGAACAGGGATAAAAACCCTTATCTCTGATCACAGCAACCCTAAAGCCCACAACTGCCACACTTTGATGGCAGCTGCTGTTCCTTGCTGGACTGAGCAACAGCAAAGTCTGAACCCGATCGGGGGATCATGGGACGACATAGCGCGCCAAAGAAACGCATCGCGCGGAGCAGACTCATCGCCGCGATGGCTGCGCCGGCGGCGGTGTGCCTGTCATGGACGCCGACCGCCCCGGCCGCCACGGTGCTCGGCGTCGAGGGCACCGGTCAGCCGAAAGGCACCACGCAGACCGCGTTCAACGGCGCGTTCTGCAAGCAGAACACCTGTAAGTCGATCAACAACAACCGGACTCCGTTCGACGTGGCGCTGGGTTCGACCCAGATCCACAAGGCGGTCACCGCCACCGCGGGCGACGTCGTCGTACTGGCGTACTCGCTCGGCGCGGCGTCGACCTACCACCGGCTGCGCCAGTGGGCCAAGAACCCCGCGCAGGCGCCCGATCCCGGCCGAGTGCTGGTCGTCACGTTCGGAAATCCGGAGAACCGGTTCGGCGGGGACGACCGCACCATGTTCTGGACCGGCCTGCCGAGGGTGCAACCGTACAAGCATCTGGACGTGGCGATGCAGTACGACAGCGTCGCCGACCTTCCCACCCGCTGGGGGTGGTTCTCGTCGGTCAACGCCACCTTCGCGCGGCATCTGTCCTACTTCGGCAACGTCGACATCAACGACCCCGACAATCTGGTCTATCGCGACGGCAACACGACCTACATGCTGATCAAGGCCGACGTGCTGCCGATGCTGAAGTGGATGGACTGGTTCGTCGACGACGCCACGATGGCCGGGCTGGACAAGTTCTTCCGGCCGCTGGTCGAAATGGATTATCGGCGACCGAGTTTCATCCCGCAGGGCGAGGGCGCGGACTGGGGTAACGGCAATCCGCCCCCCAGCCTGGACCCCGCGGCCGGTGCCCGGGGCCTGGTGGACGCCGGCGCCGTGGCGCTCGCCGAGCACGCCGCCGACGACCCCGATCGGGACGAGCCCGAGCCGCCCGAGACCCCGGTGCTGTCCGACCCCGAGGAACCGGAGCTCGGCGAGTCCGAGCCACTCCCCCACGACGAGATCGTCGAGGACGACGAGACCGAGCCAGACGTGGTGCTCGACGAGGCCGACCCGGACCTCGACCCCGACCTTCTTGATCCCGACGTGGAGACCGACGAACCCGAGACCGAACCCCAGACCGAGCCGGCAACCGAGACGCCGTCCGACGCCGCGTCCGCTCCCGGTGACTCGGAGCCTGCGGATTCGGTCTGAGCGACAGCGCAGGTCCTGGCGGTAACCTGTCCGAATGCAGGTCTTGGTCGTCGACAACTACGACAGCTTCGTGTTCAACCTGGTCCAGTACCTGGGTCAGCTCGGGGTGGACGCTCAGGTGTGGCGCAACGACGACGACCGCCTGGCCACCGACGCCGACCTCAGCCGCGCCGCCGAGCAGTTCGACGGGGTGCTGCTCAGCCCCGGGCCCGGCACGCCCGAACGTGCCGGCGCCTCCATCGGCCTGGTGCATGCGTGCGCAGCCGCCGCCACCCCGCTGCTGGGCGTGTGCCTCGGCCACCAGGCGATCGGGGTGGCCTTCGGCGGCACCGTCGACCGGGCGCCGGAACTGCTGCACGGCAAGACGAGCACGGTGCACCACACCAATCAGGGTGTGCTCAAAGGCCTGCCGGATCCGTTCGTCGCGACCCGCTACCACTCGCTGACGATCCTGCCCGAGACCATGCCCGCCGAACTCGAGGTCACCGCCACGACGGTCCGCGGCGAACGCAGCGGCAACGCTGACGAAGTCGGCGTCATCATGGGTGTGCGCCACGTCGAGCTGCCGATCCACGGCGTGCAGTTCCACCCCGAGTCGATCCTGACCCAGGGCGGACACCGCATGCTGGCCAACTGGCTGGGCTTCTGCGGGCAGGCGCCGGCCGAGAACCTGGTCCGTGAACTCGAGGACGAGGTCGCCGGCGCCGTCGCGGCCGCTACGACGCGAAGTTCAGCGTAATTCTGCTGCCGAAGTTCACGCCCGTGCCCGGAGCCGGGGTCTGAGTCACGACCGCGTTGGTCCGCTGCCCGCTGTTGGGCACGTCGGCGCCCTTGTCGAGCACCCCGGTCCAACCCAGGGCGCGCAGCCGCGGCTCGGCATCGGCCCAGAACTGGCCCCGGAGATCCGGCATCACGAACTGGTTGCCACGCGACACCTGGATCTGGACGACCGAGTCCTGCGGGACGGTCTGACCGGCCGCGGGCTCCAGGCCGACGACCTGCCCGGCGGACACCGTGCTGTCCACCTCGACCGGCACCGAATTGGTGAACCCCGACGCGGCGAGCACCTGCTGGCAGGTCTCCACGGTCTGGCTGACGCACTCGGGCACGAGCGCGGTCGCCGGGCCCTTGCCGACCACGATCGTGATCTCGTTGGTGATCGCCGAGGTCTGGTTGGCCGGCGGCACCGTCGAGAGCACCCGGTCTTTCTGCTCGGGCGTCGACGTCGAGGTCGTCTGGCGGAAGCGTTCGAACCCGGCGTCGGTGAGCCGGCGCACCGCGTCGGTGTAGCCGAGGCCTGACACGTCAGGTACCTCGCGCTGCTCGGGGCCGGTGGACACGTTCAGCGTGATCTCGTCGCCGGCGCCGACCGCGGTGTCGGCGTCGGGCTCGGTGTTGATCACGTGATCCGGCGGCACCTCCGAATCGGGCTTCTGCTGGGTGCGGATCGTGAAACCGCGGTTCTGCAACGTGGCGATCGCGTCGGCGGACGCCTGGCCGCGCACGTCGGGCACCTGCACGTCGCGGGTCTCGCCGCCGAAGGTGTTGATGCCGATGGTGACAAGCACCGTCAGCACCGCGAGCACGGCGACAGCGATCAGCCAGCGGCCCAGCGAACCGCGGCCGGCCCGCTCCTCGTAGCGGGGCTGATGGCCCTCGGAGTCCACGGGTTCGGCGCGGTGGTGGGACGGTGCGGCAGACAGCATCGAGGTGCGCTCGGCGTCGGTGAACACCTTGGGGGCGTCGGGGGTCTCGCCGCTGTGTACGCGCACCAGGTCGGCGCGCATCTCCGCGGCGGTCTGGTAGCGGTTGTCGGGGTTCTTGGCCAACGCCTTGAGCACCACCGCGTCCAGCTCGGGCGAGATGCCGCTGTGCCGCTGCGACGGCGGCACCGGATCCTCCCGGACGTGCTGGTAGGCCACCGCGACCGGCGAATCACCGACGAACGGCGGCTCCCCGGTCAGAATCTCGTAGAGCACGCAGCCCAGCGAGTACACGTCCGAGCGGGCGTCGACCTTCACGCCGCGCGCCTGCTCGGGTGACAGGTACTGCGCGGTGCCGATGACCGCCGCGGTCTGGGTGACCGGGTTGCCCGCATCGGCTAGTGCGCGGGCGATGCCGAAGTCCATCACCTTCACCGCGCCGGTCTTGCTGATCATGATGTTCGCGGGCTTGACGTCCCGGTGGATGATGCCGTGCTGGTGGCTGAAGTTCAGCGCCTGGCAGGCGTCGGCGATCACCTCGATTGCGCGCTGGGGCGGCATCGGGCCGTCGTTGTGCACGATGTCGCGCAGCGTCACACCGTCGACGTACTCCATCACGATGTACGGCAGCGGCCCGGTCGTCGTCTCGGCCTCACCGGTGTCGTACACCGCGACGATCGCCGGATGGTTCAACGCGGCCGCGTTCTGCGCCTCGCGCCGGAACCGCAGATAGAAGCTCGGGTCGCGGGCCAGGTCGGCGCGCAGCACCTTGATCGCGACGTCGCGGTGCAGGCGCAGGTCACGCGCAAGGTGGACTTCGGACATACCGCCGAAGCCCAGGATCTCGCCGACCTCGTAGCGGTCGGACAGGTGCTTGGGGGTCGTCATCGCAACATCTGTTCTGAAACGTGCAGGGTCACCCGGTGTGACGGGCCGTCAACAGGCCGGGATACCCAAACTCGGTCGGGTTCATGATCAATGAGAGCCGGCGGCGCCGCGCCGGGGGTCTCCGGCGGCGGTGCGGTCTCGCTGGTCGGGGTCTCGGTGACGGTCGTGGGCGCCGGGCGGTCCTTGCGGTCCTGGGCGTTGAGCACGATCAGGATGGCGATCACGATCGCCAGCGCCCCGAGCACACCTGCGGCCCACAGCAGCGCGCGCTGCCCGGAGGAGAACGTGCGCCGCGCCGGCGGAGCCGAGCGGTGGTGACTGCCGGTGGCGCGCGCGCGCGACGTCGGG
>NZ_BCRS01000066.1 GCF_001552715.1 Mycolicibacterium vaccae NBRC 14118 = CIP 105934 | reverse complement strand
GGCGGGCGCGGCGGACTGCTCGGCGGCTCCGACGGCAGCGTCGGCGAAGGCGGAGCCGATGGCGAAGGGGGACAAGAGGGTTCGCCGGGTGTCGATGGAAACTCCGGCAGCTGACACCGTCAGGCGTAGCCGAGCGCGCGGTTTTCCGAGGTGATCCTGATGCGTAGGATCGCGGCGTTGGCGAGGCTGAACACCACGGCCGTCCACCACGCCGAGTGCACCAGCGGCAGCGCCGCCACCTCCACGGCCACCGCCGTGTAGTTCGGGTGGTGCAGAAGCCGGTACGGGCCTTTCTGCACCAACTCGGCGTTCGGGATCACGATGAGCCGCGGATTCCAGTGCTTGCCGAGCGTGGCCACACACCACCAGCGCATGGCCGTGCTCGCCGCGACCAGCGCCACCATCGGCCAGCCCAGCCAGGGCAGGAATGGCCGGTGCTGCGTGGCGACCTCGACGATGCACGAAACCAGAAGCAGCGCATGCATACTCACCATCGCGGGGTAGTGGCTGCGGCCGAATTCCTTGCCGCCGTGGGCAAACGACCACCGCGCGTTGCGCCGCGACACGACGAGCTCGACGAGCCGTTCGGCGGCGATCAGCAGGATGAACAGGTTGTAGGCCATCGTCGGTCCTACCAGCTCAGCAGTAGTAGTTCGAAGCTGAAACCCGGTCCCATGGCCACCATCACGCCGAACGACCCGGGCGGCGGCGGTGTCTGGGTGGTCCGGTCGAGCACGTCGAGCACCGACGCCGACGAGATGTTGCCGTGCTCGCGCATCGAATCCCAGCTGTGCCGCAACGCGCCTGCCGGCAGGTCGACGACGGACTGGATCGCGTCGAGCACCTTCGGCCCACCGGGATGACACACCCAGGTGGCGATGTCGTCGGTCGTCAGCCCGTGATCGGCGAGGAACCGGTGTACCTCGTCGGCGAGATAGTCGCGCGCGATCTCGGGCACTTCGCGACCCAACACCAGCTGGAAGCCGGTATTGCCGACGTTCCAGCCCATCACCTCGACCGTGTCGGGGAACAGCCGGCTGCGGGTCGCGACGATCCGCGGGCCCGGTTGCGGAGTGGCCGGGCTGCGCTGCGCGCCAACCGAAACCACTGCGGCGGCCCCGTCGCCGAACAGACACAGTCCGATCAGCGCGGGGATCGAGGTGTCGTCGGGCTGCAGCGTGAGCGAACACAATTCGACCGACAGCAGCACCGCGACATGGTCGGGGAAGCCACGAAGGTAATCGTGTACCCGAGCCAGACCGGCCGCACCGGCGACGCAGCCCAGACCGAAGATCGGGATCCGCTTGACGTCGGGCCGCAGGCCCAGCCGGGAGGCCATGCGTGCGTCGAGGGTCGGCACGGCGACCCCGGTGCTCGACACGGTGAAGATCGCGTCGACCTCGGTCGGGTGGAGGTGGGCCTCGGCCAGCGCCGCGCGTACCGCCTGCTCGCCGAGTTCGGTCGCCACCTCCAGGTAGGCGGTGTTGGCCTCGGTGAAGCCGGCCAGCGGGTAGCGGTCCAGAGGCAGCGCAAGGTTGCGGTATTCGACACCGCTGGTGCGGGCGAACCGGGTGAACGCGGGATCGGTGAACGACGTGAGCTCGCGGGCCACCTCGTCCTGGTCGTAGCGGTGCCTGGTGAAGGCCAACGCGGTACCCGCGATGTGCGGGGCGCCGCGGAAGCGGGACAGGATCGGTTGGGTGGGGGCGAGATATGAGGTATCAGTCATGCGGGGCTAAACGGCACTGCGCGCCCGCACTAGTTCAGGAAATGCGCCGTCGTGAATTAGTCCACAGATCGTCGTAATCCGACTTATTCAGTGGTATAACCGCAGATCAGGAGCACTTTCCTGGGAACGCACGCAGCGATTTACCGGCTATTTCCCAGAAACGATTCTTCTCCGCCGAAACCGCATTCCACGCGGATTTTCGCGCGAAAGAACCCGCCCAGATGCAATCTCGGCGGGTTCGTTAGCTCAGCGAATATTGACGCGGGGACGTGGCAGGACGGGCACACACAGTCGCGTGACATCGCTCACATGGCGATGTCCGGGGGCGATCTACGACGCCCGCAGCACCACGACGGGCTCGACGGACTGGACCGCGGAGCCGGCTTGGACATGGCCCGTCTGCGCCGCGTGCATTCCCGCGTCAACGACTGCGGAAGCGCGCAGCCTGCGCGGAGTAGCGTGCCAACCACACTCACATTGCGCGGTACGGCGGAAGGCGGGGCCCTCGATGTACACCTGCATGTCTTCGAAAGTACCCATCGACACTGAGAGCGAACCAACCCCTGGGCTGAGCTTTACCTGAGAGGTGAGTTCGCCCCGCGCCGTGAGCGCGGTAAAGTTACTGGCGAGTAGCAAGGAGATGATGATGGCTAGTTGGGCCGGAAATCCGTCGTTCGATCTGTTCCAGTTGCCCGAGGAACACCAGGAGCTGCGGACGGCGATCCGCGCGTTGGCGGAGAAGGAGATCGCTCCGCACGCCGCCGACGTCGACGAGAACTCGCGCTTCCCGCAAGAGGCCCTCGACGCGCTGGTCGCGTCGGGCTTCAACGCGGTGCACGTGCCGGAGGAGTTCGGCGGGCAGGGCGCGGACTCGGTCGCGGCGTGCATCGTGATCGAGGAGGTCGCCCGGGTCGACGCGTCGGCCTCGCTGATCCCCGCGGTCAACAAACTCGGCACCATGGGGCTGATCCTGCGCGGTTCCGACGAACTCAAGAAGCAGGTGCTGCCCTCGATCGCGTCCGGCGAGGCGATGGCGTCGTACGCGCTGTCCGAGCGCGAAGCCGGCTCCGACGCGGCCGCGATGCGCACCCGCGCCAAGGCCGACGGCGACGGCTGGGTGCTTAACGGCACCAAGTGCTGGATCACCAACGGCGGCAAGTCGTCCTGGTACACGGTGATGGCGGTGACCGATCCGGACAAGGGCGCCAACGGCATCTCGGCGTTCATGGTCCACATCGACGACGAGGGCTTCACGATCGGGCCCAAGGAGCGCAAGCTCGGCATCAAGGGTTCGCCGACCACCGAGCTGTACTTCGAGAACTGCCGCATCCCGGGCGACCGGATCATCGGCGAGCCGGGCACCGGGTTCAAGACCGCGTTGGCCACGCTGGATCACACCCGGCCGACCATCGGCGCCCAAGCCGTCGGTATCGCGCAGGGCGCATTGGACGCCGCGCTCGAATACACCAAGGACCGCAAGCAGTTCGGCAAGTCGATCAGTGACTTCCAGTCGGTGCAGTTCATGCTTGCCGACATGGCGATGAAGGTCGAGGCCGCCCGTCTGATGGTGTACTCCGCGGCTGCCCGCGCCGAGCGCGGTGAGGGCAACCTCGGGTTCATCTCCGCCGCGTCGAAGTGCCTGGCCTCCGACGTCGCCATGGAGGTGACCACCGATGCCGTGCAGCTGTTCGGCGGCGCCGGTTACACGGTGGACTTCCCGGTCGAGCGGATGATGCGCGACGCCAAGATCACCCAGATCTACGAGGGCACCAACCAGATTCAGCGCGTGGTGATGAGCCGCGCCCTGCTGAAGTGACCTCGACCCCGGAATAGCATTCCTGGCTGTGATCGCCGTCGATCCACAGCCCGGAACGCTATTCCGCGGGGCCTGCCGGGCGTAGGTGGGTGATGTCGCCGGCCGACACCGTCGCCGTGGCGGTGCCGTCGTCGATCAGCAGCCTGCCGGCGTCGTCGATATCCGTTGCCACACCGATGATCTCGGCATCGCCGGGCAGGATCGCCCGTACCCGGGAGCCGATCGTGGTGCTGACGCCGCGGTAGTCCGCGGCCAGCGCCTCGTCGCCGGCACGCCAGCGGCGCAGCTGCATGCTTATCTCGCGCAGCACGGCCGACGCCAGCGCGGTGCGGTCGACGGCGTGGCCGAGCATCGACAACGACACCGCGTTCGCGTCGGGCAGCTCGTCGGGAGCCAGGCTGACGTTGAGCCCCAGGCCGACGACGATCACGGGTGCGGACACCTCCGCCAGGATCCCGGCCAGCTTCCCGGTGCCGACCAGAATGTCGTTGGGCCACTTCACGCCTGCGTTCACGCCGTAGACCTCCCGCAGGACGCGCGCGACCGCCAGTCCGGTCAGCAACGGCAGCCAGCCCCACCGGTCCGGCGCGACGCCGGTGGCGTCCACGCCGACCGACATCGAGATCTGCGAGCGCGGCGCCGCCGACCAGGTGCGCCCGTGCCTGCCCCGCCCTGCGGCCTGGTACTCGGCGAGCAGCACCGCGCCCGCGATGTCCTCGCCGGCCGCCGCGCGTGCGATCAGGTCCGCGTTCGTCGACCCGGTCTCCTCGACCACATCCAGGCGTCGCCACTCGGTGCCCGCGAGGGCGGCGCGTAGGTCGTCGGGCTTCAGTTCTGGACGGTCGGGTGCGGGCACGCCGCCGAGAGTACGTCGTGCCCGCACCGACGGGGTCGCCGGTAGTTGAAGCTCATCGTGTCCGCTTTGCCGCCACGACTATCCAGATAGCGAAGGTGACGTAGAGGAGGCGTCGAGTGGGTGCGGTCAGCGAGGCGGAAGCGTGGCTGCGGACGGGTCCACGGTCTCCAGTGCCTGCGAGCGCTTGGCGTGCCGGACCGTCGCCGCGTTCAGCGCGTCGAAGCCCACCACGAAGGCGACCATCGCGGCCAGCGCCCAGAGATTGCCGAACGCCCACTCCCACGTCGTCGCGGCGGGAGCCGCCACCAACCAGTACGCGGCGATCGTGACCAACAGATAGCCGCTGACGATCGCGCAGCGCCCCGCGGAGCTGGCCAGCCACCCGGGATGGCGGCGATTGCGCAGATGCCACACCGACAGCACAGCGACGATCGCCACTGCAGTGATAGTCGACTCCACGGTCACTCCTTGCCTACCGTGCCGCACGAGAGTGCGAACAGGGGGACAGCTTTGCCAGATCTGAAGGCGGCCGGCGCATACCGGGGGAACGTGCGAAAGTCGAGAACAGCCTGGTTGCCATAAACCCTAAGGTCAGCGTTACCTGCTCGTCAAGAACGCGTAATAAATGCGACCGCGAAATAGCCCCCTTGGTGGCTTCGCTGAATCGTCAGGTTTGTGTCGCTTTTCGGCTAGTGAGTCAGATGTTGCCGAAGGGACTACCGGGGTCAGAAACCGAGGCGGTCGGTGGCCGGCTCGATGGTCTCCATCCGTGCCGCCGCCCGCGCATGATCGGCGGTGACCCCGTTCAGGGCGTTGAAGCCGACGACGAACGACATCACCGCGGCCAGGGCCCACGCATTGCCCATGGCCCACTCCCAGGTGGTGGCCGTCGGCGCGGTGGTCAGCCAATACGTCGCCACGGCGACCAGCGGATATCCGCAGAGAATGAAGAACCGGCCGTCGGCACTGGCGGCCCAGCCGGCATGCCGGCGGTTGAACCCGTGCCAGACACTCAACATCACGACGACAACGACAGCGGCGATGATCGACAACATCGGCAGCCCTCCTCGCGCAAGGCTCCTCTGCTGGCTGAAAGGGCCCGAATTCGCCAAAACCGTCCGGTCAGGTACAACGAATTATCCGGCCGGAAACTGTGAACGCGGTGAGGCTACGGAAACGAAATGGTCACAGACTGATGCGTGTCAGTTTCTCGGTCTCGCGCCTGCGCTCGACGGCCGTGGCATCCGGGTTTGCCACCAGTACCAGTGACGCGCCCACCACGTACACGGCGAGCAGCTGTTCGATGACGTCGTCGGCCGTTTCCCACCGCGCCGCCGACAACACCCGGTCGGTTCCGGTCAGTCCCGCAGCGGTAGCCGAGCCCCGCGCCGCGGCCAGCACGTCGTCAGGCGACCGGCCGTCCAGCGCCGCACCGGGCTGCCGCTCCGGCACGATCTGGTCCCCGTGGACGCGCACCGCGGTCGCGTAGTCCGTCAGCCCCACCGGCAGATCGGGCACCGGCTTGCCGAACGGGTCCAGCGACAGCACCGCGATCTCACCCGTCCCGACGGCCGCGTCCGCGTCGTCGATCCGGTCAGCCGTGCACAGCGCGATGTCCGCGTCGGAAGCCTCGCCGAAGACCGCCTCGGCGCCGATCCACCAGATTCCGAACATCACCGCCACGGTCTGCCAGTGCGCGGGCAGCAGCACCGCCACCCGGGTGCCCGGCGCCGCCCCGAGCTCGTCGCGCAGCAGGTTGCCGGTCTTGGCCGCCCAGTTGGCCAGCGTCGCCGTCGACAGCTCGATGCGCTCGCCGGTGGCGTCGTCGTAGTAGGTGATCCGCGGACCTGCCGGGTTGGCGGCCATCAACGGGTCCAGGATCGCCGAACTCAGATTCGTCATGTCAGTTGACGCACGCCGGGTCGCTCGAACCCGCGGTCAGGATCGGCGACGGAGCCGGCACCGCCTCGCCCGCGCCGGACATCATCCCTGCCGTCGTCGGGTCCCCGCTCAGCAGCGTCACGTCGCTGCCGTCCAGACCCGCGCCGGGGCCGGTGTAGTCGGCCGCCAGCACCACCCGCACCGTGCCCTGCGGCACGTCCGGGGTCTCGACCACCCGCAACCCGCCCAGCTCCTTGGCCACGGCCTGCGCGCCCAGATCGTCGGTCTGAGCGACCTGCACCTGGCTGTCGGTGACCTTGGCGCCGTCGTTGTTGCCGACGCGTCCCTCCTGGAAACCCTTGCTGGACAGCACATGCGCGACCGCCGCGGCCAGACCGTTGATGTCGGAGTCGTTGAACACCTCGACGGTGGTCTTGTCGTTGCTGTAGGTCAGCTCGTCGGTCTTGCCCTGCTCCTGGTCGTGCAGCAGACCGGTCACGAAATCCTTGACCGCCGACGGATCGACGCGCACCACGCTTTGCATGCCGTCGTCACTCCAGCCCGCCTCCTCGATGATCGGGATGGTGGCGAACGCGACGTTGCCGCCGGCCAGCTTCTGCAGCTGCTCGACGAATTCCATGATGTCCCAACCGTCGGAGAGCACCACCGAGCGCTGCACCGCGCTCTGCAGATCGTTCAGCGTGGTCGGGCTCGACAGCGTCTTGCTGGAGATCACCTCGTGCGCCATCGACGCCATCACCGCCTGCTGGCGCGCCACCCGGTCCAGGTCGCCGCGCGGCAGGTCGTGGCGCTGACGCACGAAGCTCAGTGCCTGCGTCCCGTTCAGCTTCTGCCAGCCCGCCGGGAAGTCGGCGCCCGAAAGCGGTTCGTAGACAGGGTTGTTCAGGCAGACATTGACCCCGCCCAGCGCGTCGGTGATCAACGCGAAGCCGAGTAGACCGATCTCGGCGTAGTGGTCGACGGTGACGCCGGTCAGATTCGCGACCGTCTTGATCAGTTCCTCGCGACCCGCGGCGGTGGCCTCGGGCTCGGCCACGGCCGGATCCTCGCCCTGCTGCTCGACGAGCTGCTTCATCTTCTCCAGATGCACCGAGCCGTAAACACCGTTGATCTTCATCTTCCCGATGCTCGGGGCCTCGACGTAGGAGTCGCGGGGGATCGAGATCGCCGTCGCGGACTGCCCGTTGTTCGGGATGCGGATCAGGATGATCGTGTCGGTGTTCGTCGACACCTCGTTGCCGGCGCGCAGCATCGCGCGCTCCTCGTCGCTGAGCGGGTTGCCGTGCGCGTCGGTCCGGCTGTCGGAGCCGACCAGCAGGATGTCGATCGCGCCGTCGTCGCCGCCCTCGCCGAGCGCGACCGGATTGATGTGATTGATGCCGGCCTCGAACGAGCGAATCTTGCCCCACGCGACGCCGGTGCCGATGACGACGACGACTGCCACGGCCATGGAAATGGCACGGACCAGGTGAGCAGCAGGCATTTGTCCAGGCTACTGGCGAGCAGGCCGCATTCCTTGCAGCCGGAACCGGCGTGCCAAACTCGTGACGTGAACGGCCGAATCGTCATTTCCGGAGCAGCCGGCCTGGTAGGACGCGTGTTGGCAGGTCAGGCGGGTCAGTCCGGCCGTGAGGTGGTGACCCTCACATCCGGGCAGTGGGACATCACCGACACCGAGCGCACCGCCCAGGTCGCCGACACCGTCCTGCGCGCCGGCGACGTCGTCGTCAACTGCGCCGCGTTCACCCAAGTCGACGCCGCCGAAGCCGAACCCGGGCGGGCACGCGCGGTCAACGAGACCGGCGCCGGGAACGTCGCACAGGCCTGCGCGCGGGCCGGCGCATCGCTGATCCACCTGTCCACCGACTACGTGTTCAGCGGCGAATTCGACGGCGATCCGCGCCCCTACGACATCGACGACCGGACCGGTCCGCTGTCGGTGTACGGCCGCACCAAACTCGCCGGTGAGCAGGCGGTTCTGGCCGCCCTGCCCACCGCGCACGTCGTGCGCACCGCCTGGATCTACGAAGGCGGCGACGGCTCCGACTTCGCCGCGGTGATGCGCCGGGCCGCCCTCGGTGACGGAACCGTCGACGTCGTCGCCGACCAGATTGGGTCACCCACCTACGTCGGCGACCTGTGCCAGGCACTGCTGCAGATCGCCGGCGGCGGGATCGACGCGCCGGTGCTGCACGCCGCCAACGCCGGCGCGGCCAGCCGCTTCGACCAGGCACAAGCCGTCTTCGCCCTGCTCGGACAGGACCCGGATCGGGTGCGGCCCGTCGGCAGCGACCGGCATCCGCGCCCGGCCCCGCGACCGGCATATTCGGCCCTGTCCTCGGCGAAATCGGCGGCCGCGGGCCTCACGCCACTGCGGCCGTGGCGCGACGCGTTGGCCGAGGCGCTCGCCCGGTAGTTACTCTCTACGCCGTGGAACCGGTGGTGCGTGCGTGAGCGACGAACTGTTTGTCGTGACGGTGACGTACTCGCCCGGTCCGCACCTGGACCGGTTCCTGGCCACCCTCACGCACGCGACCGAGCGCCCGGTGACCGTGATCATCTCCGACAACGGCAGCACCGACGGCGCGCCCGAGGACGCCGTCGAGCGCTACCCGAACGTCAAGCTGTACCGGACCGGCGCCAACCTCGGATACGGCACCGCGGTCAACCGCGCCGTCGCCGAGTACGGGCTGACGTCCTCCTCGGATTTCTTCATCGTCGCCAACCCCGACGTGCAGTGGGGCCCCAACAGCATCGACCTGATGCTCGAGGCCGCGCAGCGCTGGCCGCAGGCCGGGTCGCTCGGCCCGCTGATCCGCGACCCCGACGGCACGGTCTACCCGTCGGCGCGGCACCAGCCGTCGGTGATCCGGGGCGGTATGCACGCCGTCGTCGGGCCGGTGTGGAAGTCGAACCCGTGGACCGCGGCCTACCGTCAGGACCGCGCCGAACCCAGTGAACGCCCGGTGGGCTGGCTGTCGGGCTCGTGCCTGCTGATGCGCAGCGCGGCCTACACCGAGATCGCCGGATTCGACGAGCGCTACTTCATGTATATGGAAGACGTCGACCTGGGCGACCGGCTCGGCCGGGCCGGCTGGCAGAACGTCTACGTGCCGTCGGCGGAGGTGCTGCACGCCAAGGGGCACGCCACCGGCCGGGACCCGGCCCGCAATCTGGCCGCACACCACGTCAGCACCTACACTTTTCTCGCAGATAGGTATCCGAAGTGGTGGCAGGCGCCGCTACGCTGGGCCTTTCGGGGGGCTCTTGGGGCGCGGGCACGTCTGGTCGTGCGCAATTCTCGTCGTAAGACTCGTGGCACGTAGGGCACACACGGTGGGGTACACGCGGAAGGGCAGTGCTGATGGTCAACCCAGCTGAGGTCGATGCGGTCGTCTTGGTCGGCGGGATGGGCACCCGCCTGCGTCCGCTGACCCTGTCGGCGCCCAAGCCGATGTTGCCGACGGCCGGTCTGCCGTTCCTGACCCATCTCCTGTCGCGGATCGCCGACGCCGGCATCGAACACGTCGTGATGGGCACCTCGTACAAGGCCGGGGTGTTCGAATCCGAGTTCGGTGACGGGTCCAAGTTCGGTTTGCAGATCGACTACGTCGTCGAGGACGAGCCCCTGGGCACCGGCGGCGGCATCGCCAACGTCGCGTCCAAGCTGCGCCACGACACCGCGGTCGTGTTCAACGGCGACGTGCTCTCGGGGTGTGACCTCGGCGCGCTGCTGGATGCGCACGCCTCCCGCGACGCGGACGTCACGCTGCATCTGGTCCGGGTCGGCGATCCCCGCGCATTCGGTTGTGTGCCAACCGATTCCGACGGTGTGGTGACCGCGTTCCTGGAGAAGACGCAGGATCCGCCGACCGACCAGATCAACGCGGGCTGCTATGTGTTCAAGCGGTCGGTGATCGACGCGATCCCGAAAGGCCGTCCGCTGTCGGTGGAACGGGAGGTGTTCCCGGGACTGCTGGCCGACGGGCTGCGGGTGTGCGGCTACGTCGACGCCACCTACTGGCGCGACATGGGCACGCCCGAGGATTTCGTGCGCGGCTCGGCGGACCTGGTGCGCGGCATCGCGCCGTCGCCTGCGCTGAAGGGCCATCGCGGGGAAAGCCTTGTGCACGACGGAGCTTCGGTCGCGCCGGGCGCCCTGCTGATCGGCGGCACGGTCGTCGGGCGAGGCGCCGAGGTCGCCGGCGGTGCCCGGCTCGACGGTGCGGTGATCTTCGACGGCGTGAAAGTCGGTGCCGGAGCGGTGATCGAGCGCTCGATCATCGGGTTCGGCGCGCACATCGGACCCAGGGCACTGATCCGCGACGGCGTGATCGGCGACGGCGCCGACATCGGCGCACGCTGCGAGCTGTTGCGTGGTGCGCGCGTATGGCCGGGCATCTCGATTCCCGACGGCGGCATCCGCTTCTCCACCGACATCTGAGGTTTTGCCGCGGAATAGTCGACTCGCCGCGAATGTGCATTCTCGGTAGTGATCCGGGTGTCCGGGCTACCGTAAGTGCACGCTCGCGGGTGCGAAGCTGTGGATAACCGGGCCGACGTGCCGTCGTGTTGTCGGAGGCCCGTCGCACGCTTCGCAAATGGGCACGGTGATTCTGGGCAGGGAAGCGATCGCAGACGGTTTCGTCACGCCGGGCCGGCTCCGTTACGGGTATCGCCGGCTCTACCCCAATGTGTATGTGCCACGCGAGCAACCACTGTCGCTGCTGGACAACGCATACGGCGCGTGGCTGTGGTCGGGGAGGCGTGCGGTGATCACCGGCCGGGCCGCCGCTGCGCTGCACGGGGCGCGATGGGTCAGCGACAAGGCGCCGGTCGAGTTGAACCACGACTGCAGGCGCCCGCCGACGGGGATCGTGTGTCGCAACGAGCGCATCGGCCGAGACGAGATCACCCGCAGGGGTGACCTCCCGGTCGCCACAGTGCCGCGCACCGCGTTCGATCTGGGCAGGTACCTACCGCTGAACAGAGCGGTCATGCATCTGGATGCTCTGGCCAATGCCACGGGACTCACGCGAGAGCAGGTGTTGCCACTCATGGGGGAGTACCGGGGAGCCCGCGGGATGAAGACCCTGCGTACCGCACTCGATCTGATGGACGGCGGCGCGCAGTCGCCTCAGGAGACATGGCTTCGGCTTCACCTGATGAAGTCCTTTCCCCGCCCTGCGACGCAGATTCCGCTCTTCAACAGCCGGGGCGTGGCGTTCGCCCATCTCGACCTCGGCTGGGAAGACATGTTGATCGCGGTCGAGTACGACGGCGAACACCATCAGCGGAACCGGGACCAGTATGTCTGGGACGAGCAGCGGCTGCGCCTGATCCGGGCACAGGGCTGGCTGCACATCAAGGTGATCAAGGAAGACGACCCCGCTGAAGTCACCGCACGGGTCAAACGAGCATGGTTACTCCGCGAGAGTGAACTGCGCGTCGCTGAACGCGCCTCCTGACTACCGGGGGCGCACTTTCGCGGCAAAGGGGCGGGCGGTGGCGGCGGCGGCCAGCTGGGTGAGGCCGAAGTCGCAGTCCTGCGGAAGCTCGTCGAGCGGCCACCAGCGCAGGTCCAGCGACTCGTCACTGCACACCGGCTGCGCGCCCTCGGGTGCCCGGACCACGAACTGCACGTCCAGGTGACGGGTCGGCACGCCTAGCGAGCACGTCAGCGGATGCACATGCAGCGCAGCGGGTTCCGGACTGATGGTGAGCCCGTCGATGCCCGATTCCTCGGTCGCCTCGCGCAGCGCCGCCGCGACGATCGTCTCGTCCTCGGGTTCGCAGTGACCGCCGAGCTGCAGCCAGCGACCGATCCGCGGATGCAGAGTCAGCAATGCGTGGCGGCCGCTGTGGTCGAGCACCAGCGCCGAGGCGGTGAGATGGCCGGGCGCGCACTCGCGCAGACAGGCATCCGGCCGCGCGGCCAGGAACGCCAGCAGCGCATGCCGCAGCGAATCCTGCGCAGGGTCAGGGGCCTTCCACGCGGTCAGCACCTCGACTGCCGACCCGTGCAGACTCACCGGCGCACCAGCAGCGTGTCGGTGGGCACCGGCGGGCGCGGTGTCAGCGGCTCGACGGGATAGCCGATCGCGATGGCCCCCAACGGCTGCCAGTCATCGGGCAGGTCCAACTCCGCGTGCACCAGGTCGGGGGCGAAGATCGTCGAGCCGATCCAGCAACTGCCCACCGACCGCACGGCCAGCGCGACGAGAAGACCCTGGACCGCGGCGCCGGCCGCGACCGTGAACATCGTCTGCTCGGCCGCGGTCCGCTGCGCATCCGGATACGAGTGTGCGCCGTCGGGAACCATGAACGGGATCACCAACTCCGGCGCGTCGTAGAGGATCTGGCCGCGGCTGACCCGGCGCTCCACGGCCTCGGGGTCCCGGCCGTCGCCGCTGAGATCGGCCCGCCAACGGTCTTTCATCGCGTCCAGCAGCCGGAGCCGCACCGCCCGGTCGCACACCCACACGAAGCGCACCGGCCGGGTGTGATGCGGCGCCGGGGCGGTCAGCGCCTCACCGACGGCCGCCTCGATCAGCTCCCCGGCCACCGGCTCGGCGCTGAACGCGCGCACCGAGCGGCGCAGCAGCTGCGCCTGGGCACGGCCCATCGCCAGCGCCTCCTCGGTGCCCAGCCAGAACAGGTCCTCCTCGCCGGCGCGCACCAGATCGCGCGCCGAGGAGCCGTCGTCGCGCAGCGTCAGCCCCCGAACGACGGCCACCGGCACCGCGGTCAGCTTGCCCTTGACCAGATCGGCGGCCGCGGCGATCTCGTCGGCGACCGCGATCTCGGTGACGATCAGCTCGTTGCCGTGCTGGTCGTGTTCGCCGGCGTAGGCGTGCAACACCGTCAGCCCCGCCGCACCGATCGCGACGTCGGTCTGGCCCGTGCGCCACGCCCGGCCCATGGTGTCGGTGACGACGACGCCGACGCGCACCCCGAGCCGCTCGCGCAGCGCCGCGACCAACGCGGAAGCACTGCCGTCGGGATCCACGGGCAGCAGCGCCAATTCGTGGGAGTCGACGTTCGAGCCGTCCACGCCGGCCGCGGCCTGCACCAGCCCGAGCGCGTTCTCGGTGATCAGCGTGCGGCCCTTGCGCGCCAGCACCCGCACCGCTTCGGCGTCGATCAGCTTGCGGCGCAGAGCATCCCGCTCGTCGGGATCGGCCGGGGCGGGCACCATGCGGCCCTCGGTCTTGGACAGCACCTTGCTGGTGACCACCAGAACGTCGTCGTCGCGCAGCCACGGCGCGGCCTCGGCGATGGCCGCGGCCAGATCGTCGCCGGGCCGGAACTCCGGGAGCCCGGCCACCGGCAGCAGCTCGATCCGTGCCGACGTGCCGTGGTCGTTCACGGTGCGATCCCGGCCAGTTCCATTCCGGCGCGCACCATCTCGGCGGTCGCTGCCGGATCGGTCATCAGCAGCGGCACCGAGCGCACCTGTACGCCGTCGATCGAGGCGTGGTCCCCGGAGTCCACCAGCCAGCCGTCGAGAATCCCGGTCGCCGACCGTGCTCCGAAGTGGTTGCCGACGGCCTCGGAGGTGCTCGGCACCCCGATCACGTTCAGGCAGGTGTCGGCCATGCCGCGCAACGGCTTCCCCGCGACGATGGGGGAGTAGCCGATCACCGGTGCGCTGGTCGAGCGCAGCGCGCCGCGGATGCCGCCGACGGCGAGGATGGCGCCGATGCTGACCACCGGGTTGGACGGCGCGATGAGCACCACGTCGGCGTTCTCGATCGCGTCGGTGACACCGGGTGCCGCGGTGGCCTTGTCGGCGCCGACGAACGCGAAACTCTCCGTGGGAATCTGGGCGCGGTACCGCACCCACCATTCCTGGAAGTGGATCGCGCGCTTCTCGCCTGCCGACTCGCCGGGACCGGGATCGGTGACCACGACATGGGTTTCGCACCGGTCATCGCTGGCGGGCAACAGTAGCGCACCGGGTGACCACCGCCGGCACAGGGCCCGGGTGACGTCGGAGAGCGGATAGCCCGCGCGCAGCATCTGACTGCGCACCAGATGGGTGGCCAGGTCCCGGTCGCCGAGGCCGAACCAGTCCGGCTGCACGCCGTAGGCGGCGAGTTCCTCCTTGGCGTGCCAGGTTTCATTCTTGTGACCCCAACCACGGTCGGGGTCGATGCCGCCACCCAGTGTGTACATGCATGTGTCGAGGTCAGGGCAGATTCGGACGCCGAACATCCAGGCGTCATCACCCACATTCACCACAGCTGTCACTTCGTGCTCATTGGTATCGTGATTGCCGAACTGCCCCAAGCCCAAAAGATGTTGGACACCGAGCAAGAACCGCGCACCACCTACGCCGCCGACCAGAACCGTGACCTTCACACCGAACGACACTAGGCCGTCAGAGTCGCCAACTGCGCCTCGGGCGGGACGTGACAGACACGCCACAGCGCGACGCGCCGTAATCAAGTCACGGAATGGTATGAATTCCTGTTCTAGCGCTTGACCAGGACAGCTAACGCGTGTGTAATCACACCAGTGTCATTTCGCGGTTCTCCGGCCGGTTCCGGTGTCGCAGACCGAGATTCGATCACTTGTTCGAATTGGGTGGCCGCACGTGCGTCTGTGGGGCTGGCATATACGGATCTACGAGACCTGGAGGAGGGGAACATGACATTTGAACAGGCCGATTTCGGCGACTCGATTACGTTCGACAACAGGCTCCTCGGCTCGGTGGGAAGTGCGCCGCACATCCAGACCGGACCGGCACCAAGCGGAGTAAACGGGCGTCCCCAGCTGAGCCTGGTGCCCGACCATGCCGACTACTTCAGCGACGGCACCGAGCTCGACGAGGATCAGTGGCAGGAGCGCGCGCTGTGCGCCCAGACCGATCCCGAGGCGTTCTTCCCCGAGAAGGGCGGCTCCACCCGCGAGGCCAAGCGCATCTGCCAGGGCTGCGAGGTCAAGGACGCGTGCCTGGAGTACGCACTGGCCAACGACGAGCGCTTCGGTATCTGGGGCGGGCTGTCCGAGCGGGAGCGCCGGCGCCTCAAGCGCGGCATCATCTGAGCCGCGCCGCGCGGCCTGCGCCGCCTAGTCCTCGTCCAGGGTTGGGTCGATGACAGACGGTTCCACACCCAGATAAGTGGCGACCTGCGCCACCAGCAATTCATGGAGCAGCTCGGTCAGCTCGTCGGTGTCTTTAGCCCGACGCTCGATCGGCTTGCGGAACAACACAATTCGGGCGCGAGTGGAGTTACCTCGCACGTCCACCCCCGCGGGGATCAGCCGGGCCAGCGCGATCGGGCCGTCGGCCACCACCTCCGGCGGCCACTGCACACTCTCTGGATCCTTCGGCGCGATGCGCGGAATCTCGTCGACCGCCACGTCGAGCGTCGACACCCGCTCATGCCAGCGCCGCTCGATCGGCTCATACGCTTCCAGCACCGCCATGTCGAAACGTTCGGCGCGGGTGCGCCAGCCAGGAACCGTCGGCGGCAACAGCGTCCCGCGCATCTCCCGCCGCGGACCGCGAAGGTGGCGCCTCGTCACGGACAGATCGTAACGGTTGGGCTTCGGGCCGGTCCCGGCTGCGCGTGTCCGGCGCAACCGTGACGATTCCGCACGATAGCCTTCGGCTGTGAATGTTCCCCGTCGCTGCTGCCGGCCAGGGTGCCCGCACTATGCGGTCGCGACGCTCACCTTCGTCTACTCGGACTCGACCGCTGTCGTCGGACCGCTGGCCACCGTGTCCGAGCCGCACTCGTGGGATCTGTGCGTCCTGCACGCCGGCCGGATCACCGCGCCCCGCGGTTGGGAGTTGGTCCGGCACGCCGGCCCGCTGCCGTCGCATCCCGACGACGACGATCTGGTGGCGTTGGCCGACGCGGTCCGAGAAGGCCGGGAGGCGACCGCGCCCGCCGCCGGTTTCACCCCCGGCTTCAGCGACCCGGTCACCGGTGCGCACGGCGGCGCGTTGATGGCCCCGCCGGCCCGCCGCCCCGAGACCAACGGACGTCGCCGCGGACACCTGCGCGTGCTGCCGGACCCGACGGACTGACCCGCCCCCGGCTCTTGCTGCCACGACACCCGGTGGACGACCCGACCGGGCAACGAGTCGCCATGCGCACAGCCGGTGACGGCTAGGCTGATCATCACACAGTCTCTTCGTCCCAAGGAGTTCCATGTCTCGTCCCGCCGAGGCGGTACATCGCGTCATCAAGGCCTATGACGTGCGTGGACTCGTCGGCGAGGAGATCGACGAGAGTTTCGTCCGCGACGTCGGCGCCGCATTCGCGCGGCTGGTCCGCGACGCGACGCCACCCGCCACCCAGATCGTCGTCGGGTACGACATGCGGGCCAGTTCGCCGGGACTGGCCGAAGCCTTCGCCGAGGGCGTCACCGCCCAGGGCCTTGACGTCGTCCGCATCGGGCTGGCCTCGACCGACCAGCTCTACTTCGCCTCCGGCCTGCTGGACTGCCCGGGCGCGATGTTCACCGCCAGCCACAACCCGGCCGCCTACAACGGCATCAAACTGTGCCGCGCCGGCGCCAAACCCGTGGGCAAGGACACCGGGCTGACCACCATCAGCGAGGAGGTGATCGCCGGAGTTCCCGACTACGACGGCCCCCGCGGCACCGTCACCGACCGCGACGTGCTCGCCGAGTACGGCGAGTTCCTGCGCTCGCTGGTCGACATCGCGGCAGCCCGGCCGCTGCACGTCGCCGTCGACGCCGGCAACGGGATGGCCGGCCACACCGCTCCCGCGGTGCTCGGCCCGATCGCGTCGGTCAAACTCTCGCCGCTGTACTTCGAACTCGACGGCAACTTCCCCAACCACGAGGCCAACCCGCTCGACCCGGCCAACCTGGTCGACCTGCAGAACTTCGTGCGCGAGACCGGTGCCGACATCGGGCTGGCCTTCGACGGCGACGCCGACCGCTGCTTCGTCGTCGACGAGACCGGCCACGCCGTGTCGCCGTCGGCGGTGACCGCGCTGGTCGCCGCACGCGAACTGAAGCGCGAAATCGGCGCGACGATCATCCACAACCTGATCACCTCCCGTGCGGTGCCCGAGCTGGTGGCCGAACGCGGCGGCACGCCGGTGCGCTCGCGCGTCGGCCACTCCTACATCAAGGGTTTGATGGCCGAGACCGGCGCGATCTTCGGCGGTGAACACTCCGCGCACTACTACTTCCGGGACTTCTGGGGCGCCGACTCCGGCATGCTGGCCGCGCTGCACGTGCTCGCCGCGCTCGGCGAACAGGACCGCCCGCTGTCGGAGATGATGGCCGACTACCAGCGCTACGAAGCCTCCGGCGAGATCAACTACACCGTCACCGACGCGCCCGCAGTCGTCGACGCCGTGCTGCAGGCCTTCGGCAATCGGGTCCAGGCCCTCGACCACCTCGACGGGGTCACCGTCGACCTCGGCGACGGCCGCTGGTTCAACCTGCGGATGTCCAACACCGAGCCGCTGCTGCGACTCAACGTCGAGGCCCGCAGCGCCGAAGAGGTCCAGGAGTTGGTCGACGAGATCGCCGGCATCGTGTCCGGCGCCGAGGATTCGACATGAGCCCGCTCTCCGCCGCCGGTGCCGACCTCGACGACACCGAAGCCCTGCTCGACGCGGACCGGATGGGTCTGCTGCGGGCGGCGTCGATGGCCGGCGCGCAGGTGCGGGCCACCGCCGCAGCGCTCGACGAAGGCGACCTCGACGCGGTCCGCTCGGACTCGCCGCCCCGCACACTCGTGTGGGTGGCCAATGCCGGCAACGCCGAGACCGCGGGAGCCATGCTCTCCGCACAGCTCGGCGGCACGATCGGCGCGCCACTGGTCCTGGCCTCCGAGGCACCGCCCTGGATCGGCGCCCTCGACGTGGTGGTCATCGCCGGGGACGACCCCGGCGACCCTGCCCTGACGTCGGCGGCCGCGACCGCCGTGCGCCGCGGCAGCCGGGTGATCGTCGCGGCGCCCTACGAGGGGCCGCTGCGCGACGCGACCGCCGGACGCGCGGTGGCGCTGCCGCCCCGGCTCCCGGTTCCCGACGACGTCAACTTAGCCCGGTACCTGGCCGTCGGGCTGGCCGCGCTGCAGGTGGTCATCCCCGGCTACTCGCTCGACCTGAGTGCGCTGGCCGACGCGCTGGACGCCGAGGCGTTCCGAAACAGCGCCGGGCGTGAGGTTTTCACCAATCCGGCCAAGGGCCTCACCCAGCGCATGCGCGACCGCGAAGTCGTGATCGCCGGCGACTCCACCGCCACGCTCGCGCTGGCCCGCCACGCCGTCGCGGTGATGCTGCGCGTCGGACATCAGAGCGTGGCCGCAGTGGAGTTGAACGATGCGCTGGGCGCCATCGGATCCGGCTGGGGCCGAACCGGCGGCGCGGCGTCGATCTTCCACGACGAGGAGATCGACGGGCCGCTGCCCAACCGCACATGTACTCTCGTGCTGACCACCGACGCCGAGCGGCCCGCCATGTCCGCCCGGCTGAGGGGGTTCGACGACGTCCATGTCGTCAACGCCGACGACGTCCCCGACGTCGCGGTGACCGGGGGGGAAGGTGAGCCGGGCTCAGCAACGATGCCCGGAGCGACACGTCCCGAACAACAATTGGCGCTGTTGGCGGTCCGGCTTGAAATGGCGGCGGTCTACCAGCGGCTGGTTCGAGGTTGAGACGAGTGCATCTGCTGAAAGGCGCGGTCCGGACCTACGCGTGGGGTTCGCGGACCGCGATAGCCGAATTCGTCGGCGCGCCGAGTCCCACGGCGCATCCCGAGGCCGAACTCTGGTTCGGGGCGCATCCCGGGGACCCGGCATATCTGGAGACCGACGACGGGGAACGGTCCCTGCTCGACGCGCTGCGCGCCGACCCGGAAGGTGAGCTGGGCCCCGCAGTGCGCGCCCGCTTCGGCGACACCCTGCCGTTCCTGGTCAAGGTGCTCGCCGCCGACGAGCCGCTGTCGCTGCAGGCGCACCCCAGCATGGAGCAGGCCGTCGAGGGGTTCAGCCGGGAGGACCGGATGGGCATCCCGGTCTCGGCGCCCAACCGCAACTACCGCGACCGCAGCCACAAGCCCGAGATCATCGTCGCGCTGAGCCAGTTCGAGGCGCTGGCCGGATTCCGCAACGCCGCCCGCTCGGTCGAGTTGATGCAGGCCCTCGGCGTCGCCGACCTGGACCCGTTCATCAACCTGCTGCAGGGACAGCGCGACGAAGATGGCCTGCGCGCACTGTTCACCACCTGGATCACCTTCCCGCAGCCCGACCTCGACGTGCTGGTGCCCGCGGTCATCGACGGCGCCATCAACTATGTGCGTTCGGGAGCAAAGGAATTCGCGCGCGAAGCCAAGACGGTGCTGGAGCTCGGCGAGCGCTATCCCGGTGATGCCGGCGTGCTGGCCTCCATGCTGCTCAACCGGCTGTCACTGGCGCCGGGGGAGGCGCTGTACCTGCCGGCCGGCAACCTGCACGCCTACCTGCACGGCATCGGGGTGGAGGTGATGGCCAACTCCGACAACGTACTTCGCGGCGGGCTGACCCCCAAGCACGTCGACGTGCCCGAGCTGCTGCGGGTACTGGACTTCACCCCGGCCGAGGACATCTTCGTCACCCCCGAGAGTCACCGGGACGGCGCGGAGATCATCTATCCGACGCCCGCCCCCGAGTTCTCGGTGTCAGTGCTCGGCATCGGCAGCGACCAGGTGGGGCACGAGATCGACACCCCCGCCCGGCACGACGGTCCGCAGATCCTGCTGTGCACCGAGGGCGCGGCGACGGTGCGCGCCAAGACGGACTCGGTGGTGCTGAAAAAGGGTGCGGCAGCCTGGGTTTCGGCTGATGACGGACCTATCAGGCTGGTCGCGGACGAGCCGTTCCGGATGTTCCGGGTGACCGTAGGGATCTAGTCCACAGCGCCATGTTGTGCCGGACCGCGCGGCCGATCAACCGCGGTGACGGCACCATGTAGAGGCTGTCGAGCAGGCTGAACCGGCGCAGGAACCACTCCGCGAGAACAGGATCGGTCTCCGCCGCGCCGAGGAACTGGTCGAAAAGCCCGCCGACGGGCCGGTACCACCACGGCATCGGGCCGTGTGCGTTGTGCAACGTCAGGTCGCCGATCGCGTTCATCGTCCACACCGGATAGGTGGTCTTGGCGGTGGCGCGGAAGAATTCGGTTTGCAGGTCGGGCGATTGCAGGGCCCGGCGCAGATGGCCGGCCTGCAACGACGTCATCGTCATCCCCTGACCGAACGTCGGGTTGAAGCTGGCCACCGCGTCGCCGAACGGCAGAATGCCCTCGGGGAATCTCTCCAGCTTGTCGTAACGCCGCCACCGGCTCGTCGGATACTTGTGCAGCGCAACCTCACCCAGCGGCACTCCGCTGCGCACCGCGGCGCTGAGATGTCCCGGCAGCACCTCGTCGGCGAGCTCGCACATGCCGTCGAAGTCCGTCGGCGGGGCGACCTTACCCACCCCGAACGTCGTCAGCCCCCAGGTGCCGTCCTCGTAACACAACATGCCCAGCCCGAGCGGCTGGGCCCGCGACGCCCCGGCCACCACCACCTTCTCGGCGACCAGCCCGTCGGGAATGCGCAACTGATGCGTGGCGTAACTGATCCCGACGTCGACGGTCTGCTCGTCGGGGCGCTGAAAACCCCACTGCGCCAACCACGCAGGCAGCCGGGTGCCGCGACCGGTGGCATCGATCACCAGATCGGCGGGCACCGTCGCGCCGTCGGAGGTCCGCACCCCGGTGACCCGACCGTCCTGCAGCACCGGCTCGTCCACCCCGCGATCGAGCAGCGCGACGTTGGGCAACCGGGCGGTGCGGCGCCGGATCTGCCATTCCAGATGGGTCCGGCTCGGCACGTAGGCGGTGAACTCGTCCTGCAGCCGGTGATGGGTGCCCAGCACGTGGCCGGCCGCACCGAAATGAATGCAATCAGGCCGGTTCTCCAGGATCGGCACGCCCGCGGCGACCATGTCGGCGAGCAGGCCGGGGAACAGCGACTCGAACTCCTGCGCGCCGCGCGCCATCAACAGATGCACGTGCCTGCTCTGCGGCACGGCGGGCCGGTGGGCCGGAACGTCGGGAAGATGGTCGCGGTCGAACACCGTGACACGGTCACAGACCTCGGAGAGCACCCGCGCCGCGCACAGGCCGCCGAGGCTGGCCCCGATGACGATCGCGTGTTTGGCGGTCCGAGTCATTGGAGTCAACGGTAATGGGTAGATTCCGCTGAGGCGATGACGAAAAGAGGACGGTCGATGGCGCAGGAGCCGGGTTCGCAGACGGTCAACCGACGGCGGACCAAGTCGGTGGAGCAGTCGATCGCCGACACCGACGATCCCGACACCCGCCTCCGCAAAGATCTGAACTGGTGGGACCTGACCGTCTTCGGGGTCTCGGTGGTGATCGGCGCCGGCATCTTCACCATCACCGCGTCCACCGCCGCCAACCTCACCGGCCCGGCGATCTCGGTGTCGTTCATCTTCGCCGCGATCGCCTGCGCGCTGGCCGCGCTGTGCTACGCCGAGTTCGCCTCGACCGTGCCGGTCGCGGGCAGCGCATACACCTTCGCCTACGCGACGTTCGGCGAGTTCGTCGCCTGGATCATCGGCTGGGACCTGATCCTGGAGTTCGCCGTCGCGGCGGCCGTCGTGGCCAAAGGCTGGTCCAGCTACCTCGGCACCGTCTTCAACTTCGGCGGTGGCGTCACGGAAGTGGCGGGCTTCGAACTGGATTGGGGCGCGCTGGTGATCATCGCGCTCGTCACCCTGATCCTGGCGATGGGCACCAAACTGTCGGCCGGTATCAGCCTGGCGATCACCGCGGTCAAGGTCTCGGTGGTGCTGCTGGTGGTCGCCGTCGGCGCGTTCTACATCAAGACCGAGAACTTCACGCCGTTCGTGCCGTCGCCCGAGAGCGGCCAGGGCGGATCGGGCACCGAGCAGTCGCTGTTCTCGTTGCTGACCGGCGCCGAAGGCAGCCACTACGGCTGGTACGGCGTGCTGGCCGGCGCGTCGATTGTGTTCTTCGCGTTCATCGGCTTCGACATCGTCGCGACCACCGCCGAGGAGGTAAAGAACCCGCAGCGCGACGTGCCGCGCGGCATCCTCACCTCGCTCGCCATCGTCACCGTCCTCTACGTCGCGGTCGCGGTCGTGCTCACCGGCATGGTCAGCTACACCGAACTGCGCGAGGCCGAAACCCAGAACCTGGCCACCGCGTTCTCGCTGAACGGCGTGGACTGGGCGGCCAAGGTGATCTCGATCGGGGCGCTGGCCGGGCTGACGACCGTGGTGATCGTGCTGGTGCTCGGGCAGACCCGGGTGCTGTTCGCGATGTCGCGCGACGGGCTGCTGCCGCGTCAGCTGGCCAAGACCGGTCAGCGCGGCACACCGGTGCGGATCACGCTGATCGTCGGCTTCGTCGTCGCCGTGACCGCGACCGTCTTCCCGATCGGCAAGCTCGAAGAGATGGTGAACATCGGCACGCTGTTCGCGTTCGTGCTGGTGTCGGCCGGGGTGATCGTGCTGCGGCGGTCGCGGCCGGACCTCAAGCGGGGCTTCCGCACGCCGCTGGTGCCGCTGTTGCCGATCGTGTCGATCATCGCGTGCGTCTGGCTGATGCTGAACCTGACCGGACTGACCTGGATCCGCTTCCTGGTCTGGATGGCCATCGGCGTGGTCGTGTACTTCGTCTACGGGCGCCGCCACTCCATCCTGGGGAATCGGGCGCGCGAAAGCACCTCGCCCGTCGCATAGCGCGCCCGATTCGCTGGTGAGGGAACCGGATCGCCGGCTGCTGCGTCCGATGGGACATGCTCAGCGATTACTTGCGGCGCCACGATGGCGTGATCACCTACGACCAGGCGCGCGCAGCCGGGCTCAGTAGGCGAACAGTCCAGCGTCGCGTGCAGTCCGGACTGTGGCGCCGGTGCGGCCGCGGGGTGTACTTCGTCGACGACCGGCCCTTCTCCGACGCGGCCCGAATCCGGGCGGCGGTCTGGGGGCATGGAGAGCGTGCCGTCGCGAGTGGATTGACCGCGGCCTGGTGGCACGGCCTGAGTCGCTTCGCCCCGGCCGTCGCCGAAGTGACGGTGCCGCGCGACAGTCACGGCCGTCGTCACGACGGCACGCGGGTCAGACGGCGAGATCTGGATCCGGCCGACGTCGTCGAGCTGAAAGGCCTGCAGGTCACGTCGTTGCCCTTGACCGTGGTGGAGGCGTCCGTGCATCGCGGGGGCGGCGCCAGGCTGATGGACAACGCACTGCAACGTCACGTCGACCTCGCGAGCCTGTGGCGCGCCCACCTGCGCAACAAGGGGCGCACCGGTGCCCCGCGGTCCCGGCTGCTGCTGCAGGCGGCCGACGGCGGAGCCCGCTCGCCGGCGGAGAGACTGCTGCACTCGTTGCTGCGCGGCGCGGGATTCACCGGGTGGGAGGCGAACTACCGGGTCGGCGGTTACCGCGTCGACGTGGGCTTCCCCGGGCCGAAGGTCGCCATCGAGATCGACGGGTTCGCCTTCCACAGCGGGGCCGACGAATTCCAGATCGACCGCGAGCGCCAGAACGACATCGTCCTGTCCAGGTGGCTGGTGCTGCGATTCACCTGGCTGGACCTCACCGAATACCCCGAGCGCGTCGTCGCCTCGATCCGCCGGGCGATTTCGGCGCGCTGAAGCACCCGCCGTGTCGCGTTGCGCGCCCGATTCACGAGGCATGCGTTTACAAAAGGAGGGTTGGTGTCTAGACAACCGACAAAGTACGTCATATAGTCAACGCCACGAGGTGACCGCACTCACAACAAGGAGGCCATCGGGTGACCGCACCAGAGATTTCCGACGTAACCGACACAGATGCCGAACAGTGGCGCGACAAGAAGCGCTACCTGTGGCTGATGGGCCTGATCGCCCCGACAGCATTGTTCGTGATGCTGCCGCTGATCTGGGCCCTGAACCAGCTCGGCTGGCACGCCGCGGCACAGGTGCCGCTGTGGATCGGCCCGATCCTGCTCTACATCGTGCTGCCCACGCTGGACCGGCTGTTCGGCCCCGACGGCCAGAACCCGCCCGACGAGGTGATGGAGCGGCTGGAAAACGACAAGTACTACCGCTACTGCACCTACATCTACATCCCGTTCCAGTACGCCAGCGTGATCTTCGGCGCCTACCTGTTCACCGCCGCGGACCTGGGGTGGCTCGGCTTCGACGGCGGGCTGAGCTGGCCGGCCAAGATCGGCCTGGCGCTGTCGGTCGGCATGCTCGGCGGGGTCGGCATCAACACCGCCCACGAGATGGGACACAAGAAGGACTCGCTGGAGCGGTGGCTGGCCAAGATCACCCTGGCCCAGACCTGCTACGGCCACTTCTACATCGAGCACAACCGCGGCCACCACGTCCGCGTCGCCACCCCGGAAGACCCGGCGTCGGCCCGGTTCGGTGAGACGTTCTGGGAATTCTTGCCGCGCAGCGTGTTCGGAAGCCTGACGTCGGCCTGGGAGTTGGAGGCCAAGCGTCTGGAGCGGGCCGGCAAGAGCAAGTGGCACTGGTCCAACGACGTGCTCAACGCGTGGGCGATGTCGGTGGCGTTCTACGGCGTGCTGATCGCGGTGTTCGGCTGGGCGCTGCTCCCGTACATCGTCATCTCGGCGGTGTTCGGCTTCACGCTGCTGGAGACCGTGAACTACCTGGAGCACTACGGCCTGCTGCGGCAGAAGACCGCGAGCGGCCGCTACGAGCGGTGCGCGCCGTCGCACAGCTGGAACTCCGACCACATCGTCACCAACCTGTTCCTGTATCACCTGCAGCGCCACAGCGATCACCACGCCAACCCCACCCGGCGCTACCAGACGCTGCGCAGCATGGCCGACGCCCCGAACCTGCCCAGCGGCTACGCGTCGATGATCGGGCTGACCTACTTCCCGCCGCTGTGGCGCAAGGTGATGGACCACCGGGTGCTCGCGCACTACGACGGTGATCTCAGCCGGGTGAACATCCACCCGCGGGTCCGCGACAAGGTGCTGGCCCGGTACGGCGCGGGCGAGGAGCAGGGGGCGTGAGCACCTACCGCTGCCCCGGCTGTGACTACGTCTACGACGAAGCCAAAGGTGAACCCCGCGAAGGGTTTCCGGCAGGAACTCGATGGGCGCAGGTGCCCGACGACTGGTGCTGCCCGGACTGCGCGGTCCGGGAGAAGGTCGACTTCGCACCGGCGTGAACCACAGCGAGAGTGCGCTCAGAGCGCGGAAAAGCGCGAGCGGTCGCTCTGAGCGCACTCTCGGGAAACAAAGCGACAAAAGAAAGGCAGAGCGATGGACTACAAGCTGTTCGTGTGCGTGCAGTGCGGATTCGAGTACGACGAGGCCAAAGGCTGGCCCGAGGACGGCATCGCGCCGGGCACCCGCTGGGACGACATCCCCGACGACTGGAGCTGCCCGGACTGCGGCGCGGCCAAATCGGACTTCGACATGGTCGAGGTCGCCCGGCCGTGACCGCACCCGGCGGCCCGTCGTGACCGCGGCGGCGGCCCTCGCCGCCGCGGGAGGCGTTATTGTCGCGCGTGTGAGCAGCCCCAGCGACAAGCGCATCTCCTATGCCGAGGCGTCGCGGGTGCTGCTGCGCGACTCGATCCTCGACGGCATGCGGGAGATGCTGCTCGACCGCGACTGGTCGAACATCACGCTCTCCGACGTCGCCAAGGCCGCCGGCATCAGCCGCCAGACCATCTACAACGAGTTCGGCTCGCGGCAGGGGCTGGCCCAGGGCTACGCGATGCGGCTGGCGGACCGGCTCGTCGACCAGATCCACAGCGCCATCGACGACAACGTCGGCGACGTGTACGCCGCGTTCCTGCAAGGGTTCCGCGACTTCTTCACCGAATCCGCCGCCGACCCGCTGGTGATCTCACTGCTGACCGGCACCTCCAAGCCCGATCTGCTGCAGCTGATCACCACCGACAGCGCGCCGATCATCAACCACTGCTCGGCGCGGCTGGCCGAGACGTTCATGACCGGCTGGGTGCACAGCAGCGAGGAGGACGCCGGCGTGCTGGCCCGGGCCATCGTCCGGCTGGCGATGAGCTACGTGTCGATGCCGCCGGAGGCCGACCACGACGTGGCCCGCGACCTGGCCCGACTGATGACGCCGTTCGCCGAGCGGTATGGGGTCCTCGAGACCTGAGAACCGCTGGTGACCGACGGCCGTGACCTGGTGTGCGGCCCGAGGCGCTACGGTGTCATAGACGCCCCTGGCCGGCAGCGCGCTGAAGCGCCTGTCCCGCGAGCCCGCAGGCCGGGGTTGTTCGCACGGGTTTAGCCACAGCGCGCACCCGTGCGCTCACAGGCAATTGACGAAACACAAAAGGGGCTCTACATGACTGCTCTGACCGCCGACGTCCGCAACGGGATCGACTTCAAGGTCGCCGACCTGTCGCTGGCCGAGTTCGGGCGTAAAGAGATCCGCCTCGCCGAGCACGAGATGCCCGGCCTGATGGCGCTGCGCCAGGAATACGCCGAAGTCCAGCCGCTCAAGGGCGCGCGGGTCTCCGGCTCGCTGCACATGACCGTGCAGACCGCGGTGCTGATCGAAACGCTGACCGCCCTCGGTGCCGAGGTGCGCTGGGCCAGCTGCAACATCTTCTCCACCCAGGACCACGCCGCCGCGGCCGTCGTCGTCGGCCCGCACGGCACCCCCGAGGAGCCCAAGGGCGTCCCGGTGTTCGCGTGGAAGGGCGAGACCCTCGAGGAGTACTGGTGGGCCGCCGAGCAGATGCTCACCTGGGAGGGCGAGCCGGCGAACATGATCCTCGACGACGGTGGTGACGCCACCATGCTGGTGCTGCGCGGTGCGCAGTTCGAGAAGGCCGGCGTCGTGCCGCCCGCCGAGGACGACGATTCGGCCGAGTACAAGGTCTTCCTGAACCTGCTGCGCGAGCGGTTCGAGACCGACAAGACCAAGTGGACCAAGATCGCCGAATCGGTCAAGGGCGTCACCGAGGAGACCACCACCGGCGTGCTGCGCCTGTACCAGTTCGCCGCAGCCGGTGAGCTGGCCTTCCCGGCGATCAACGTCAACGACTCGGTCACCAAGAGCAAGTTCGACAACAAGTACGGCACCCGCCACTCGCTGATCGACGGCATCAACCGCGGCACCGACGCCCTCATCGGTGGCAAGAAGGTGCTGATCTGCGGCTACGGCGACGTCGGTAAGGGCTGCGCGGAGTCGCTGGTCGGCCAGGGCGCGCGTGTGCAGGTCACCGAGATCGACCCGATCAACGCGCTGCAGGCGCTGATGGACGGCTACGACGTCGTCACCGTCGAGCAGGCGATCGGTAACGCCGACATCGTGATCACCTCGACCGGCAACAAGGACATCATCACCCTCGAGCACATGAAGGCGATGAAGGATCACGCCATCCTGGGCAACATCGGCCACTTCGACAACGAGATCGACATCGCCGCCCTGGAGCGGTCCGGGGCCACCCGGATCAACATCAAGCCGCAGGTCGACGAGTGGACGTTCGGGGACACCGGCAAGTCCATCATCCTGCTGTCCGAGGGTCGTCTGCTGAACCTCGGCAACGCGACCGGTCACCCGTCGTTCGTGATGAGCAACAGCTTCTCCAACCAGGTGATCGCCCAGATCGAGCTGTGGACCAAGAACGACGAGTACGACAACGAGGTCTATCGGCTGGCCAAGCAGCTCGACGAGAAGGTCGCGCGCATCCACGTCGAGGCGCTCGGCGGCACGCTGACCAAGCTCACCAAGGAGCAGGCGGAGTACATCGGCGTCGACGTCGAGGGCCCGTACAAGCCGGAGCACTACCGCTACTAAACGTGAAGAAGTTGTTTCGAGCGGCGACGCTCGGCTTTGCGCTGGCCCTGACGGCATGTCAGGGCCAGCCTGCCGAGCAGGCCGAGAACGTCGAGGTCAGCACGACCCGCCCCGCGCCGGAGGTGCGCCACGACACCGCCGAGCTGGCCGAGACGTTCCCGGCCCTCGGTACGCCGGTCTCGGCGTCGTGGATCCGGTGGGACAACACCGGAACGGTCGAAAAGCCCAGGACGAAGGTGGTCTGGATCGACGCTGTCGTCCAGGTGACTCCCGAGACGATGAATACTCTTGTCACCGAACATGATTCAGAGGACAGCGGGCAGGTGCCCGCCGTGCAGAAGGTGCTGGAGCCCGAGCTGCCGCCGGGCCCGTACCGCACCGGGATCGAGCTGAACATGGCGTTCGCCGCGGACCGGACCAGCACCCGGGTGTTTCTCGACCCGCCGCACGACACCGTCGTGCTGCAGTCCTACCGCATCGGCGCCTAGGGATTTCGGGTCAGGCGACCTGCAGCGTGACGTAGCGCGCCGCGTCGGTGGGCAGCAGACCCAGCTGCCGGTACACATTCGACCGCCACACCGGGGCCTGTGAGTTGACCACGATGCCGCCGAGCGCCCACCCGTGCATCTGCCCGTCGCCGATGATCACCGTCAGATCGGCCTGCGGGTCCTGCGCCAGCACCGCGTCGCGGAACGCGAGCACGCCGGGATAGAGCTTCTCGATCGTGCCGATGTACACCGTCGTCGGCGGCAAACCGGTCAGGTCCCCGTTAATCGGGTTGACCCGCGGATCGTCCATGTCCCAGTCGCCGTTCCAGCGTGGGCCCTCACCGGGCGCGCGCCGCGGCAGGATCGGATCGTCGATGGCGTCGATCTCCGGCCCGCGCAACGTCAGGTGCAGCGCAGGCGACACCAGCACCATCCGCGACGGTTGAGACTGCGACACCACGCACGTCACCTGAATCTTGCAGCGGCGGGCCAACTCCTGCACGACCAGCACCGCATACGAGCCGCCCGAGGAATCCCCGTACAGGCTGACGTTGTCCACGCCGTGCGCGTCGATCAACGACTTCAGGTAGTCGGCCATCGGCGGCACCAGCGTGGCCGCGGTCCCGGTGCTCTTCGGCGGCGCCATCGGATAGATCGGCACCAGCACCGTGGCGCCGGTCTCGCGGGCCATCTGCGCGTAATCCGACCAGTGCAGCACCGTCGCCTCGGCCTCGAAACCGCCGCCGTGCAGTGCCACCACGTATTCACCGGATGGCTTGCGAGAAGCCAACTCCCACACCGTCCAGCCGTTGTGCTCGAGTTCGGTGACCTTCAGGCCGAGCGTCAACAGCCACGGGGGAGTGGTGCTGGTGGAGCCACCGGCGATCCCGCTGAGGATCTTGATGCCGGTAACGTCGTTGATCCAGCGCAGCGTGCGCAGCAGTCCGACGATGAACTTGTCGCCGGACGAGGGCGGCGCGGTGGTGATCGTCTTCGGTCCTGCCGCAACGGTATTGAGTCCGAGCTGCCGGTAGATGTCGGGGCGGACCTTCATCGACTGCGAGTTGATCGGCACACCCAGCGCCCAGTCGTGGATCTGGCCCTGCCCGACCACCGTCGAGATCACCGCGCCTGCGGCCGACCACTTCTCGTGCAGCAACAAAGTGTCGGGGAGGGAGAACTCCAGTGCGCCCTGATAGATCGTCGTCGGCGGTAGCCCGGCGATCACCTCGTCCTCGAAGAACAGCGGGCTGAGCATCGGGTCCCGGCGGTCGAGGCCGTGGCTCCAGTGGTTCGCGGCGTCGTAGAAGTCGAGGTTGTCGAGGTCGAAGACCGGGTCGATGGTGCGGATGTCCGGGTTGGACAGCGAGGCGTCCGGAGTGATCGACACCAGCACCATGCTTGCCGGAACGGATCTGCCGGCCAGGATCAACTCGCGCACCGCCACCGCGGCCAGGATCGCGCCGGCCGAATCCCCGTACAGACTGACGTTGTCGGCGCCGTACCGGTCGATCTGCGCGGAGATGTACTGCGCCATCGCGGGCACGACCTTGGTCGCGGTGCCGTCGGTGGTCGTCGCCAACGGATACATCGGGACGAGGACCGTCGCGCCGGTCTCGCGGGCCATGTTCGAGTAGTCGATCCAGTGCAACAGGATCGGCTCGAGGATGAACCCCCCGCCGTGGACGGCGACCACGGTCTTGCCGGTCGGGTTGGGTGGGTGGAACTCCCAGACCTTCCAGACGTTGTCCTCCGACACCGCGAACTCGGTGCGCCGCACATCGAGGCCGAACTTCACGAACCACGGCGGGCTGGCGCTGGACAGCAGCTTGCCGATCTGGCCGTAGAGATCGATGCCGATGAATTTGGAGATACCGCGCAGCACCCGCAGCGCGACGAGGGTGACCTTGTCGAAGAACGTGGGCTCCGGGGTGTAGACGATCGAGGTCTCGACGGCGGGACTCACGGCGTCGCCGATGGTTGGCGCATCGGCGTCGCGGCGGGCCGCGCCGAGCATCGACCACAGCGCGGGCGCGGCCGCCGGCGGGGCAGCG
>NZ_BCRS01000065.1 GCF_001552715.1 Mycolicibacterium vaccae NBRC 14118 = CIP 105934 | reverse complement strand
CGGCGCGCGCGGCCTACCTCGTCGGCTTCGCGGGCACGTCGAACCTCGCCGCCGCGCGTCGCCACGGCGTGCCCGCGCTCGGCACCAGCGCCCATGCGTTCACGCTGCTGCACACCACCGTGCACGGGACCCCCGCCGACTGGGAGAAGGCCGCCTTCCGCGCCCAGGTCGACGCGTTGGGCGTCGGCACCACCCTTCTCGTCGACACCTACGACATCACCGCGGGCGTCGCCAACGCGGTCGAGGTCGCGGGCAGCGGGCTGGGCGCGGTGCGTATCGACTCCGGCGATCTGGGCGTGCTGGCCCGTCAGGTCCGCGAACAGCTGGACCGGCTCGGAGCCACCGCGACCCGCATCGTGGTCTCGGGCGACCTCGACGAGTTCGCGATCGCGGCCTTGCGCGCCGAGCCGGTGGACTTCTACGGCGTCGGCACCTCCGTGGTGACCGGGTCGGGCGCCCCCACCGCGGGCATGGTCTACAAACTGGTCGAGGTGGACGGGATCGCGGTCGAAAAACGCAGTACCCACAAGGGATCTCATGGCGGGCGCAAGCAGGCGTACAGACTCGCCAAGCGTTCGGGCACCGTCGTCGAAGAGGTGGTGCATCCCGCGGGCAGCCCACCGCCGGTGCCGGCCGACCTGGACCGGCGCGACCTGACCATCCCGCTGGTCCGCGATGGCGAACCCGTCGCCGATCTCGGGCTGGACCGCGCGCGGGCGCTCGTCGGCGAGGGCCTGCACAGCCTGCCGTGGGACGGCCTGAGCCTGTCCCACGGTGACCCCGCGATCCCGACCCGGATGATCGCGCCCGCACGGGGCCCGAGGTAGACGCCGGTGGAGGTCACCGACCTGCTGGCCACGGCGGTCGCCGGACTGGGCGGCGCCACCCGTGAGGGCCAGATCGCGATGGCGGAGGCCGTCGCGCGCGCGTTCGACACCGGTGAGCATCTCGCCGTCCAGGCCGGTACCGGCACCGGCAAGTCACTGGCCTACCTGGTGCCCGCGATCGCGCACGCGCTCTCGGAGAACCGGCCGGTGGTGGTCTCCACCGCCACCATCGCGCTGCAACGGCAGCTGGTCGATCGCGACCTGCCGCGGCTGGCTGACTCACTCGCCGGCGCGCTGCCCCGTCGACCTTCCTTCGCGCTGCTGAAAGGTCGCGGAAACTACCTGTGTCTGAACAAGATCCACAACGGCTCCGCAGCCGGAACGCCGGACGACCTGCCCCAGGAGGAGTTGTTCTCGCCGGTGCCGAGCAGCACGCTCGGCCGTGACGTCGTGCGGCTCACCGAGTGGTCGGAGACGACGACCACCGGTGACCGTGACGATCTCAAACCCGGTGTACCGGACCGGTCCTGGGCGCAGGTCAGCGTGTCGGCGCGCGAGTGCATCGGGATGTCGCGCTGCCCGTTCGGCACCGAGTGCTTCGCCGAGCGCGCACGCGGCCTGGCCGGCGAGGCCGACGTCGTGGTCACCAACCACGCACTGCTGGCCATCGACGCCATCGGCGACGCCAACGTGCTGCCCGAGCATGAGTTGCTCGTCGTCGACGAGGCGCACGAGTTGGTGGACCGGGTCACCGCGGTGGCGACCGCGGAGCTGTCCGCGACGTTGCTGGGGGTCGCGCACCGGCGCGCCGCCCGCGTGGTCGACGCCGAACTCGCCGAGCGACTGGAGGCGGCATCGGCGACGTTCTCGTCGGCGATCTTCGACGCGCAACCCGGCCGCCTGGACGTGCTCGACGAGGAACTGGGCACCTGCCTGACGGCACTGCGCGATGCCGCACACGCGGCCCGCACCGCGGTGGACACCGCCCCGAACGATCCGAAGACGACGTCGGCGCGGGCGGAGGCGGCCACCGCGCTCACCGATGTCTGCGACACCGCCGCCCGGATTCTGGACTCGTTCGTGCCTGCGATCCCGCAGCGCACCGACGTCGTCTGGCTCGACCACATCGAGGACGCCAGGTCCGGTAGCCGCGCGATCCTGCGGGTCGCGCCGCTGTCGGTGGCCGGCCTGCTGCGCAACCGACTGTTCGGGCCGTCGACCGCGGTGCTGACCTCGGCGACACTGACCATCGGCGGCAGTTTCGACGCGATGGCCTCGGCCTGGGGCCTGACCGGGGGCCGCGACCGGGACGGCGAACCCGCCCAGGCGGGTGGCGCAGGCCGGTGGCGGGGGCTGGACGTCGGGTCGCCGTTCGACCACAAGAAGGCGGGAATCCTCTACGTCGCCGCGCACCTGCCGGCCCCCGGGCGCGACGGCACCGGTTCGGCCGAGCAACTCGAGGAGATCACCGCGCTGATCGAAGCCGCCGACGGTCGCACGCTGGGGCTGTTCTCGTCGATGCGTGCCGCCAGGGCCACCGCCGAGGTGATGCGCGAACGCCTCAAGACCCCGGTCCTGTGCCAGGGCGAGGACACCACCTCGGCGCTGGTGCAGCGGTTCGCCGAGGACGAGCAGACCTCGCTGTTCGGCACGTTGTCGCTGTGGCAGGGCGTCGACGTGCCCGGGCCGTCGCTGTCGCTGGTGCTCATCGACCGCATCCCGTTCCCCCGTCCGGACGATCCGCTGCTGACCGCCAGGCAGCGCGCGGTCGCCGCGCGCGGCGGCAACGGTTTCATGGCCGTGGCCGCCAGCCACGCGGCACTGCTGCTCGCCCAGGGCGCAGGCCGGCTGTTGCGCCGCGTCGACGACCGCGGCGTGGTGGCCGTGCTCGACTCCCGGATGGCCACCGCGCGCTACAGCAGCTACCTGCGCGCGTCGTTGCCGCCGTTCTGGGCGACGACCGACGGCGCAGCGGTGCGCGCGGCGCTGCAGCGGCTGCGCGCCGTGCAATGAGCCCGTGGGGATCGGCGATGCCGACGGGTCGCGACGCGCAGTCACTATCCTGGCTGAAGGTTCGGTCGCCCGTGGTCATCCACCAGCGGCACTGACGAAAGGCGACGGTCATGGGTCCGTCGAGACGCCCGAGCACGACGTTCGCCGTCGCGGTCGCCGCCTGCGCGCTGCTGGCCGCCTCCGGATGCGCGACCACGCTGCAGGGCAACGCCGTATCGATCTTCGACGATCCCTTCCGGGTGGCGGGGATGCCCGCGACCGACGGTCCGACCGGAGTGCGGCCCGGCGCCGAGGGCCCCGCCCGGGACCCCGAGGGCACCGACGGCAGCGCCATCGACGAGCTCGCCGCCAGTGCGGTCACCGACATCGAGGACTACTGGGCGACCGCGTACCAGGAGACCTTCGACGAGCGGTTCCGGCCGGTGGCCGAGCTGATCTCCTGGAACGCCAACGAGTTCGACGGAACGTTTTGCGGCACAGAGACCTTCGGTCTGGTCAACGCCGGCTACTGCTACCCCGAACGGACACTCGGCTGGGACCGCGGCGAACTGCTGCCCGGACTCCAGAAGGCCTACGGCGACATCGGTGTGGTGATGGTGCTGGCCCACGAGTACGGGCACGCGATCTCGCGCCTGGCCGGGTTGGCTCGCAACGACACTCCCACCCTGGTCGCCGAGCAGCAGGCCGACTGTTTCGCCGGCACCTACATGCGGTGGGTCGCCGAGGACTCCTCACCGCGGTTCACCCTGAGCACGGGCGAGGGTCTGAACAACGTGCTCGCCGGTGTGGTGTCGTTCCGCGATCCGGTGCAGTCCGAGGGCGACCCCGACGCCGGGTTCAACGCGCACGGTTCGGCTTTCGAGCGGTTGTCGGCCTTCCAGTTCGGCTTCACCGACGGACCGCAGGCCTGCGTGGGCATCGATATGGACGAGATCGAACAGCGGCGCGGAGAACTACCCGTCCTGCTGCCCGAGGACGGCACCGGCGAGCTGCCGATCACCGAGAGTTCGGTGCGCGCGATCGTCGATGCGATGGGAATCCTGTTCTCTCCCAAAGACCCTCCCGCACTGAGCTTCGACGCCGACGCAGCCTCGGACTGCCCCGGAGTGCGCGCGAGTCCGCCGGCCTCCTACTGCCCGGACACCAACACGATCGTCGTCGACCTTCCCGGGCTGGAGGAAATGGGCGCGCAGGCCGATCCGCGCGCCGCCGACAGACTGGCCGCAGGCGACAACGTGGCCTACTCGGTGCTGGTGTCGCGATACATGCTGGCGCTGCAGCGGGAACGCGGCAGCCTGCCGCTCGACGACGCCGAGACCGCGCTGCGCACCGCGTGCCTGACCGGCGTCGCCACCGTCAAGATGACCCAGGAGGTGATCACGCCCGACGGTGAGACGGTCGCGCTCACCGCAGGCGACGTCGACGAGGCGGTGTCGGGCATCCTGACCAACGGGCTGGTGGCCAGTGACGTCAACGGCGACTCCGTCCCGTCGGGCTTCTCCCGTATCGACGCATTCCGCGTCGGTGTCCTCGGCGACGCCGAGCGCTGCTTCAAGCGGTTCGCCTGAGCGGCCCCGACCTCACGCCGAGGTGACCAGACCGAGTTCGTTGTCGCCGGCCAGCAGCCGGTGGTGCGGCAGCACCCGCACGGTGTAGCCGACGGAGCCGGCCACCGCCAGCGGTGTGGTCGCGGTGAAGATCTCGTCGCCGCTCTCCGCCGTCCCGGTGTGGACCATCTGCACGGTGGCCGGGTCGATCAGCGCGTCACCGGCGTCGACACGTCCCACCACGGCCTGCACGGTGACTTCCTCGGGCCGCAGGCCGTCGAGCGCCACCTGGGCGGTCAGGGTCAACTCGGACCCCAGCAACGGGGTGTCGGGGAGCCCGTAGCTGTCCACGTCGGTGATCTTGATCTGCGGCCACGCCTGGTGGGCGCGCCTGCGGTACTGCGCGAGTTCGCGCGCCGCGCCGAACGGCACGGCGAACTCCGGCGCACCGGTCTGCGCGGGCTCGATGACCTGCCGCAGCGCTTCCGCGGCGGGCAGGTAGTACTTCTGGGTGTAATCGCGCACCATGCGCGACGCGAGCACCTTGGGACCCAGGACCTGCAGCGTGTGGCGCACCATCTCAACCCACCGCGTCGGCACTCCCGCCTCGTCGCGGTCATAGAACTTCGGCGTGACGGCGCGCTCCAGGAGGTCGTACAGCGCGGCGGCCTCCAGGTCGTCGCGCCTGCCCTCGTCGGCGAGGCCGTCGGCGGTGGGGATCTCCCAGCCGTTCTCGCCGTCGTACCACTCGTCCCACCAGCCGTCGCGGATCGACAGATTCAATCCGCCGTTGAGCGCGCTCTTCATCCCCGACGTGCCACACGCCTCCAGCGGACGCAGCGGATTGTTCAGCCACACATCGCAGCCGTGGTACAGCTTGCGCGCCATCGAGATGTCGTAGTCGGGCAGGAACGCGATGCGATGCCGCAGATCGGCCCGGTCGGCGAACCGCACGATCTGCTGGATCAGTGCCTTGCCGCCCTCGTCGGCCGGATGCGACTTGCCGGCCACGATCAGCTGGATCGGCCGCTTGTCGTCGAGCAGCAATCGCGTCAGACGCTCCGGATCGCGCAGCATCAGCGTCAGCCGCTTGTAGGTGGGCACCCGGCGCGCGAAGCCGATGGTGAGAATATTCGGATCGAAGGCCGTTGCCACCCAACCGAGTTCAGCATCTGCGGCACCGCGTTCCAGCCACGACCTACGCAGCCTGGCGCGCACATCGTCGATCAGCTCGGCGCGCAGCTGGGAACGGATCCACCACAGATGGCCCGAGTCGACCTGTTGCAGGCGCGACCAGGACTCCATCTCCCGCAGCGGGCTCAAGTCCCCGCTGCCGAGCAGTTCGCGTCCCAGTTCCAGCCACTGCGGCGCCGCCCAGGTCGGTGCGTGCACACCGTTGGTGATCGAGCCGATCGGCACCTCGTCGGCATCGAATCCCGGCCACAGCTCGTTGAACATCGCCCGGCTGACCCGCCCGTGCAGCAGGGACACCCCGTTGGCGCGCTGCGCCAGGCGCAGACCCATGTGCGCCATGTTGAACTTCGTCGGATCGTCCTCCGCCCCGAAGGCCACGATGCGCTCCAGCGGCACCCCGGGCAGCAGCCGGGAACCACCGGAGGCGGTGGCGTCGGTCGCCGGCCCGAAATAGCGTTGCACCATCTCGACCGGAAACCGGTCGATGCCCGCGGCCACCGGCGTGTGGGTGGTGAACACCGTGGATGCGCGGACCACCGCCAGCGCGGTGTCGAAGTCCAGACCGGCCCCGGTCAGCTCGCGGATGCGCTCGGCGCCCAGGAAGCCGGCGTGCCCCTCGTTCATGTGGAACACCTCCGGAGCGGCCAGGCCTTCCAGCTCCGTGAACGCCCGAATGGCACGCACCCCACCGATACCGGCCAGGATCTCCTGCCGGATCCGGTGCTCCTGATCGCCGCCGTACAACCGGTCGGTCACCGAACGCAACTCGTGCTCGTTCTCCGGAACGTCGGAGTCCAACAGCAGCAACGGAATTCGGCCGACCTGAGCGATCCAGACCCGCGCGTGCAGCTCCGCTCCGGCCGGCAGGGCGAGGTCGACCAGCACCGGCGCCCCCGCGGGGTCGGTCAGCAGGCGCAACGGCAGTCCCTGCGGATCCAGCGACGGATAACTCTCGTGCTGCCAGCCGTCGGCGCTGAGCGACTGCCGGAAGTACCCGGAGCGGTAGTACAGCCCAACCGCGATCAGCGGCAGACCGAGATCCGACGCCGACTTCAGATGGTCGCCGGCCAGGATCCCGAGACCGCCGGAGTAGTTGGGCAGCACCTCGGCGACCCCGAACTCCATCGAGAAGTACGCGATGCCCTTGGGCAGTTCGGTGGCCTTCTCCCCGGCGAGCTGCTGGTACCACAACGGCCTGGTCAGGTAGTCGTCCAGGTCCGCGGCCAGCGCGTTCAGTCGCTGCACGAACGACTCGTCGGCGGCCAGTTCCTCCAGCCGGGCCGGACCGACCTGGCCGAGCAGCGCCACCGGGTCCCCGACCTGCTGCCACAACCGCGGGTCGATCGCGGCGAACAGATCCTGGGTCGGTTTGTCCCAGGACCAGCGCAGATTGACCGAGAGCCGCTCGAGCGCGGCCAGCGGCGCGGGCAGATGGGCGCGGACGGTGAACCGGCGGAGAGCTTTCACGCGAATTCACCTTACTGACGTGAACCCGCCGCCGGGTGGGGTCACGCCCGCGGGCGGGCGAAGACCTGATGCCCGCGGTGCGCGCAAACCCCGGTGTCCGGCGAAAGGTGATGCCCGACGAAAGGTTGAGCCGGACACTACGGTGGGTATAGGGCGCGACAGGCAAGGAGCGTGGCAGTCGCCGCGCAGGTGATCGAAACTTTAGGGAGTGCCAGGGAGTGATCGCGTGACCGCCGGTCGTATCGAGATCGATGACGTCCAGCCCGTGGTGTCGGAAGGACGCTTCCCGGCCAAAGCGGTCGTCGGTGAGGTGGTCCCGGTGACGGCCACCGTCTGGCGGGAGGGCCACGACGCGGTGGACGCGACGCTGGTGGTCCGCTACCACGGGACCACTTATCCCCCGCTGGCCGACGAGCCCCCGGGGCGGGTGCGGCCCGCCGAGGCGGTGCCGATCGACGAGGTGGTCAACCCGTCTCCGCGAGTGCGACCGCAGGCCCTTCCGATGCACACCGGGCGCACTCCCGACGTGTTCCACGGACAGTTCGTCCCGGGCGAGGTGGGACTGTGGACGTTCCGCGTGGACGGGTGGGGCAACCCGCTGGCGACGTGGCGCAAGAACGTGACCGCGAAACTCGAAGCCGGCCAGAGCGAAGGCGAACTCGACAACGACCTGCAGGTCGGCGCACGACTGCTGGAACGCGCCGCCACCGGCGTGCCCCGGCAGGACCGTTTCCCGCTGGCCGAGGCGGCCGCCAGGTTGCGCGAGCCGGGCGACCCGTTCTACCGGGCCGGGGCGGCGTTGGCGCCCGACCTCACCGCGCTGCTCGACGAGTATCCGCTGCGCGAATTCGTCACCCGGGGCAGGCAGTACGGCATCTGGGTCGACCGTCCGTTGGCCCGGTTCAGTTCCTGGTACGAGTTCTTCCCGCGCTCCACCGGCGGCTGGGACAGCGCGGGCAACCCCGTGCACGGCACATTCGCCACCGCCACCAAGGCGCTGCCGCGGGTGGCCAGGATGAACTTCGACATCGTGTACCTGCCTCCGATCCACCCCATCGGCAAGGTGCACCGCAAGGGCCGCAACAACAGCGTCACCGCCGCCCCCGGCGATGTCGGGTCCCCGTGGGCGATCGGCAGCGACGAGGGCGGGCACGACGCCGTGCACCCGGATCTGGGCACCATCGAGGACTTCGACGAGTTCGTCGGCGCCGCGCGCGACGAGGGCCTCGAGGTGGCCCTGGACCTGGCACTGCAGTGCGCGCCGGACCACCCGTGGGCCCGGGAGCACCCGGAGTGGTTCACCGTGCTGCCCGACGGCACCATCGCCTACGCGGAGAATCCGCCGAAGAAGTACCAGGACATCTATCCGCTGAACTTCGACAACGATCCCACCGGCCTCTACGAAGAGGTCCTGCGGGTGGTGTTGTACTGGGTGTCGCACGGGGTCAAGGTCTTTCGGGTCGACAATCCGCACACCAAGCCGCCGAACTTCTGGGCCTGGCTGATCGGCGAGGTGAAGAACGTCGACCCCGACGTGCTCTTCCTCGCCGAGGCGTTCACCCGTCCGGCGCGGTTGTTCGGCCTGGCCAAGCTCGGGTACACGCAGTCCTACACGTATTTCACCTGGCGCACGGCCAAGTGGGAGCTGACCGAGTTCGGCGAATCCATCGCCGAACACGCCGACTACTGCAGGCAGAGCCTGTGGGTGAACACCCCCGACATCCTGCACGAGAGCCTGCAGCACGGCGGTCCCGGAATGTTCGCGATCCGGGCGGTTCTCGCCTCGACGATGAGCCCCACATGGGGGATGTACTCGGGGTTCGAGCTGTTCGAGCACCGCGCCGTGCGCGAGGGCAGCGAGGAGTACCTGAACTCCGAGAAGTACGAGTTGCGGCCCCGTGACTTCGAGGCCGCGGTGGCCGACGGTGAATCCTTGGAGCCGTTCATCGCCCGGCTCAACGAGATCCGTCGCCTCCATCCCGCGCTGCAGGAGTCGCGGACGATCACGTTCCACCACATCGACAACGACGCGCTGCTGGCGTACAGCAAGTTCGACCCGGTGTCGGGCGATCAGGTGCTCGTGGTGGTCACCATCAACCCGTTCGGCCCGGAAGAGGGAACGCTGTGGCTGGACATGCAAGCGCTGGGAATGGAGCAACAGGACCGCTACTGGGTACGCGACGAGATCTCCGGCGAGGAATACCAGTGGGGCCAGGCCAATTACGTGCGCCTGGATCCGGCACGGGCCGTGGCGCACGTGTTCAACATGCCGCAGGTTCCCGCCGATCAACGAGCCAACCTTCTGCGTAGGGAGTGACGACATGACCAACGCGTCCAATCTGGAGAACCAGGTCGACAGCCCGCACCTGCGGCCGCACACCGCCGACCTGAACCGGCTGCTGGCCGGGGAGCATCACGACCCGCACTCGATCCTGGGCGCCCACGAGTACGGCAACCATACGGTGATCCGCGCCTACCGCCCGCATGCGGTCGAGGTCGTCGCGCTCATCGGCGGGAACCGGTATCCGTTGCAGCACATCGAATCCGGCCTGTTCGCCGTCGCGGTGCCGTTCACCGACCTGATCGACTATCGGTTCCAGATCAAGTACTCCGAGGACGAGTCGGCGTTCGTGCACACCGTCGCCGACGCCTACCGGTTCCTGCCCACGCTGGGTGAGGTGGACCTGCACCTGTTCGCCGAGGGCCGGCACGAGCGGCTGTGGGAGATCCTGGGCGCGCACCCGCGCAGCTTCACCACCGCCGACGGCGAGGTCGACGGCGTGTCGTTCGCCGTGTGGGCGCCCAACGCCAAGGGCGTCAGCGTGACGGGCGATTTCAACCACTGGGGCAACGAAGCCCAGATGCGGGTGCTCGGCTCCAGCGGCGTGTGGGAACTGTTCTGGCCCGGATTCCCCGAGGGCGGACTCTACAAGTTCCGGGTGCACGGCGCCGACGGCGCGGTGACCGACCGCGCCGACCCGATGGCGTTCGCCACCGAGGTGCCGCCGCAGACCGCGTCCCGGGTGTTCGAGAGCGACTACACCTGGAGCGACGACGAATGGATGAGCGGGCGCGCGCTGCGTAACCCGGTCTTCGAGCCGATGAGCACCTACGAGGTGCACCTGGGTTCCTGGCGACCGGGCCTGAGCTACACCGAACTGGCCGAGCAGCTCACCGACTACCTCGTCGAGCACGGCTTCACCCACGTCGAGATGCTGCCGGTGGCCGAGCACCCGTTCGGCGGGTCGTGGGGCTACCAGGTCACGTCGTACTACGCGCCGTCGTCACGCTTCGGCTCGCCTGACGAGTTCCGCCATCTTGTCGACACCCTGCACCGGGCCGGGATCGGCGTGATCGTGGACTGGGTGCCCGCCCACTTCCCCAAGGACGCGTGGGCCCTGGGCCGTTTCGACGGCACCGCGCTCTACGAGCACGGCGATCCCCGACGGGGCGAGCAGTTGGACTGGGGCACCTACGTGTTCGACTTCGGCAGGGCCGAGGTGCGCAACTTCCTGGTGGCCAACGCGCTGTACTGGCTGCAGGAGTACCACATCGACGGACTGCGGGTCGACGCCGTCGCGTCGATGCTCTACCTGGACTACTCGCGACCCGAGGGCGGTTGGACCCCCAACATCTATGGCGGCCGGGAGAACCTCGAAGCGGTGCAGTTCCTGCAGGAGATGAACGCCACCGTGCACAAGATCAGCCCCGGCATCGTGACCATTGCCGAGGAGTCCACCTCGTGGCCGGGCGTCACCCGCGCGACCAACCTTGGCGGACTTGGCTTTTCGATGAAGTGGAACATGGGCTGGATGAACGACACGCTGGAGTTCATCAAGCGCGACCCGATCCACCGCAGCTACCACCACCACGAGCTGACGTTCTCACTGCTGTACGCGTTCAGTGAGAACTTCGTGCTGCCCATCAGTCACGACGAGGTGGTGCACGGCAAGGGCACGCTGTGGGGCCGGATGCCGGGCGACGACCACATGAAGGCCGCGGGCATCCGCAGTCTGCTCGCCTACCAGTGGGCCCACCCGGGCAAGCAGCTGTTGTTCATGGGGCAGGAGTTCGGTCAGCGCGCCGAATGGTCCGAGGAACGCGGGGTGGACTGGTTCCAGCTCGACGAGCAGGGCTTCTCCGACGGCATCCTGCGCATGCTCACCGACGCCAACGCCATCTACCGCAACCGGCGCGCGCTGTGGTCACGGGACTCCCAGCCCGAGGGCTACTCGTGGATCGACGCGAATGACTCGGCGAACAACGTGCTCAGCTTCCTGCGGTTCGGTGACGACGGGTCGATGATGGCCTGCGTGTTCAACTTCTCGGGTTCCGAGCATGCCCGCTACCGGCTGGGCCTGCCGCACGCCGGGACGTGGCGCGAGGTGCTCAACACCGATTCCGACAGCTATCACGGATCGGGCATCGGCAACTACGGAGCGGTCGAGGCCACCGACGAACCGTGGCACGGCCGGCCGGCGTCCGCGGTGATGGTGTTGCCGCCGCTGTCCGCGCTGTGGTTCGAGCCCGAGGCACCCTGACCGACTTTTCGGCGAAATCGCATTCCACGCGCCCAATCCGGAGCCGGGACCGCGTGGAATGCGGTTTCGCCGGTATCAGTAGAGGGCGTTGGCGAGGTTGCGCCGACCGGCGACGACCTCCGGGTCGGCCGGATCGAACAACTCGAAGAGCTCGATCAGCCGCGTACGCACCCTCGTGCGGTCATCGCCCGCCGTGCGCTTCACCAGGGCGGTCAGCCGCGCGAACGCCGCGGCGATGTCCTGCTGCATGATCTCGACGTCGGCGGCCGCGAAGGCGGCGTCGATGTCCTGCGGTGACGCGTCGGCGAGGGCAATCGCATCCCGGGGGTGGGTCGTCGCCCGCTGCAGGAAGGCGATCTGGCGCACCGCGCCCTGAGCCTCGGGATGGGCCGGGTTGGCGTCGAGGATCGCCTGATAGGCACTGCGCGCGGCGTCGAAGTCGCCGGCGTCGAGATACGCGCGGGCCTGTTCGACCTCGGGGTCGACGGTCTCCTCGCCCTCGGATTCGGCGCCGCCGGCGAGCTTTCCGGCCGTCGCGTCGAGCAGCGAGTCGATCCAGCGCCGCAGCTGCTCGGGCGGCTGCATGCCCTCGAAACTGGACAGCGGCCTACCGCCGGCCAGGGCGACGACCGTCGGCACGGCCTGGACACCGAACATCTGCGCCACCCGTGCGGTCGTGTCGACGTTGACCGTCGTGTACGCCCACTTCCCGCCGTCGGCGGCGGCGAGTGCCGCCAGCGCCTCGCCGAGCTGGACACTGGAGTCGCTGCGGGGGGACCACAGCAGCACCACCACGGGTACCTCGGTGGAGCGGACGAGCACCTCGGCTTCGAGGTTGGCTTCGGTGATCTCCACGCCGCCGGGGGTTGCGCCCGGCGTGCCGGACGCGGCGGCGGGACGTTGCTTGAGCGCCGACAGGTCGACAGCTCCCGCCAGCGCAGGCGAGATTCGGGGTCCAGGTCGTGTCACGTGAACAATTTTGTCACGTCGATTCGGGTACCGATGCCCCCGGTCGACCCAGCTCCGCCGAGACCGGCTGGGACCCCAGCCGACCGCTGCGATCAGCCCATATGAGGAAGATCACACTGCCCAGCGGCACAATGCTGCCCAGCAACGCCAGCAACCAGGTTCCGATGCCCCACTTGTTGAGGATCCCGACGACCAACGCGGCCGCACCGAACGCGACGAAGACGGCTCCGTGCGCGGGGCCGAACACCTTCACCCCGATCTCGGTCGGCGCGGAATGCAGGTACTTGAAGTACATCCCCATCAGCAGACCGACCCAGCTGACCGCTTCGGCGAACGCGATCAACCGGAACCAGCCCGCCGCGGTGCGGAGGTCGTATGCGCTAGTCATACCGGCCATTGTGCCCGACCGGCCGACCGGCTACTACAACGTGTCGTTGACGAGCGCCCGGCGTCAGGGACGGCGCAGGATCAGCGCATCGCCCTGTCCGCCCGCGCCGCAGAGCGCGGCCACCGCGTAGCCGGAGCCCCGGCGCGCGAGCTCCAGAGCCGCGTGCAGCGTGATGCGGGCGCCCGACATCCCGATCGGATGTCCGATGGCGATCGCACCGCCGTTGGTGTTGACCTTCTCGGCGACCGCGGCCTCGTCCAGCCCGAGTTCCCTGGTCGAGGCGAGCGCGACGGCCGCGAATGCCTCGTTGATCTCGATGACGTCGACCTGGTCCAGAGAGATGCCTTCCTTGGCGACGGCCTTCTTGATCGCGTTGGCGGGCTGGCTCTGCAGCGTGGAGTCCGGGCCGGCGACCACACCGTGGGCACCGATCTCGCACAGCCAGGTCAACCCCAGCTCCTCGGCCTTCGCCTTGTTCATCACGACCACCGCGCACGCCCCGTCGGAGATCTGGGACGCCGACCCGGCGGTGATGGTGCCGTCCTTGCGGAACGCGGGACGCAGGCCGCCGAGCGACTCGGCGGTGGTGTCGGCGCGGATGCCCTCGTCCTCGGTGAACTCGATCGGGTCACCCTTGCGCTGCGGGATCTCGACCGGCACGACCTCGTCGGCGAACACCCCGTCCTTCCACGCCCGGGCGGCCTTCTGATGCGACGCCGCCGCGTACTCGTCCTGCTGGGCCCGGGTGAACTGGTCGACGTCGTTGCGCTGCTCGGTCAGGGCGCCCATCGGCTGGTCGGTGAAGACGTCGTGCAGGCCGTCGTAAGCCATGTGGTCGACCGCGGTGACGTCGCCGTACTTGTATCCCGACCGGCTGTTGACCAGCAGGTGCGGTGCCTGGCTCATCGACTCCTGACCGCCGGCGACGACGACGTCGAACTCGCCCGCGCGGATGAGCTGGTCGGCGAGCGCGATCGCGTCGATGCCCGACAGGCACATCTTGTTGATCGTCAGCGAGGCGACGTCCCACGGGATGCCGGCGGCGACGGCGGCCTGGCGGGCGGGCATCTGGCCGGCGCCGGCGGAGAGCACCTGGCCCATGATCACGTACTCGACGAGACGAGCAGGGTCGTCGACGCCGGGGAAGGCCTTCTCCAGGGCGCCCTTGATCGCCACGGCACCGAGATCGCTGCCCTTGAAGTCCTTGAGCGAACCCATGAGTTTGCCTACCGGCGTACGGGCTCCAGCAACGATTACCGATGTCGTCATGACGACCTCCAGACTTGTTTCAGACGGCTGCAAAGAGGCTATACGCGCGCACAAGCTATTCGAAACTGATCTTGTTAGGTTACCTTTGCGTTATGACCGCCGAGCAGACTGACGCCCGTCCGGCACTGGCCACTGCGCTGGTGACCGGAATCGACCATGTCGGCATCGCCGTGCCCGATCTGGACGCCGCGATCAAGTGGTACCACGACCATCTCGGCATGATCGTGCTGCACGAAGAGGTCAACGAGGAGCAGGGCATCCGCGAGGCGATGCTGTCGGTGCGCGGCGCCCCGGTCGGCAGCCCGCAGGTGCAGCTGATGTCTCCCGTCGACGACAGCTCGACGATCGCGAAGTTCCTCGACAAGCGCGGCCCGGGGCTGCAGCAATTCGCCTACCGGGTCAGCGACATCGATGCGCTCAGCGAACGTCTGCGCGAGCAGGGCGTGCGGTTGATCTACGACGCCCCCCGCCGCGGCACCGCGAACTCACGGATCAACTTCATCCACCCGAAAGACGGCGGTGGCGTGCTCATCGAGCTCGTGGAGCCGGCTTCGGGCGAGGACGCCGAACACTAAGCACGCGGGCACTACGACCAGCGACGCGTCGGCCCGCGCGTGCGGCGGTGCGCCCAACACGAGGTGTGCCAGTGCCGCCGGTCGTCGACACCGTCGGAACCGTCCGGCCACACCACGAGGTGTGCTGTGGCGGGCCTGATCTCGTGGTCGCACCCCGGGCACCGGTAAACCTTGACCGCGCGCGCGGCGGGCACCGGACGGACCTCGTAGTCGGTGCCATCGGCGCCGGGCTCGATCCGTCGCGGCCCCGGCAACGGATCGCGCACGGGTGCGGGCCTGCGCGGCGCGCGCCGCTTACCCATCAGCGCCAACCACTCATCAGAAGAGTCGGAACTCGTCGCTGTCCATGCCCCGCATCTTGTCGTAATCCAGAGTCACACAACGGATTCCGCGATCAGTCGCGAGCGTGCGGGCCTGCGGCTTGATCTGCTGCGCGGCGAACACCCCGGCCACCGGCGCCAGCAGCGAGTCCCGGTTGAGCAGATCCAGGTAGCGGGTGAGTTGCTCGACGCCGTCGATCTCGCCGCGTCGTTTGATCTCCACCGCCACCGAGCGCCCCTGCTCGTCCCGGCACAGCAGGTCCACCGGTCCGATCGGGGTCATGTATTCGCGGCGCACCAACGTGTATCCGGCTCCGAGCAGTTCGACGTGCTCGGCCAGCAGCGCCTGCAGATGGGCCTCCACGCCGTCTTTCACCAATCCCGGATCGACGCCGAGCTCGTGGCTGGAATCGTGCTCGATCCCCTCCACCGTGATGCGCAACTGCTCGCCGGCCTTGTTCTCCACCACCCACACCGGGGTCTCGCCGTCGGGCTGCTCGACGATCCAGCAGGGCGGAGACATCCAGTTCAGGGGCTTGTAGGCACGGTCGTCGGCATGCACGCTGACCGAGCCGTCGGCCTTGAACAACAACAGCCGACGGGCCGAAGGCAGGTGGGCAGTGAGTCTTCCGACGTAGTCGACGGTGCACTGGGCGATGACGAGGCGCACCGAACCACCATAGATGGCGGCCACCGGGTCACTAGGCTGACGCCACAATGAACGCGACCAAGAGCGTGCCGTATCGGTTGGGCCGGGTGCTGGAGCGGGTGACGCGGCAGAGCGGACGGCTGGGCACGCCGGACTACGGCTCCTGGTTGTTGGGCAAGCCCGAGGAGAGCCAGGCCCGCCGCCGCATCCGCATTCAGGTGATCTTGACGGTCTTCATCCTGCTCACCAACATCCTGGGCATCGCGGTGTCGCTGTTGCTCAACACGGTCGCCATCCCGGTGCCGAGCGTCTTCTCCGACGCGCCGGCGTGGTTGACCTTCGGTGTCACCCCCGCCTTCATGGTGCTCGCGCTGATCCTCGGCACGGCGTGGATCACCTCGCGCACCGTCGGTTCACTGCGCTGGGCTATCGAGGAGCGCCGCCCGACCGGCGCCGATCAGCGCAACGTGTTCCTGGCCCCGGCGCGGGTGGCGCAGAAGCTGCTGTTCCTGTGGGGCGTCGGCACTTTCCTGCTGACGCTGCTGTACGGCCTGCAGGACACCGCGTTCATCCCGCGGTTCCTGTTCGCGGTGGGTTTCCCGGGCATCGTGGTCGCCACGGCGTGCTACATGATCACCGAGTTCGCGCTGCGGCCGATCGCCGCCCAGGCGCTCGAGGCCGGCCGGCCGCCGCGCCGGCTGGCCCACGGTGTCATGGGCAGAACCATGACGGTGTGGCTGCTCAGCTCCGGAGTGCCCGTGCTGGGCATCCTGTTGCTCGCGGTCTTCTCGCTGTCCCTGAAGAATCTCAGCTCGACCCAGTTCGCGGTGGCGGTGATGATCATCGCCATCGTCGCTCTGGTCTTCGGACTGGTCCTGATGTGGCTGCTGTCGTGGCTCATCGCCACCCCGGTCCGGGTGGTGCGCTCGGCGCTCAAACAGGTCGAGGAGGGCGATCTGGACTGCAACCTGGTGGTGTTCGACGGCACCGAACTCGGCGAGCTCCAGCGCGGTTTCAACTCGATGGTGCACGGCCTGCGCGAACGCGAACGGGTGCGTGACCTGTTCGGCCGCCACGTGGGCCGCGAAGTCGCGCTGGCCGCGGAGAAACAGCGCATCGAGCTCGGTGGCGAGGAACGCCACGCGGCGGTCATCTTCATCGACATCATCGGGTCCACCCAGCTCGTCACGAGCAGGCCCGCGGTCGAGGTCGTCGAACTGCTCAACCGGTTCTTCGACGTCGTCGTCGAAGAAGTCGACAACCACCACGGACTGGTGAACAAGTTCGAAGGCGATGCGGTGCTCGCAGTGTTCGGCGCACCCGTCTCGCTGGACAACGCCGAGACCGAGGCGTTGAGTGCCGCACGTGCCATGGCGCGGCGGCTGCGCGAAGAAATCCCGGAACTGCGGGCGGGCATCGGCGTGGCCGCCGGTCAGGTGGTGGCCGGAAACGTCGGCGCCAAGGAGCGATTCGAGTACACGGTCATCGGCGAGCCGGTCAACGAGGCCGCCCGGCTGTGCGAATTGGCCAAGAACGAGCCGCATCTGGTGGTGGCCGCCGCCGACACGGTGGCGGGCGCCACCGAGGACGAACGCGCGCGCTGGCAGCTCGGCGAGACGGTCACGCTGCGCGGCCACGATCAGCCGACACAGCTGGCGACCCCGGCCGGTGGACTCTAGGCCACCTCGAAGTACGGGATCGCCTCGGCGGCATCGCCGTCACCGAGCAGTTCGAAGGCGACCTTCACCCGCACCCCGAACAGGTCGGCCTGCGGGTCGGCTCCCGGAAACGACGTCCACCACCACGGGCCCTCGTCGAGCTCGACGATGCCGACCGGCAGCATGTGCACCTGGCCGTCGAAACCCCGTTGGTGCACCACCGACCAGCTGACCACCGTTCCGGTGCCCGCGGCGGGCACCCGGGTGTAGCGCTCAGGTTGCCCGGAGACGTCGAACTGGGGCGGCAGGATCTCCCCGGTCTCGGTGTCGCGGACGAGCAGGAACTCGCCGCGCCTGGTGCCGTCCAGGAACTCCGCCGAGGCGGCATCGCGCTCAATGGGGAAGACGGGCATGTGAAGTCGCGCTCCTTGCTCAGTTGTCGGTGCCCAGCACCAGGGTCGAGTGGTAGTCGAGGATGCCGCCGTTGCCGGAGACCAGCACGCGGTCGTGGTCGTCGACCTGACGCCCGCCGCCCTGCCCGCGCGCCTGCACCACGGCTTCGTGCAGCGGCGTCATCCCCCACATGTAGAACGAACTCAGTTCCCCACCGCCGGTGTTGAACTTCACTCGCCCGCCCGGGCCGATCATGCCGGGCTCGGCCATCGCGGGACCGGCCTCGCCCTTGGGGAAGAATCCGTAGTCCTCCAGGGTCAGCAGCGCGGTGAACGTGTAGCAGTCATAGATCTGGGCGACCCCGATCTCGTCGAGCGTGGTCCGGGCCATCTTCAGCGCCGCCGGACCCGACTGGGCCGCGCCGCTGACCAGACCGAAGTCGTCGTTGCGGATACCGGCCCGGCCCGGGTGTGCCTGCGCCCAGCCCAGCACGCGCACCGGCGGCTGCCGCAGCGCGCGGGCCCGCTCCAGCGACGTCACGATGACCGCCACCCCGCCGTTGCTCACCAGGCAGCAGTCGTACAGGTGGAACGGTTCGGCGATGTAGCGGCTGTCGTGGTACTCCTGCAGCGTCAACGGCGTCCCGCAGAACTGCGCGATGGGGTTGAACTGCGCCCAGGCGCGTTGCGCGACGGCGATGTGGCCCAACTGATCCGAGGTGGTGCCGTAGGTCTTCATGTGTCTGCGGGCCGCCAGCGCGTACATCGTGGTCGGCGACATGATGCCGTTGGACGCGGTGATCCCGTCGAAGCCCCGCGGCAGCGACCTCGCCCCCGAGTACGCCGCCGACGAGCGCGACTTCTCCTTCAGCGGCGCGTCGGCCCACACGATCGCCACGGTGCTCGCCATGCCGGACTGCACGGCCATCGACGCGTACTGGACCATCTGCGCGGCGGTGGAACCGAACCCCTGCATCGCGGTGAGCAACTTCAGGTCGACCAGGCCCAGCGTGTTCTGCAGCTCGATACCGACGCGGGCCTTGATCCCACCGGAGACGATCAGGCCGTCGATGTCGGACATCTGGAGTCCGGCGTCGGCGGCTGCGCGGCGCACCGCCTCGGCCGCGAACTGCCGCGCCGTCGGGCCGTACACCTTGCCCTGCTCGGTGATGCCGAGGCCGGCGATGGCCGCCGTGGGATCGCTCATGCGTCGTGTGCTCCTTGTCGGACCGCAATGTCGTGGCACCGATTGTGTTCGGGCCGCTCGGGCGCTGTAAACGACCGAACAGCTCACCGGCACGTGCGCGGTTGGGAAACCTGTCGCCCGAGGGCATGTCCCAACGGGAAATCAGCCGGTGTCCGGATTCGTGATTTACACGGGGCCCGCCGCCACCGAGCATGGGGTGGCAAGCCAGGAGAGGCGGTTGACGATGACGATCAGTGTGGCCGAGCGCGCAGAACTGCGCACCGCGGTCGGCGAGCTGTTGGCCGACAAGTGCACCGAGGCAGACGTACGGCGGGTGATGGAGTCCGACGACGGCTTCGATCGCGAGCTGTGGGGACGCCTGGCCGACCAGGGTGTGCTGGGCATGCTCGTCGACCCTGAGTTCGGAGGGCTCGGTTTCGGCGCCCTCGAGCTTGAGGCTGTCGCCGAGGAGACCGGGACCGCCCTGCTGCCCGCGCCGTTCATCTCCAGTGCCGTGCTGACCGTCGCGCTGATCAACGCAGCGGGATCGGACGAGGACAGGCAACGACTGCTGCCCGCGCTCGCCGACGGCACGTCGATCGGCACGGTCGCGCTGACCGGACCGGCCGGCACGTGGACGCCCGAGGGAGTCGATGTGCGTGCCGGAACCGACGGAACCCTCACCGGCACCGCGCATTACGTCACCTGGGGGCAGGTCGCCGATCTGGTGCTCGTCGTCGCCCGGACCGGCGACGACATCGGTGTGTTCGAGGTGGAAACGGACGCAGCGGGTTTCGACCGCGCGGCAGTGACGGTGTTCGACCCGACGGTGCGCCTCTCGACGTTCACGTTCGCGGACACCCCTGCCCGCCGGCTCGGCAGCGCAGGCTGGGAAGCCGTCAAGGACGCGCTGGACTACACCGTGATCGCCTCGGCCGGTGAGCAGGTCGGCGGTACCCGGCGGATCTTCGACATGACCGTCGACTACCTCAAGACCCGGATCCAGTTCGGCCGGGCGATCGGCAGCTTCCAGGCGCTCAAGCACATGGCCGCCGACCTGCTGCTGGAGGTCGAGTCCGCCACCTCCGCCGCCCAGAACGCCGCGGCGCAGTTCGCCGATGAAGACACCACCGCCGAGGCCCGCGACGGCGCCGTGGCGCTGGCCGGGTTCGCCTGCGCCGAGGCCTACGTCAAGACCACCATGGCCGCGGTGCAGATGCACGGCGGCATCGGCTTCACCTGGGAACACCCCTGCCACCTGTACGTCCGCCGGGCCCGCTCCGGCCTGCAACTGTTCGGCGATTCCGGACTGCACCGCGAACGCTACCTGCTGTCGAAAGGCGCATGACCATGAGCGAAGTCGATCTGCCCAGCGCCGACGAACTGCGCACCGAGGTCCGCGAATGGCTGGCCCGGAACTGGACCGGTGTCACGCTGCCCAAGTCCGATGACCCGTGGGTCAGCACGCCCGAGCGGATCGCCTGGCTGGACAAGGTCGTCGCGGCCGGTTACGGCGCACCCACCTACCCGAGGCAGTGGTACGGCCGGGCCTACCCGAACAAGCTGGCCAAGGTGATCGCCGAGGAATTCCGGGCGGTCCGCGCCCCCGGCGCCTGCCAGGACAAGTTCAGCATCCCGGCCAACACCACGCTGGCATTCGGCACCGATCAGCTCAAATCCGATCTGCTGCACGAGTTCCTGACCGAGAAGTCGCGCACCTGCCTGCTCTACAGCGAGCCGGGCGCCGGTTCGGACCTGGCCGGTGTGCGCACCACCGCGGTGCGCGACGGCGACCAGTGGATCATCAACGGCCAGAAGGTGTGGACCTCGGGCGCCCAGACCTCCCAGTACGCGCTGCTGATCGCGCGGACCGACTGGGATGTGCCCAAACACAAGGGCATCACCTTCTTCATCGTGCCGATGAACCAGCCGGGCATCGAGATTCGGCCGCTGGTGCAGATCACCGGCGACTCGCATTTCAACGAGGTGTTCATCACCGACGCCAAGGTGCCCGACGCCTACGTGGTCGGTGGCGTCGGCAACGGCTGGCGGGTGCTGCAGACCGCGCTGGCCTACGAGCGGTCCATCATGGGTTCCGGAACCAGCCTGCACCGCAAGCAGTCCCGCGGAAACAGCCTGGTCGAGATGGCCCGCGCACACGGCAAGCTGGACGACGCCGCGATCCGCCGGTCACTGGCCGATGTGCTGGCGCTGCGAGAACTGAACGGCCTCAACAACGCCCGTGCCAAGGCCGAGGCCAAGCAGGGCACCGCCAGCCCGGTCATGTCGCTGGGCAAGCTGGCGACATCGCGCATCCTGCACACCGAGGCCCGGCTGAAGACCGACATCATCGGCGCCGAGGCGCTGCTGGCCGGGCCGGACAACGCCGAGGCCGACGAGGTGAACTTCCTGACGCTCAACGCGTTCTTCACCTCGATCGGCGGCGGCACCGACCAGATCCAGCGCAACATCATCGGCGAGCGCGTGCTCGGGCTGCCCAAGGAGCCCGAGGTCGACCGTGACATCCCGTTCCGCGAGATCCGGAAGAACTGATCACATGAGCTACGACCCACCGCTTTCCGGTGTTCGGATTCTGGATCTGAGCACCGGTCCGATGACGGCCGTCGCCCGCCTGTTCGCCGACCTGGGCGCCGAGGTGACGGTTCTGCGCCTGCGCGGGGTGACCGGCGAGGAACCGGTCGGGCCGCACATCGACTCGATCGACGTGCAGACCGCGATCAACCGGCACGGAATGGCCACCGCCGACCTTGATCCCGCCACCGCCGCCGGACATGACCAGTTCACCGCGCTGCTGGCCGACGCCGACATCCTGATCGAGAACACCCGCCCCGGCTCCCCCGCCGAGGCGACGCTGGCTGTACGCGACATCAGGGCCGCGCACCCGGCGCTGGTGATCCTGTCGATCAGCGACTTCGGGCGGGACAACGAGTACTGCGGCTGGCAGGCCACCGGCCCTGTGCTGCACGCCCTTTCGAGTGAGCTGTCGCGGTCCGGCATCCCCGGGCGGGAGCCCTTGATCCCGCCGGCGGACCTGCCCTATCAGGTCGCCGCCGCGCAGGCCGCGGTGATGACGCTCAGCCTGTTCCTGGACCGGTTGCGCACCGGCGAAGGCGATCTCATCGATTTCTCGGTGCTCGACGGCGCGATGCAGACCCTCGATCCGCCGTTCGGCACGGCCGGCAGCGCGTCGGCCGGGGTGGCGCTGAGCGCTCAGCAGCGGAACTGGGACGCCGAGCGGCAGCGTTACCCCATCATCGCGTGCAAGGACGGCCACGTCCGCATCTGCATCCTGTCGAAGCGCCAGTGGCACGGCATGTTCGCGTTGATGGGCAGCCCCGAAGAGTTCGCCGACCCGTCCTACGACAAGCTCGGCAAACGGTTCCACTCACCGCACCTGCTGGAGGCGATCGAGAGTTTCTGTGCCGACAAGACCCGCGCCGAGCTGGAGCGCGCGGGCCAGGCCCACGGTGTGCCCACCGCGGCGGTGCTGACTCTGTCGGAGGCGCTCAACGCCGATCACTTCACCGCGCGCGGCTTCTTCCGCGACGTGGAGCTGGCCCCGGGCGTGCCCGCCCCGGTACCGGTCGGCGTCAGCGAGATCGACGGGCACCGGGCGAGCGCGCCGGACACCCCGGCCACCGGCAGCGACCGTCTCGGCACCGCGCCCGTCCTTTCCACCCGGCAGCGCCGGGGCCAGGGGCTGCCGCTGGAAGGCATCCGCGTGCTGGATCTGGGCGTGATCGTGGTCGGCGCCGACACCGGGCGGTTGTTCGGCGACCTCGGCGCCGACGTCGTCAAGATCGAACACTCCGCGCACCCGGACGGCCTGCGGGTCGGCAGGTTGACGTCGATGACGCAGCCGTTCGCGGCGGGCCACCGCAACAAGAGGTCGATCGGCATCGACCTGCGATCGGCCGAAGGCCGAGACCTCGCCCACCGTCTGGTGCAGCAGTGCGACGTCGTGCTGTCCAACTTCAAGCCGGGGGTCGCCGAGGCACTCGGCATGGACCACGCGACGCTGCGGGAGATCAACCCGGGCATCGTGGTGGTCGACAGCTCCGCGTTCGGCCCCACCGGCCCGTGGGCCGAACGGCTCGGCTACGGACCGTTGGTGCGGGCCGCCGTCGGGTTCACCAATCTCTGGGTGTACCCGGGCGAGTCCGAGACGTTCTGCGACACCGTGACCGTCTACCCCGACCACGTCGCGGCCCGGATCGGCACCCTGGCTGCTCTGGCGCTGCTGCTGCGGCGAGAGCGCACCGGCACCGGCGGCGCGGCGAGCATCTCGCAGGCCGAGGTGATGCTCAGCCACCTCGCCGCCGACATCGCCGCCGAGGCGCTGCAGCGGGCCGGGCATACGCGCACCGAGCCGCGGATGCCGGACGCACCGTGGGGGCTGTACCCGTCCGCGGGCGAGGACCAGTGGGTGACGGTCACCGTGCGCGACGAGGCCGACCTTCATGCGCTGGCCGACGTCATCGGGTTCACCGCCGGGGACGGCCGATCCATCGACGCCGCCGTGCGGGCGTGGACCGCGCAGCGCTCCCGCACCGAGGCGATGGAACTGCTCCAGGCCGCCGGCGTGCCCGCGGGTGCAGTGCTGCACGCCGAGGAGATTCCGGGCTGGGGCTACTACGAGCAGCGGCGCGCGTTCCGGGAGGAGCTGCACCCGTACGGGGCAGCGCCGTTCATGATGGAGAACGTGCAGATCCACTGCGATCACGTTGCCGACCCGCCGCTGGGCCAGGCTCCGTTGCTGGGCGAGCAGACCGCCGAGATCGCCGCGGAGCTGCTCGGACTGGACTCTGAGCAGATCGCCGAGCTGCACGCGCGCGGGGTGCTGGAGACCCCGGAGGTGGAGGCTGCCGCCCGACCGTGACGGGATCGCCACGGCGATCTCGTAGCATTCCTCCATATCCGCGGTGGGCACGGCCACCACGTTCGAGTGCGGCAGGAATGGACATCGACTTCACCAGGCTCAGGTACTTCGTGGCTGTCGCCGACGAGCTGCACTTCAAGCGTGCCGCCGACAAGTTGATGATCACGCCGCCGCCGCTGAGCAAGCAGATCAAACTGCTGGAGAAGGAGCTCGGCGGGCCGCTCTTCGAGCGCGGTTACCACGAAGTGCGGCTCAGCCCCCTCGGCGAACGGCTGGTGGGTCCGGCCCGGGAGATCCTGCGGCAGGTCGAGGACTTCAAGGCCGTGGCCACGCAGGGCGTGCAGGGGCTCGCGCCGATCCGGGTCAGCGCGACCGCGTATGCGCCGTCCGATCTCCTGGGCGAGCTGGAGACCGTCCTCGCGAGCCTGCCGGGACCGACCGAGTTCAGCGTCCCGGGCTCGGCCGCCGAGGTCACCGCCAAGTTGATCGCCGGGCAGAGCGAGGTCGGGCTGATCCACCTGCCCGCCACCGACAAGCGACTCCGGCACAAGGTGGTGGCCAGGTATCAGGGCGGAATCGCCGTGCGCTTCGACGACCCGCTGGCAGCCAGAGAATCGGTGTCGATCGAGGAATTGCGCGACCGCGACGTCGCCATCGACTTCGCCCGACCCAACCCGGTGGTGCTGGCGGGCCTGACGCGGCGGCTCAACCGCAAGGGCGTCCACCGGATCGTGCGCACCACCAACCAGCGTGGCGGGGAGGTCGAGATGGCCACCCAGGTGTTCAACCGGCACCTCGTGGCCGTGGTCAGCTACGCCCCCGACTCGTTCATCGGCAAGATCTTCTCGCCACCGGAGTTCAAGTTGATCCCGGTCGACGAAAGCACCTGGGCACCGGCCGAAATCGGCCTCGCGTGGGTGCCCGACCGGGTCCAGTCACGGCTGGCCGAGGTCGAACTGACAGTCGAGCAGATCGCCGACCGACTCGGCCCCGTGGACCGGGGCGCCTGAGCACCCGTTAGCCGGCTGCGGTCCCGGGTGCCGGCGGCGCTTGAGGAAGCTGGGCGCTACCGGCCGGCGGGGCCAACCGCCAGGTGTCGAAGGCCATCGCCAACATCGTGTACGTGCCGACGACGAAGATCAGTTCCATCGCCTGGTGGGTTCCGATGCCGTCGGTCAGCCGCTGCCACGTCGGTTCTCCGGCACGGCCCTCACGCAGGAACTCGTCGGTGGCCTCGAGGACCAGCCGATCGACACCGGTGAACTCGTCATTGCCCCGCGCGATGCGGGCGATGTCCGCCTCGGGCACACCGCCCTCCAGAGCGACCTTGCTGTGCTCGCCCCAGAAGAAGGCCGACCGACGGGTGTGTGCGAGCCGCAGGATCACCAATTCCCGCAGCCGCAAAGGTAATTCGCCGCGTTGCAACAGCCAGCCGTTGAAGGTCAGGAAGCGTCGCGCCATCTTCGGATGACGGGCGAGCAGGCCGATGATGTCGAAGTTGAGCGGGTCCGCGGCGTGGCCTGAGCCGGCCCGCGGGACCTTCTCGCCCGGCAGACCCAGAAGCGCGCCGAACGCGGCGTACTCGTCATCGCCCCACTCCTCGGCGGTCAGCGGAGCGAGCAGCGGTGCATCCCCGTCAGTGGAGTTCATGTCGATCCGGGCGGACGTCGACCGGTCCGTCACTCGGCCTGCCCGGCGTCGAAGCTGGGCATCGGCGCGGAATCGGGCAATTGCATCTGCAGATACACCGCGATGTAGGTGATCTTGCCCTCGGCGTTGAACTCGTAGACCGAGGCACTGTTGACCACACTGCTGAAATCGCCGATCCGGCTGTGTTCCTCGAGTTCGAGGAACACGCCGTCACCTGCCTCGCTGATGCGCTTGAACGAGCAGTCCCACTCCGAGGACTTCGCCCAACCGGTCAGGAATTCGACGTACTCGGGCCAGTTCATCACCTCTTTGAACGGGCCGATGCGGACGAAGTCGTCGACCGCGACCAGGTCGGCCAACGGCCCCCAGCTCTGCGCCGAGAACTCGGGCGCCTTGGCGCTTTTCACCAGACGGCTCATCGTCCGGCTGTAGTCCAGGACCGCGTGTGCGCGCCCGGTGGTCTCGCCGATCACGTCGTCGAGCGTGCTCATGCCGTCACTCCCGCGCCGGCCATGTAGCGGTCCACCACGGAGTGGAAGTGTGCGATCACCACTTCCTCCTTGACCAGCGACATGTGGTCGAGTCGATCGTTGCGCAGCCCCTTCTGCTGGCGCGGCATCTGTTCGTAGTCCTGTTGCAGCGCCTCGAAGTACTTGTGGCTGCCCGGCGTATCCACCACGATCGTCTCTGCGCGGACCGCGTCGCGGAACTCCTGCGGCACATACATGTAGCTCGCCACATGCCAGATGCACCGGTTCGGGTCCCCGTCGGGGTGCGGCATGGACATGATCACGTGACATTCGCCGGCCCGCACGGTCATGAAGTAGTTGGGGAACAGCACCCAGCCCTGGTTGTCGACCATCTGGCTGTCCGTCAGACCGCTGACGTCCAGGCCCATGCCGGTCAGCACCTCGCGGGTGGCCTGTTGCAGCAGGACCCGGGCGGTCAATCCGTCAGGGAAGTCCACGTTCCCGTCCGCATCCTGGTAGGGCGCGATCAGTTCCTGGAAGCGCGGGATCACCGCCACGGTGCCTGGGAACGTCTCGGGCAGCGCCAGGATGCCGGCCACCTGGTCCTGCACTCCCGCCCCCACCACCTCGAACGGAGCCATTGCCACACTGTGCTTTTCGAAGAACCGGTAGCGCGCGGTCTTCGGGTTGATGTGCAGCACCTGCAGCAACTGGGGATGGATGCCGTTGATGTGGTAGCCCTCCTCGAAGGCGTCCATGACGACCTTCCAGTTGCACTCGATGGCCTCGGTGACGTCCATGACGGTGGTGAACTGCTCGATGTTGTAGGGCTCCAGCAGGCTGACCACGTCGTCGCCGAGATACTCATGCAGCGGCGCCGCTTCCGGGTCCGGATTCAGGAAGATGAAGCCGGCAAAGGTGTCGACCGAGACCTGCAGTAGCGAGTTCTCCGTCTTGTCGATCGGTCCGGCGAGATTTTCGCGCAGCAACCCCTTCAACCTGCCGTCCAGATCGTAGGACCACAGGTGGTACTGGCAGAGGAAGCCGCGCTTGGCATTACCGGTCTCGGTGGTGCACAGCGCATTTCCGCGGTGGCGGCACGCGTTGACGAAGCCGCGGAGCTTCTCGTCCTTACCGCGCACGATGATGAAGGACTGGTCGAGGATCTCGTACCGCTTCCAGTCGCCCGGTTTGGGCAGATCCTCGGCCCTTCCCGCGATCTGCCAGGTTCGCGTCCAGATCGCTTCCCGCTCACGGGCTGCGTACGTCGGGCAGGTGTACCGGTCCGTCGGAATGGTCATGTTGAACGTTCCGGCCTGGACGTCGTCCAAACCCAGCCCGAGACCCGACTCCGGGTCCACCCATTCTCCTGGACGTGTTGCTGACCTCAACAGATCCTCCTCTGACGTCGGTCACCCGCGAGACGCGACACCGGAGCGAGGGCCCCGATACTCGTCGTGACCTCGCCGACGTTGTCCGCTTGGTGTGACGGTCCTCACCTTATACAGTGATGTATCTCAGATACAACTATGAATCTTGAGTCCGGCGGCACGCCGCTGTCGGTGCGCACAGAGGAGCCTCTCGTGGACCACTACCGCCTCGACGTGATCACCGACAGTGTCCGGGACGCGATCCAGCACGCCGGCGGCCTGATGTTCGACCGCGCCCGCGCCGGTTGGCGCGTCGTAGTCGTCACCGACGACGCCGCTCACCCGCGAGCACTGGCGATTCTCGGTGTCCAGACCCAGGCACCCCGAGACGCCGACGAGCAGCAGCATGCGCAGGGGCGGGAGCACCGAACCACGGTGTCGCGGCTCGGCGGGTTCGGACCGGACCGGGAGCCGAACACGGGTGCACGACTGCTGCGCTGGGACCACCCCGGCCCCGGCGCCTCGACCTGCGGTCTTCAACCGCTCGCACACCCGCTCAGTGCGGCGGCACGGGCGTTCAAGGCACACGCGCTGCACAGCGCCGGTCTGGACGTCGGCCCCGATGCCGATGTCCTGCAGTGCGAGCATTTCTGGGCCGACTCCGCCGCGGACACCGAAGCGTTCGCGAATCCGGTCGGGTCGCGATCATCGACAGTGGTGGGAGGATGGCCGGGTGGCTGAACGCTGGACCAAGGAGCGCCGGACCGAACACACCCGTCAGATCCTTCTCGATGCCGCCGAGGAGGTCTTCGCCCGCAAGGGTTTGACCGGAGCCGCGCTGGAGGAGATCGCCGAGGCCGCGGGCTTCACCCGCGGCGCCATCTACTCCCAGTTCGGCGCCAAGGAAAAACTGTTCCTCGCGGTCGTGGACCGCCAGCGTCAACAGTTCCTGGACGGTTTCGCCGAGGTGATGATGTCCTTTCACCGCCTCAGCGACGTGGATATCGACGAACTCGCGGCGCGGTGGCGCGAATTGAGCAGCGGGGCCGACCGGGCGGCGCTGGGCCACGAACTCACGCTGTACCTGTTGCGCAACCCTGACGCACGGGAGGCCGTGGCCGCTCAGCGACGCGAGACGATCCGCGCGCTCGGCGAGTTCATCAGCAAGAACGTCGCCCGCATCGGGGGCACCCTGACCATCGAGGCCGAGACCCTCGCCCGCGTCGTCCTGGCCGCCAACAACGGCATCACCCTCGACAGTCACATCGACGGTGAAGACCTTTACCGCCCGTATCTGCAGCTGGTCATGTCGAGTGTCCAGACTCCCTAGCGGACCCGCGCGGGCCCCAGCGACGACGATGTCGTTTTTCCGCTAGTTCCGGCGCCGCCCGCATGCCATCGTCGATGCGTGCACACCGATTTCGACCGCTGCTACCGGGCCGTCCAGTCCAAGGACGCCCGGTTCGACGGCTGGTTCGTCACGGCGGTGCTCACCACCGGGATCTACTGCAGGCCCAGCTGCCCGGTCCGGCCGCCGTACGCCCGCAACATGCGGTTCTACCCGACCGCGGCCGCCGCGCAGCGGGCCGGCTTCCGGGCGTGCAAGCGGTGCAGGCCCGACGCATCGCCGGGGTCTCCCGAGTGGAATGTGCGCGGTGACGTCGTCGCCCGCGCCATGCGGCTGATCGCCGACGGGACGGTCGACCGCGAAGGCGTCGGCGGCCTGGCCGCCCGGTTGGGCTACACCGTGCGGCAACTGGAACGGCTCACCAATGCTGAGCTGGGTGCCAGTCCGCTGGCGCTGGCCCGGGCGCAGCGCACCCAGATGGCCCGGGTACTGATCGAGACGACCGAGATGCCGTTCACCGACGCCGCTTTCGCGGCTGGATTCTCCAGCATCCGGCAGTTCAACGACACCGTGCGTGCGGTCTGCGCGCTGACGCCCACGATGCTGCGGCGCCGCGCCAGGACACGGCGGGACGGTGACGGTGACGGAGGGACGAGCGTACTGTCGCTGCGGCTCCCGGTCCGGGCGCCGTTCGCGTTTGAAGGCGTCTTCGGGCACCTGGCCGCCTCCGCCGTTCCGGGTGTGGAGGAAGTCCGGAACGGGACATACCGCAGAACTCTGCGGTTACCGCACGGCCGCGGCGTGGTGAGTCTGACGCCCCATCCCGACCACGTCGGATGCCGCCTGGTCATCGACGACTTTCGCGACCTGGCGGCCGCGATCGCGCGCTGCCGGCGCCTGCTCGACCTCGATGCCGACCCGGAGGCCGTCGTCGCCGCGCTCAGCGCTGACGACAGACTTGCCGCGCTGGTCGCCAAGCAGCCGGGCCAGCGCATCCCGAGGACCGTGGACGAACACGAACTGGCGGTGCGGGTGATCCTCGGCCAGCAGGTGTCGGTGGCTGCCGCGCGTACCCACGCCGGTCGGCTCTGCCGGGCCTACGGTCTCCCGATCGACGATCCCGAAGGGAACCTCACCCATGTGTTCCCGTCCGTGGCCGAGCTTTCGGAGATCGACCCCCGGCATCTGGCGTTCCCGAAAGTGCGACAACGGACCCTGCATGCCCTGGTCTCCGCACTCGCCGACGGCACCGTCACGCTCGACGCCGGCTGTGACCGGGAGGCAGCGCGCGCGCAACTGCTCGGGCTGCCCGGTATCGGGCCGTGGTCGACGGAGATGATCGCGATGCGCGGTCTCGGCGATCCCGACGCGTTTCCCGGCACGGATCTCGGCGTGATCGCCGCGGCTCGACAACTAGGCCTGCCGGAGACACCGCGCGGACTCGCCGAACACAGCAGGCGCTGGCAGCCCTGGCGCTCCTATGCCACCCAGCATCTGTGGACTGCGCTCGACCACGCCGTCAACCAATGGCCACCGAAGGAGACATCGTGACCACCGTGCACTACCGGACGGTCGACAGCCCGGTCGGGCCGCTGACCCTCGCCGGCACCCGAGGACGATTGCAGCATCTCAGGATGGTGGACCAGACCTACGAGCCCGACCGCGCCGGTTGGAAGCCCGACGAGCACGCGTTCGCCGACGCGGTCACCCAGCTGACGGAGTATTTCAGCGGCGAACGCCGGGATTTCGATCTGGATCTCAACCTGGTCGGCACCGACTTTCAGCGTCGGGTCTGGGCAGCACTACTGACAATCCCCTACGGCCAGACGCGGTCCTATGGAGAGATCGCCCGGCAGATCGGCGCGCCCGGCGCATCACGTGCGGTCGGATTGGCCAACGGCCACAATCCGATAGGGATCATCGTGCCGTGCCACCGTGTCATCGGCGCCAATGGGAATTTGACCGGATATGGCGGTGGATTGCACCGGAAGAAACAATTGTTGGGAATGGAGCGTAGTAATGCGCCGGCAATTCCCACCCTGTTCGATTGAAAAACAAACGGACGCACAAATGCCTGTACCCCCCAATAGAATTGGGGGGTACAGGTC
>NZ_BCRS01000064.1 GCF_001552715.1 Mycolicibacterium vaccae NBRC 14118 = CIP 105934 | reverse complement strand
CATGGCCACGGTGGTGGCCGCAGCGCGGCGGCTCGCGAGCGAAGCGTCGCGGTAGCGGCACTGCGCTGCCGTCACGGGTAGTACTTTCGGGGCCTGTCTCACCTCTGGGCGCTGCACTTGGATCTTTCTTAAATCGCCGGGCAAGTCGCCGCCAAGCCGCCGCGGTGATGCTTGTCGCAGAGTTTCCGAGAAAGGACCCGATGATGCTTCCCGTCGATCTGACGCGCGCCGAGACGCTGCGCGCGCTGCGTGACCACATCAGCAGCCCGCTGGCACTGCCCGGCGAACCCGGATACGACCGCTGCAGCCCGTGGAACGGGGCGCCGGTGACTCCGGCCGCGGTGGTGCTGGCGAGGTCCGCACACGACGTGGCACGCACCGTCAAGTTCGCTGCGGCGCACGGGATCACGGTCGCGGTGCAGGCCACCGGTCACGGCGCGATCGGGGTGGGTGCGGACACGCTGCTGGTGTTCACCGCCGAATTGGACAGTCTCAGCATCGACACCGCCAACCGCACCGCGCGCCTCGGGGCGGGACTGCGCTGGCAACAGGTGCTCGACGCGGTCACGCCCTTCGGTCTGGCCCCGCCGTGCGGTTCGGCGCCGGGGGTCGGTGTGGTCGGACTGCTCACCGGCGGGGGCGTCGGGCCGTTGGTCCGCAGCATCGGGCTGTGCTCCGACCACGTCCGTAGCTTTGAACTGGTCACCGGAACCGGTGAAATCCTGCACGTGACACCGGAAAATCACGCCGATCTGTTCTGGGGTCTGCGCGGTGGCAAGTCCACTCTCGGCATCGTCACGGCCGTGGAGATCGACCTGTTGCCGATCGCCGAGTTCTACGGCGGCGCACTCTATTTCGACGGCGCCGACGCGGCGGCGGTGCTGCACGCCTGGCGTATCTGGTGCGCCGATCTACCGGAGAGCGTGACCACCTCGGTTGCGTTGCAGCAGCTTCCGCCGCTGCCGGAGGTGCCGGAGCCGCTGGCGGGACGGTTCAGCGTGTCCTTGCGCTACGCAGCCCTCGGTGACCACGACGAGGCCGAGCGGCTGCTGGCGCCGATGCGTCAGGTCGCCGACCCGGTCATCGACGCGGTGTCGGTACTGCCGTACGCCGCGATCGGCGCGGTGCATGCCGACCCGGTCGACCCGATGCCCGCGCACGAGGACCACGCGGTGCTGCGCGAGGTGACCGCCGAGACCATTGATGCGCTATTGGCGGCCGCGGGCCCGGACTCCGGCTCGCTGCAGGCCATCGTCGAGTTGCGCCAGCTGGGTGGGGCCATGGCGCGTCCGGCCGCGCACCGCAGCGCGTTCTGCCATCGCGACGCGCCGTTCACCCTCGTCACCGTCGGCGTGCTGGCCCCTGAGATCGCTGCTGCGGTGCCCGTGAACGCTGCACAGGTGGTGGCCGCGCTGGAGCCGTGGTCGAGCAGCAGGGCGTTCCCCAACTTCGCGCCTGCGGCTGATCAGGCGCGGCTGGCGCGCTGCTACGACGAGGACACCCTGTTCTGGTTGGCAGCGATCGCCGATCGCTACGACCCCGCCGGGGTGTTGATCGCCGGCCAGGTCGCCCGCATCCCCGCCTAGGCCACTCGCCAGGGCCTCCGCCACCCCACCCACCTCCGTCGCGAGCGTGCGTGTCTGCGGGCGACACGCCCCGGTTGCTCCTGCGAAGGCGCACGCTCGCGAGCGTGCGGGGTGTTCTGAACAGGCGATTTGGTGCCTGTGCGGCGTCCCGGTAACCTTTGTTTTACCCGTCGCGGGGTGGAGCAGCTCGGTAGCTCGCTGGGCTCATAACCCAGAGGTCGCAGGTTCGAATCCTGTCCCCGCTACTAGTTGGAAAGGCCCCCGGAGGAAACTCCGGGGGCCTTTCTCATGGGTGGCGAGCGTCCAGGATTTGCGAACGTCAGCCTCACTGGTGAATGCGGTGTGAGATCCGACAAGCGTCCTGACGGCAGCGGACTTCACGCTCCGTAGTCGGGAGTCAGCGGGTCGCCGGTGTCAGTGCTTGCGGTTGCTCTTGCGGCCCCGCGGTGCAGCGCTTTCTTGGTTGGCACGCAGGTGGTCGATCATGAGCTGTGCCATGGCCTGTCGTTGTGGTTCAGTCGGCACTGGCACGTCTGCGACCATTTGTCCGACCATCAGGCCCATGGGTGCTGCCCATAAAAGGTCAGTGATTGCGGTGGCGTGGGGCGAGGGCGTGCCAATGATCTGAGCGATGCGTTCGAGTCCTGGTTGGAGGCTGGCGAGTTGCTCCATGCCGAGGCTGGAACGCAGTGATCTCGTCGCGATCAGTATTTCCATCGCAGTGAGGCTGGCGGGATTGAGGAAGACCTTCCAGGCAGCGTCGGCGAGGGCTTTCATCCGCTGTTCGGTATCGGTGATGCCTTCGACTTCGTTTGCGAGGTCGTTGATCGAGGTGACCAGGGTGGTGATGGCGTGGTCGATGACCGCTGTGAGGAGGCCGTCGCGGTCTCCGAAGTGGTACTGAACGACCCCGGTGCTGACGCCGGCACGCTCGATGATGTGCCGGGTGCTGGCCGCGGAGAAGCCTTCTTCGCGAATACATCTGATGGTTTCTTCGATGACCAGCTCGCGTGTGCGGTCGGCGCGTTCCTGGCTTTTGTGTCGGGACCGTCGTGGCGTGGCGCCGCGTGGAGGCTTGGCCGTCATCGGTTTACCGCCGTCATCAGCGTCGACGCTGTCGTGGGACGCCCGCCGGGCAGGACCCGGCGGTGCTCTGCGAATGGGGAGGTGGCCACGAGCCGCACGGGTAGATCCTATTCGTGCGCGACGGTGAGACGCGTGCATGGGCTGCGCACGGTCACGAACGTCGTGGGGTGAGTAGGAGGTCGACCCAGTTCTCTGCGGGCGGCGCCTTGGCGTCGGCTGCGGTGAAGACTCCGATATCGCCGTTGGGGTGTTGGAAGAGCCCGTTGGCGGAGTCGTAGACGGCGACGTGGGCGGTGGCAGGTTCGGCTGCTGTGTGTTCGGCCGCTCCCGCAGGTGGGGACGAGCTGTGTCCGCCGGCTGGGCCATGCTGGCCGTAGGGCGGAACGTGTAATTCCGGTGGCGGGTTGTAGGGCAGCGGCGGAGGCGGCGGGCCTGGCGTCACCGGGGGTACCGGCAGCGGGTACGGGGCGAACTCGGCGGGCCCGGGCCCGGGGGGAACCCCGGGTGGCAGGTCGGCCACCGGCGGACCGGGGTCGTAGTCCGCGTCGGGCGGAATGTATGGAAATTTATTGGGAGGAAGGATGTTTCGTGGATCGGTGATCGGTGTGTCCTCGGCGACGGTGGGACCACGCCAGGCTTGATTGCCCATCGGGACGTACCCGGCCGGGTCGCGGCAGAGCGCGACGGTCGGGGCGCGCTTGCCGGGGAACTCCTGGCACGGGTAGTTGCGGGCGCCGCGGACCACCAGCGATGAGCTCTGGGGCACTTTGCAGTACATGTCGTCGGGGATCTCGCGCAGGGTCTGGTCGCCGGGTGAGCGGATCTGCGTCGGGGGGATGAAGCCGACATTGCAGGGCGGCGGGTCGTCGAGGCCGAGTTTGAAGTCGACTTTGGTGCCTTCGTCGGGCGGTAGTTGTTCGGCGGAGCTGATGAGTACGGCGGTCACGGCCGGCAGAACGACGAGGGTCTGCTCGAGGGACTTGTGGTAGATGACCCCGATGCGCCCGAAGTTGGCGAGGTTCGCGGCGAGCATGGGAAACGACGGGCGGATCCCGGCGAAGGTGTCGGTGGCCGCCTCCGCGGCTGCCGGTGCTGTCTGCAGCAGGGTCCGCAGTTGTGGGTCGGCGGCCCGCAATTCAGTGGTGAAACGGGCCAGCCCGTCGGCCAGCGAGGTGATGTTCTGACCGCTGCGGTTCTGCGCGTCCAGGAAGGGGCCGAGGTGCTCGATCAAAGCGGTGGTGTCTTCACGCGCGCCATCGAGTTCGCCGACAAGTTGTGAGGTCGAACGGATCAGGCGCGCAACTTCGGGACCGGCGTGGTCGAATGCGGTGGCGGTCTCGCGGAGCACGTCGTTGAGCCGGCTGTGGTCCAGCGAGTTGACCAGGTCCTGGGCTTCTCGTAGGAGGCCGGCGACGTTGCCGCTGAGCGTGGTGTGGGAGCGGTCGATGACCGATCCGTTCCGCAGCGGCTCGCCGGATTCGTGGTCGCGCATCGGGATGAGCTCGACGTACTGCTCGCCGATCGCGGAGACGCTCTTGGCCGCGGCGGTGATGTCGGCGGGGATCGCGACTTCCGATCGGAGGCGCATGCGCACGTCGACGCTGAGGTCATCGGTCAGTTCGACGGCGGTGACGCGTCCGACGGTCGACCCGCGGTAGGTGACGTTGGCGTTCGGGTAGAGGCCGCCGCTGGCGGCGAAATTGGCGGTGACGGTGTAGCGCCCGATACCCAGTGTTTCGGGTACCCGCAGGTAGAAGACAGCCACGGCGCCGAGCGCGAGGACGGTGATCGTGGCGAAGATGCCCAACTGCCATCGAACGGTGCGGGTGAGCATCATCGCCCGCCTGCGGGAGTTTTGGCCGACGGAATGGTGAAGGGGTCGGCGGCCTGTCCGGACAGGTCGGCTTGTTGACCGATGAGAAAGTCGGGAGTGGTGAGGATTTCGCTGAGGTGCTTCATGTTCGGGTCCAGCGGAGACGTGGTGAAGAAGTTCTCGCCGAAGCGGCGCTGCGTCAGGTCCAGGGTGGCGATGGCGTTGAGGTAGTCCCCGCGCACGGCGTGTTTGATGCCGGTCTGGGGGAAGGGATAGGTCGCGATGATCGGTAGCGCGTCGATCAAGTCCTGCGCGTGATCGGCGAGCGGTTTGACCACGGCGTAGGCAGCCGTGATGTCGGCGGTGATGTCGGTCTTGGTCTGGGCCAGGATTCGGGCCGTGACTTCGCTGATGCGCTGGAGTGCGGCGAAGGTCTCGACGATTCGGTTGGCGTTGGCGTTGAGAGTGCGGGTCGCGTCCGGAAGTGCGGCCAGCGCATCGGCGACGACGGTGTCGTCGGCGGCGAATTTCGATGCCACGCGGTTGATGGATTCCATGGCGGCGACGATGTCGTCGCTCTGGCGGCTGACCGCGGCGGTGAGTTCGGCCAATTGAGGGAGGAGGCCGGCGAACTGGCCGGAGCGGCCGGCCACGGCGCGGTGAAGCTCATCGGTGATGTCCTGCAACACACCGAGATTGCCCTTGTTGACGACGACTCCGAGGCTGGAGAGCACTTCTTCGGTCGTGGGGTAGCGGGCGGCGCGCTGTTGCGGGATGGCGGCGCCGTCGGCCAGTACGCCGGTGGGCGGTTCGGTTGACGGGGCGCGGAGCGCGACGTGCTGTGAGCCCAGCAGCGACGTCTGTCCGACGGTGACGGTGGCGTTGGCGGGCAGATGCACCGACGAACTCAGCGACAGCTGCAGCGATGCGTAGAACGTGCCGTCGGGCCGTTGCATCACCTGCTGGCCGGACACGCTGCCAACGGTCACGTCACCGACAAGGACCGGCGAATTCTGCGGCAGGGTGGACACATCGGGCAGTTCGACGGTGATGGTGAACGAGCCGGCACCATGGCCGACGGTACCGGGAAGATTCAGCGAGTTGAGCCCGCCGAACGAGCAACCCGTCGCGATCACGGCAGTGGATCCGAGCGCGGTGAACATTTTCACGGCGCGCATCCATGGCAGCGTGTTCATCGCCCTGGTTCCGTCGCGGGTGGCGCCGCGTCCGGTGCCTCCGGCGGCAGCAGCAGACCGGCCAGGTCGGCGCCGGGCGGCATCGTCGGCGGGCTTACCCCCGGCAGCGGCAACCACTGCAGCTGAGACAGCGGTGTCTGTGCCTTGGCTTGGGTGGCGGGGGTGTCGTAGATCATCTGGCCCTTATAGGCGGTGATGGTGTTGATCGGGTGGAACAGGACCGGCGGGAAGTTCATCATGATCCTCTTGAGCACCGGCCCCATGCGTTGCCGACAGATCTCGGTGCGTTTGAAGTATTCGGGCGTGCCCGCGGCGTCGAACACGCCCGCGCACAGAAACTGCACGGGATTGGCGAAGTTGGGCAGGGACAGGATCGCTCCGATCGATCCTTGCGCCGGGTTGTAGATGTTGTAGAAGTTCACCAACGCGTTGGGTGCCACGTGCAGCACCTGCTCGATGTCTTCGCTGTGCTCGGTCAGCAGCGATGTGAATTCGGTCAGTTTGGCGACCTGGCCGCCGAGTGTGTCGTTGTTGGTGTTGAGGAAGGTCTTGACCTGCCCGAGGGCGGTGTTGAGGGCATCCAGTGACCCGGCGAGGTCGGCGGAGCTGTCGGCGAAAACCTGCGACAGGGCCGCGACATGGCCGGTGAACTGCACGATCTGTTCGTTACTGGTGGACAGGGCGTCGACCAAGGTACGCAGGTTCTTCACGGTCCCGACGAGATCGAAACGGGAATCACCAAGGCGCCCAGCGGTTTGGGACAGTTCCCGGATGGCGTCGCGGAAGGATTGACCGTTGCCCTCGAACGTGGTCGCCGCCTGGTTGATCGCCGTGCTCAGCGGCCCCTGCATCCCTGCACTCTGCGGGCCGAGATGAGCGGCCAGTTGCGTGAGCTGATCTTTCACGTCGTCCCATTCGACCGGGACGGCGGTGCGCTCGGCGGGGATGACGGCGTGGTCGGCCAGCGTCGGTCCGCCGCTGTACACAGGTCCCAACTCGATGGTGCGTGCCGACAGCAGGTTCGGGGCCACGATGATCGCCGACGCGTCGGCGGGTACGGGAACACCGTGGCGAACGGAGAAAGTGATCTCGGTGTGCGTGGGCCCGGGGGAGATTCTGGAGACGGACCCCACCGGGACACCGAGGATTTCGACATTGTCGCCGGGATACAGGCCTACCGCGGAAGGGAAGTGTGCGGTGACCGTGACTGGCGAGGGGCGCGGCCACGCGGCGATCACCCCGCCTGTCAGCGTGCCCAGAAGCAGGAGGATGAGCGCGACTCGGGGACGACGGCGCCGAAATGCTGCTTGGAGAGTTCTCATGGCGATTTTGGCCTGATGACGGCGCGGTCGGTGATGAACCCGCGTAAGAAGTCCGAAAGACTGTCTGGCAGTTTGCCGGGCTGGAAGTAGGCATCCAGCAGTACCCCACCGAGGGTGGGTGGAGGGACGCCGAAGACGTTGGCCTGGAACCCCGGACCTGAGCCGACGACTTCTCCGAGAGCGGTGGCGTACGAGGGCAGCCCGGTAATCGCGGCAGAGATGTGCTCGCGGCGCGCGTTGAGGTTGTCCAGGACCAGGTTCAGCTTCGTCAGCGCAGGCCTGAGGTGTTCCTGGTTGTCCTCGACGAATCCGGAGAGTTGGCTGGCGAGTGCCCGGATGCCGGAGATCAGGCGGTCGATGGCCTGGCGGCGGTCGGCGAGCTCGGCGAACAGGGCGTTGCCGTCGGTGATCAATTGGTTGATCTGGTCGGACCGCGCGGAAACGATGTCGGACAGCGCCTTGGCGTGTTGAAGCAGCTGTTGCACCTTGTGGTCACGCTGATTGACGCTGCGGGACAGTGCGGTGATGCCGTCGAGCGCCGCACGCACTTGGGGAGCGGCATCGCGCATCGCCGCGGTGAGGGTGTCGAGTGCGTCGACGAACTTGGCTTGGTCGAGCTCACCGACATTGCGTCCGAGGTTTTGCAATGCGTTGTTGAGGGTGTACGGAGTCGTGGTGCGACCGAGAGGTATCGTGGCGACCGTTCCGCTGCCGCGGGGGATCACTGCGACAGATCGTTGTCCCAGAACGGTGTCGGTCTTGATGGCGGCCAGTGACTGATCACCCACCCGGATCGTGCGATCGACGGTGAAGCTGACTCGCGCGGCCCTGGTCGAGATGTCGAGTTCGACGCTGTCGACCTCCCCGACGGTGAGCCCGTAGACCTGCACGGGGTTTCCGGTGACGATGCCGCCGGCGTGGGCGAAGTAGGCGGTGTAGCGCTGGCCGTGCGGCCAGAAGGGAAGTTTGGTGTAGCCGAAGGACACCAGCACCAGACACGTGACGACGGTGATTCCGAAGATACCGGTGCGCAGAGGATCTCGACGCTGAAGGCTATTTGGCAAAGTCACACCTGCCGTTGTTGGATGCCGGCGGTTTCACGGCCGGCAGGATGATGTCACTTCCGGCAGGACCGTTGATCTTGATCTTGACCGAGCAGAAGTAGATGTTGAAGAACGAGCCATACGCCCCAAGAGCGCTGAGCCGCAGGTAGTCCTCGGCGAGAGGCTCCAGGGTTGCATTGACGTCCTTCTTTCGGTCGTCGAGCGCGGTGGCGAATGGGCCGGCGTTCTCGATGACGGCCTGGAAAGGGCGCCGCGCAGTGCTGAGGACTTCGGTGAGATCGCGTTCGGTAGCGGCCAGCGGTTCCAGCGCGTTGACGATAGGGTCGCGTCCTTGACTGAGGCTGGTGATCAACTGCTGAAGCTGGTCCACGCTCGTGTCGAGGTCGGTGCTCTTCTGGTCGGCGGCGGCCAGGACCGTGGTGAGGTTGTCGATGGTCTCGCCGATGAGTTGGTCACGACCGGCAATGGCATGGGTGAAGTCGGCGGTGTTGGACAGCACCGTGGACAGCGTGGCGCCCTTGCCCTGGAGCAGTTCGATGATGGCGTTGCTGACCTGGTTGAGTTTGGCCCCGTCGAGGCCTTTGAGGACGGGGCGAAGCCCCCCGAGGAGGGCGTCGAGATCGAGAGCCGGTTCGGTGCGGTCGCGTGGGATCGTCGCTCCTGCAGGAAGTTTACGCAGTTCCCCGGGACCGGCAAGAATTTCCAAGTACCGGTCGCCGGTCAGATTCTGATAGCGGATCGCCGCGTGGGTGGAGGCATAGAGCTGCTGGCGTTTGTCGACGGTGAAGGTGACGGTGGCGTGGTCGCCGTTGATGGCGATGTTTTTGACCGTCCCGACGGCGATACCGGCGATGCGGACGTCCTGGCCGGGTTTAAGGCGAGACACCGAGGTGAAGTCGGCATGGAACGTGGTGGTCGTGCCGAATCGGAACTGGCCGAAGGTCAGGACCAGCCCCGACAGCACGAGCAGCATGATCACCGTGAAGATGCCTACCTTGACGGCGACGCCCCGAGTCGACATCAGTAGTCGTCCCGTTCTGCGTAGGCGCCGTTGAAAAGGAACTGCAGGGTGGACGGGGCGTCGAACTGCAGTTCCGTGTTCGGCTGATACGGCACGTAGGCGTTGTCGGTGACGAGGAAAGGCGGCCGATACCAGGATCCGGCGCTCTGTTTGGTGGGAAGGTCGGGCAGTCCCCGGCAGTTGGGACCCCCGGAGGCGTTGACTAGAGGCAGGCTCTCCGGGTAGGTGTAGGCCGGGGAACCCGGGATGAAGCCCGCGTTGACGAACAGGGCGGGCTGGATGCCGCCGATGTAAGGGCCGAACTTCTTGTAGGCCTTGGCGAACGAGGTGATCAGGCAACCGAATTCAGGTGAGTAGTCGCGCAGCACTTCCAATGGGGCGCGCAGACGCTCGATGGCGGCGATCAGGTCGCCTTCGGCCGGAGCGAGGGTCTCGGTGCCGGTGTTGGCTAGGCCGGTGGTGGCCAGCAAGGTGGCGCTGAGGTTGTCCCGCTCGGCGACGAGCGTGTCGCTGATGGTGGGGGTGTTGCCCAGGGTGGACACGAGATCATTGGCGGCAGCGCTGTAGAAGTCGCCGACGCTGGTGAGTTTGCGTAGGTTCGTGTGGAGTTCCGGAAGGTGCGGGTTGACAGCACCCAGGTAACCGCTCAGTGTTGTCAGGCCTTCACCCAGATCGTTCCCGTTGCCGCGCAATCCATCTCCCAGTGCGGTCAAGGTGGCGTTGAGTTGCACCGGGTTGATCTTCTGCAGCGTGTCGACCAGCGCCTGGAACAACGTGTTCACCTCCACGCTGACGTCTGCGGCTTGCAGATGCGCGCGGGGCAGGAGCCGCTCGGCACTCGGCCGTGTGGGCGGAAGGAGTTCGACGGATTTGGCTCCGAAGATCGTGCTGCTTGCTATCCGTGCGGTGACATTGGCGGGAACCTTGACCAGTTCGTCCGTCCGGATTGCCAGCGTCAATTGCGCCGACGCGCCGTCGTAGGAAATGTCGGACACCTTGCCGATCGGCACACCGAGTAACTTCACCTTCGCGTCGCGATCCATCACGAGACCCGCGCGCGGTGCGGTCAATGTGACCGTGGAGGTTGGCGTGAACGCCCCCCGGTAACTCAACAAGGTCATCGCACCAGCGGCGAGACAGCCCGCCACCAAGAGCGCTGCAGCAACACGAAGCTTCGCGTGTCGCCCTCGCTGTGCCTCCACTGAACGCCCTCAATTCCACGTGACGATGCTGCTCCACGTAACCGATCAGGTGCCTCAACGGCATTGGGAGACAGTGTTGCCCGCCGGCAAGATAAGTGCTTCGCCGCTGACGTCCCCCCGCGCCTCCTTCTGGCATCCAGAAAACTATCGACCGTTATAACATCACACGTGATATAAAACTAGAGTCCGGTGCTACTGCGACACCCAACTTCATCCGTTGCCAGGCCGGGCGGTCCGGTCGGCGACAACCTCGACGCGGAGGCCAGCGCTCATGACAGAGACGATCAACGACGGTGCCGCGGGGGAGGCGCGCGAGCGCCGCGGATTCTCCTCACTGCAGAAATCGCTCTTCGGAGTGCTTGCCTTCTTCTTCGCGATCCACCCGGTGTTCTGGTTCCTCGAAACCCGCGCGGGGGTGCCTCAGCCCGTTGCCTCGACGGTGATGGTGGTTGTCGTGGTCGGCTGCTTTGTGACGGCGCTTGCGCTGCCCTGGCTTCGGGTGGGAGACCGCCGGGATTGGACGCGGGCCGAACGTTTGGGAGCGATGGTGATCGTGTGGGTCTTCATCGCACTCATCCCACGTTTCATCTGGGAACTTCCCTGGCTGCTGTTCTTCGATCAGATCGTGGAGGGGGTCGAGAACGGGGCGCTGTGGACCTACATGTGGGCGCCCATCCTGCTCGGCGGCGACGCTCGTTACCTCACCGGCGATCCCTTGATCGTCTGCATGGAGTGGATCGCGTTGTTCGTCGGGATCTTCGAGGCCTACGCACTGTTCCAGTTCTTCCGACAGCGCAGACGGTTCACCAGCAACCAGTTGTCGCTGATCATGGCCGGCATGATCGTCGAGGTGACGCTGCCAGCCGTGTACTTCGGCACCGAGATCGCGAACAATCTTGAGAGCATGTCGTCCCCGGTGGAAATGTGGGTGAAGTTCGTCCTCATCAACGTGCTGTGGTGCACCATGCCGCTGCTCACCTACTTCTGGGGAGTGCGCAGGCTCGTCAACAACGACCTACACGTGCGGTTCTGAGAAGCAGGGCAGGCGACAGGCGCGGCCAGGAGTTCGTTGCAGCCTGCGTGCGATAGTTGCGCATTTCGCCGATCCCGGCCACGATCTCGGCATGACCGACAACACGCCCCCGGCCACTGACACCACTGCGGGACTGGCTGGCCTGTCCGCCGATCTCGACGCCCTGGTCGAGAAGCTGGGGGTCAAGTCCGTCCTGGTGATGCGCTCGGAGCCGGATTCGATGGTGGTGGCGGCAACCGCGGGCGAGGCGTCGAAGAGTTACACCGTCGGCGCGGCCGGTAAGAAGGCCGGCGACGACGACAACCGGGTTCCGCTGTACTGCGAGCGGGTGGTCGATACCGACACCACGCTTTTCGTGCGGGATTCCCGCGAGGATGCGACCTTCGCCGGCAATGAGGATGAGGTGGAGTTCGGGTTGCACAACTACCTCGGCCTGGCCGTGCACGGACCTGACGGCGCTGTCGTGGGAACCGTGTGTGTGCTCGACGACCGGGCCCGCGATTACGCCGACGAGGACCTGGAGGCTCTGCAGGCGTTGCGCGACAACGTCGAACGTGCCGTACGGGAGGATGACTCGGCGTTGGGCGGATAAACGCCCGCCATCTCCTCTACCGGCCGGCACGGCCTCTTCAGAATCGCGTGCGGTAGCGCAGGCGCGGGAGCTTGTCGACGGTGACGATGCCCGGCGGTGCCGCGATCACATCGGGAATCCGGTTCACGAGCTGGGTGCACGTGGTCGTCTGTGTGGGCACGGTTCCGTTGGACAGGAACAGGTTCGGCTCGCCTTCGATGGTCCACTCGTTGATGTCACCTTCGCCGGTCCCGTACACCCGGCCCGACATCTCGAAGACGAAGGCGGGCCCCTCCGCGGTCTCGATCCGGTCGATATCGGTGAATCCCACGACGTCCCCAGGTGCGAGGTCGATGCCCAGCGCTTCCGAACGCATTGCCGCGAAAGCGATGTCGGGTCTAGTGGTGGTGCTGATCGAGCTGACGGTCAGGCCGGTGTCGGCGACCAGCGCATCGAGCACGTTGCGACCAAAGGTCGGAGGGCGCTGCGCACCCCGGACCCACTCCTCGAACTCTGCGACCGCGCGACCCACCTGTTGAGCCGTCGCCAATTCGGGACCGAAGTCGTCGACGTTCCAACTCGCCTTGCCGCAGACGGTGTCGATCCGGTGTGCGGTACCCATCAGCAGCGCGACGATGTTCACCCAGAAGGTGTCCTGAAATCCCGTCCCGGTCAGGGTCGCCCCCGTGGACTTGGCCAGCGCGTCCAACTCGGCGGCCAGCTCGGGCGAGGTCTCCCACGGGTAGAGCATCTCTTCGGACAGCGTGACGGCGTTGACTCCGTGTTCGGCGCAGATGCGCAGCTGTTCAACGGCATCGGTGAGGTAGCTGTTCACCGCGATCACCGCCACATCCGGTCGGGTCTGCGCGAAAACCGCCGCGGCGTCGTCGCTGACCGTGACGCCGAGCTGACGGCCGAATCCGATCACGTCACCGAGATCCTGTCCGACCTTCTGCGGGCTGCGGGCGATCGCACCGACGATCTCCACCCCCTTGTCGATCAGCATGCCGGCGATGATCGAATTCATCGCGCCGACTCCATACACCACAGCCCGGACGCCGGACATCTGCATCGACCTCGCTCTCGTCAGGAGTTCGGTCGCCGTCGATGCGACCTTGCGGAGATGGTATCGGCGGGTTAGCGATGGTGTGCGGTGAAGCCGAATGTCGTTGCTGCGAGCGATATTCACGTTCGTTCGGGTGACCACAGGAGTTGGTGAGTCCTACGCTACGCGCACCGCCGGCGACTGCACCGCCCAGGCGCGAACATACGCGGAGAAGAGAAACGCGACAGTAATCTCCTCGAAACGCGCCCATGGTTTCCTCTCATCAGACTCGGTTTCATCCAAAGAGATCAGCTTGGAGGCTCCATGACGAGCATTGCCGCCCCGCCGTTTCTGGTGACATCCGGCTTCTGGGACAAGCTTCCGCGGATGCCCCTCGAGCAGTATCCGGGCACCGAGGGGTTCATCGACGACGTCTATGCCAACCCGAACGGCGTGCCGATGTCCTCGGGCTACTTCGAACTGCGCAACACCGATGCGCCGCTGGACTATTACTACGACTACGACGAGATGAAGGTCGTCCTCGAAGGTGAGTTCCGGCTGGAGAACGCCGACACCGGCCAGGTCGAGATCGCCAGGGCCAAGGACGCGATCTTCTTCCCGAAGGGGTCGCGCATCCTGTTCTCCACGCCGACGCGCGCACTCGCGTTCTACGTCGGCTACCGCTCGTTCGCGCCCTGAAGCCGCCTGTGCCGGAACGCTTCCGCGTGGCGCCCGGCTCGGTCACCGCGGTCAGGGTGTTCGGCGGTGACCGGCTCGACATCATCGACCAGTACGGTCGCCAACCGGCCGAGTTGACGGTGCTCGCCGCCGACCCCGCAGCGATCGCCGATGCCGTGCCCGACACGGCGGCGACCGTGCTGCGCCGTCTCACCCCGGGCCCCGACGAGAACGGTTATGCCGCAGCGCGCATCCTGTCGCTGCTCAGCCGGCATCGCATCGACCAGCACGCATCAGTGGCGACCGGATTGTTCGGTGAACACTCCCGCGCCGGTTCGCGCGCCGGCTTCACCGTCGACGCCGACGCCGTGGTCCTCGTCGCGGCTCCGGCCTCTCCGATGAGCCTGACCGGTGACGATCCGAACCCGCCGTCGGAGGTGCGCGTCGAGGTACACCGAGCGGATCCGCACCGGCCGGAGCTCCGCGAACTGCCCGCACCGCTGGCCGAGCCGCTGTTCGACATGCGCATCGACGCCGCGACCGCGTCGTCCTACGAAGTCCAGGCCGGGCAGTTCATTCAGGTCATCGACGTCGCCGGCCGCCAGTGCTCAGACTTCCTCGCCTTCGATGCCCGCGAACTCGCCGACGGGAGAGAGTTCGGGCTCGACGCCACCACCACCCGCACGATCGGCGGTGGCGCCTACCCGCAGCCCGGGCTGCACGGGAAGTTCTTCGACGGCCGCGCACGTCCCCTCGTCGAGGTGGTCCGCGACACCGTCGGTCGCCACGACACGTTCGCGCTGGCATGCACCGCGAAGTACTACGCCGACCTCGGATACCCGGGCCACATCAACTGCACCGACAACTTCAATGCCACGCTGTCCCGGTTCGGCGTCACAGCGCGACAGGGCTGGTCGGCGTTGAACCTGTTCTACAACACCGCGTTCGACGCCGACCACCAGCTCATCTCCGACGAGCCGTGGTCGCGCGCGGGCGATTATGTGCTGTTCCGCGCCTGCGCCGACCTGGTGTGCGCGTCGTCGGCCTGCCCCGACGACATCGATGCCGCCAACGGCTGGGAGCCCACCGACATCCACATCCGGGTCTACGACTCCACCAGGAGGTTCTCTGTGGCGGTGGGACACCGGCTGACGCCGGACTCCGAACCCGTGCTGACCAAGGCCACCGCATTCGGTGGGCGCACCGCGGCGTTGACGTCCAATGTCACCGAGTACAACGGCTATTGGCTACCCAACAGCTTCGACAACCACGGCCCGCACCAGGAGTACTGGGCGTGCCGGGAACGGGTCGCGGTGATGGACCTTTCCGCACTGCGCAAGTTCGAGGTGCTCGGCCCCGACGCCGAGGCGCTGCTGCAGGCCACGCTCACCCGCGACATCCGCAGGCTCGCCCGTGGCCAGGTCGTCTACTCGGCGATGTGCACCGAAACCGGCGGGGTGCTCGACGACTGCACGCTACTGCGGCTGGGCGACAACAACTTCCGCTTCATCGGCGGCGATCCGTACGACGGGATCTGGCTGCGCACCCAGGCCGAGCGCCTCGGGCTGGACCAGGTGTGGATCAAGGAGTCCACCGACCACATGCACAACATCGCCGTCCAGGGCCCGTCCAGCCGGGATCTGCTGGACGGGCTGATCTGGACGCCACCCGGGCAACCGGCGCTGCGCGACCTCGGCTGGTTCCGTTTCCTGATCGGACGGCTCGACGGACCCGACGGTGCTGCTCTTGTGGTGTCCAGGACGGGCTACACCGGGGAACTGGGCTATGAACTGTGGGTCCATCCCGGCGACGCCGAGTCGTTGTGGGACCGGGTCTGGGATGCGGGACTGCCCTACGGGCTGGCCCCACTGGGTCTGGAAGCCCTGGAGATGCTACGCATCGAGTCGGGGCTCGTGGCCGCCGGCCACGAATTCGACGACCAGACAGACCCGTTCGAGGCCGGCATCGGATTCACCGTGCCGCTGAAGAGCAAGACCGACGACTTCGTCGGCCGCGCCGCCCTGGTCGAACGCAAGGCGCACCCGCAGCGGGCACTGGTCGGGCTGCTGCTGGACGGCAACGACACCGCCGCACACGGGGACTGCGTGCACCTGGGCCGCACCCAGGTCGGGGTGGTCACCAGCGCGACCCGCTCTCCGCTACTGGGTGCCAGCATCGCGTTGTGCCGTCTCGCGGTTCAGCACAGCTCGCCCGGCACCCGGGTGGAGATCGGCAAGCTCGACGGCCACCGCAAGCGTATCCCTGCCACGGTCACCACGATCCCATTCTACGACCCCGACAAGACCCGCCCGCGCTCATGACGTCACCCCGGTCTTGTTCACAGCAAAGGAGAAAACCATGTCCCGAACTGCAGTGATCGGCGCGGGGCCGTGCGGCCTGGCTGCGCTGCACGCCTTCGAGCAGGCCCGCCTCGGCGGCGTCGACGTCGGCGAGGTGGTGTGTTTCGAGAAACAGAGCGACTGGGGCGGTCTGTGGAACTACACCTGGCGCACCGGCCTGGACAGCCACGGAGATCCGGTGCACGGCAGCATGTACCGCTATCTGTGGTCCAACGGACCCAAAGAGTGCCTGGAGTTCTCCGACTACACCTTCGACGAACACTTCGGCGGCCCGATCCCGTCGTTCCCGCCGCGTGAGGTGCTGTACGACTACATCATCGGGCGGGCCAAGAAGAGCAATGTCCGCCAGTACATCGCGTTCGACACCGCCGTGCGGCAGGTGAGCTTCGACGACGAACACCAGACGTTCACCCTCGCGCTGGAGTCCTGGGAGACCGGTGAAAGCAGCGTGCGCACCGAATCTTTCGACTACGTCATGGTCGCCTCCGGGCACTTCTCCACCCCGAACGTGCCGGAGTACCCCGGCTTCATGTCATTCCCGGGCCGCATCCTGCACTCCCACGACTTCCGCGACGCCGTCGAGTTCGCCGGAAAAGACCTGCTCATCCTCGGCAGCAGCTATTCGGCCGAAGACATCGCGCTGCAGTCACGCAAGTACGGCGCGACGTCGGTCACCATCTCGTACCGCAATTCCCCGATGGGGTTCGGCTGGCCCGACGGCATCGCCGAGGTGCCCGCGCTGCAGCATGTGGACGGCAGAACAGCCCATTTCGTCGACGGCACCACTCGCGACGTCGACGCGATCATCTTGTGCACGGGCTATCAGCATCACTTCCCGTTCATCGACGCCGGACTGCGCCTGACCACCACCAACAACCTCTACCCGGGCGGGCTGTACAAGGGCGTGGTGTGGACGGCGAACCCGAAGCTCATCTACCTCGGCATGCAGGACCAGTACTACACGTTCAACATGTTCGACGCGCAGGCGTTCGTCGCGCGCGACGTGGTGCTGGGCAGGCTGCCGTTGCCCGACCCCGACGCGATGGCCGCGGACATCGACGTGTGGCTGGCCAAGTACGCCGAGGTGTCCGGGGTCATGGAGCAGATCGACTTCCAGACCGACTATGTGCGGGACCTGATGACGCTGACCGACTACGCGGCGTTCGACCTGGACCTTGTCCGGGAGCACTTCGTGACGTGGGAACACGACAAGGACGCCAGCATCACCGGCTACCGCGACAAATCGTTCGCGTCGCCGTGCACCGGGACCGTCGGCCCCCGGCCCCACACCACGTGGTGGGACGAGCTCGATGACAGCCTGGCCCGCTTCCTGAAGCGCTGACATCGCGCAGGTGGGCGGAGGTCAGTGGCCTGCCCGCCGTTCGATCGCCTCGGCGGCGGCGATCAGCTCAGCGCGGGGGACCGTCGACAGCCAGGTGCCGTCATCACGCCGGGCCGTGATCGCGTCGGCGACGCGGGCCGCGGTCTTGGCCGGTGAACCCGTGCCCGCGGCATGCGACGCGAGGATCTCGGCCACGGAGGGCCCGAGGGAGGGTCCGTGGTGTTGGTCACCCATATCTGTCGAGTGTCGGCAGATTAGTGGTCGTCGATCCTGTGGCGCAGGGCGGGAACCGCACCGTTGTTAGTGAACACCGCCGCCAACATCTACCTGACCGTTGTTGCCGAAACTGCTTTCACCAACACCCTTTTCGTCGCCATGCTTGATGAGGCGCCCGCCAACGGCGACTACCTGCTGCCGACGGTGTCGTCGGCCTTCTCCCCATACGGTCAGCGCGACGAGCCCGTAGGCGACCGCGGAGACACCCCGGCCGGTCCGATGTGTCCACCAGCACCGTGTTGGCGTGGCGCTGCGGGTGCGCGGGAATCGCAGTTTGCCACGCGAGGCGGCCATCACCCCCTAAAGTCGGAACACCGCCCGCGACCGAACGGGCGAATCGATCGACAACCGGGGGGCGATCTTGAGTCAGTGGCTGGTCTCTCATGTGCCGTCGTGGCTGCTCCTGCTCTTGATCGTCACCTGCACGGCGGGCACGGCCGTCCTCATCCAAACCGTGGTGCGGCGCCGCTTCCCAAATCTCAGAGGCGATGAGCACAACGATGTCACCAAGTTCGCCTTCGGCGTCGTGGGCTTCGTGTTCGCCTTCTTCATCGGCTTCGTCGTCTCCGCGATGTGGGGCCAGATAAGCCATGCCGATACCCTCGTGCGAACCGAAGGCACGGCCGGGGCGCAACTCGCCCGAGACTCCCACATCTTCGACCAGCCCGACAGGGACCGGATCCGTCAAAGCCTGCTCGAGTACGAACAGGCGGCCATCATCGAATGGGACGACATCAACGAAGGCCGGTCATACCCGCAGGCGGATCAAGCGCTGAACCGGCTCTACGCGGCTTACGAAGCTGTGCAGCCACGTACCGATGTGCAGAAAACCTTGCTCTCAACGTCATTCGGCAACCTCAACGACGTCAGTAAAGCGCGTGCCGAACGCGTCCTACAAGCCCGCACAGACACCGGTCCACCCTGGTCGCTGTGGGCGGTCATCTTCGTCACCAGCGGACTACTGCTCGGCTGCGCCATCATCTACGGTGTCGAAAAGCCCGCCAACCACTACGCCATGGTCGCCATCATCGGCACGCTCGTCGGGGCGCAGTTGTTCCTCGTCGTCGAGCTCTCCCACCCATACGTCGGCGCGGTATCGACTGTCTCAGAACCACTCCACCAGGTCATACGAACGTTGCAGGACAGCCCCGACAATCCCGATGATTGAGTATCGACCTGGCGGCACCCAGTTCATCGACTTCATCCTGGGCGAGGTGCGGTACGGGCCGCACCGTCAGCGCGTCAAACCCAGCAGCGGGGGAACGAGGTACCGGCGCGCGAAGGACCGGGCGGCGTCATCGTCGCCGAGCGCGACGTTCTGCGCCGGCGTCAGCAAGAACGACACGATGATGCGGACGGTGACTTCGGCGACCTCGAGCAGCTCCAGCTGGGTGCGGCTGTCGTCGGGCAGGGCGACGGCCAGCTGATGGGCCAGGAACGACGACGCCGTGCGGACCACGCTGTCGCCCTCGACGGTCAGGAACGGCAAGACCGTTTCGGGTTCGGTGGCGAGCAACCGCTGCAACAGGGCGTGGTTACGCAACGTGGTCAGCGTGAACACGAACCCCTCGGCCAGCTTGTCCTCTGCTTCGGCGTAGCCGCCTGCCTCGGCGGCGAGGTCGGACAGAAACCGCTCGAGTTCCCGCAGCAGCACCGCTTCGACGATGGCGTCCTTGTTCGCGAACGTCCGGTACAGCGTGACGCGCGCCAGCCCGGAGCGGCGGGTGATGTCCTCGACCGTCGAGCGGCGGATCCCCAGCAATTCGAACTGCCGCAGCGCCGCGTCGAGGATCCGTTCGGCGTTGCCTTCTGCCGTCGGCGACCCGAACCGCTGCACCGCCTTGGCGAGCAGGCCGCTGTACTTCACAGGCCGCTGTACTTCATCGGTGTCTCCTCGATCGGCCAACTCTGCACAACTCCGGGCGCGGCAGTGCTACGACGGCAGTCTAGAGCCTGCTCAGGGCCCATTGATACAAACAAACGCAGAATGTATCTTCGTATTCACGACGCGCGGTGGACCGGACGCCGGTGTGCCCGACGCCCGAGAAGGCAGGAGGCCCTCATGGCCGGCACCATCGATCGGGCTTCGACCGGGACATCGCCCAGTCGGGACGAATTCTCCGAGCGGCTGCTGCGGGGTTCGGCCAAGAAGTCCTACGCGCCCGTCGTCGACATCGACTGGGAAACGCCGGTCGTCGCCGACAAGTTCTTCCTGCCGCCGCGTGTGGTGACGCTGTACGGCACCCCGATGTGGGCGCAGCTGACCCGCGAGCAGCAGATCGAGCTGTCCCGCCAGGAATTCATCAACCTGTTGTCGGCCGGCGTGTGGTTCGAGAACATCCTCAACCAGGCGCTGCTGCGCGGCCTCATGCACGCCGACTGTACGTCTGCCTCTACCCATTACTCGCTGACCGAATTGGGTGACGAAACCCGCCACATGGTGATGTTCGGGCGCACTATCGAGGCCATCGGCGGTAAGCCGTTCCAGCCGAAGCGGTTTCAACGCATGATCATCAACACGTTGCCGTTGGGGTTCCAGAAGTCGGTGCTGTGGATCGCCGCGCTCGTCGGTGAGGAGATCTTCGACGCGCTGCAGCGCCAGATCCTCGACGACCCCGACGTGCAGCCGATCGTGCGCCGTGTCATGCGGATTCACGTCACCGAGGAGGCGCGGCACATTCAGTTCGCCCGCGACGGCGCCCGCCGCGACGTGCCCACGATGAAGCCGCTCAACCGGTATCTACTGGCCACGATCCACGGTGCCGGTGGTCCGTTCTACCGCTACCTGTTCACCAACCCCGCCGTGTATCGACGTGCCGGACTCGACGCGCAGGAGGCCCGCCGGCAGGCGCGCAGCAACCCGCACTTCCACGGGACGATGCGCAGCGGATTCGCGCCGCTGGCGGCGTTCCTCGACGAGGTCGGGCTGATGAGCCGGATCGGCAGACGGATGTGGAAGCGAACCGGCTTCCTGTGACCGTCGACGACAACGGCGTGTTCGACGGCGATGCCGAACTCGAGGTCGCCGGGGTGCGCTGTCCGGTCCGGGTCCGCCTGGCCGGTCACCTGAACCCGATTGACGGGCGGTTCCATTGGCAGGGCCTCGCCTACGGGGTGCCCGACGAGATCCAGGCCGGTAAGTCGGCGCAGCTGTTCATCGGGAACCGCAGTGCGGCAATACGACTCGTGGAAAAGATCCCGTCCGGCCAGCTGATGCTCAGCGGTGTGGGGGAGCCGCCGTACGAGCTGTCGGCACCCTGAAGGTCATCCGGTCACGGCCAGCGCGACCAGTCCGTACGCCACGGCGAAGCGATGGCCGAGCTGCCCGCGCACGTTGCCCCGTCCGACGGTGACCTCGCGGCCGAGCTGCTCGCTGACCGCGCGCACGAGTTCGTCGTCGCCCGCCCCGCCACCGACCAGCAGCACTTCGCTCGCCGACGGAGCCACCCGCTCGATACCTCGGAGCACGTTGCCGCCGATCACCAGGCGCTTGGCGGCCAATCGCCAACTGCGCCATTCCGATCCGGTCAGTCGCGACGTGAACGGCAGCAGACCGCTGGGCGCCGAGGTCAGCAACCAACCCGTGCACCTGCCCGGGATCGCCTTGTCGAGGAACCGTCGTCTGCCGTGTTCGTCCTCGACGAGTTGCACGGTGACGGCGGTGAGCGCCTCGGCCCGTTTGGCGTACTCGGCGGCGCTCTTGGAGATGTCCAGTGCGGCGGCCGTCGCAGCGGTGAGCAGTTGACCCGCGCCCGGCAGCACGGCCCGTGACCCACCGGCCACCACGTCGACGGTTCCGCCGCCGACGTCCACGACCACGACATCCGGTGTGACGCCGGGGGTGGTGATCGCACCCGCACGCGCTGCCGCGGCCTCCGAGTCGATCCGGGTGACCGGGACACCGAGCGCGTCCGCCAGTGCGTCGGCATCGGCAGCGGTTCGGTCGGCGCCGCCCAGCGCCGCCAGCACCAAGCTGTCCACCGCCACCGTGCCCCGCCGTGAATTGGCTTGCGCCGCAATATCCTCCAGGTGCACGACGCGGACCCGTTCGTCCGGCTGGGCAGCCGGACTCGCCGCGGGCGTGACATCGGGTCGAGGTAGCGCGGCGTCGAGGTAGACCACCGCGCACGTGCTGTCGAACAACTGGTCGGCGACGACGCGGGCATCGCCGCGTTCGTCGGAGCCGAGACCGAACACGTCGGTGAGGAAGAAGGGGTCGGTGAGCCGTTGCAGCGGCGCGGAGTCCTGGCGCACCTCGACGGCGATCAGCGGCGCCGACAGCAGCGGCTGCACGTCGATGTCATCGACCACCGGCAGGTGAACCGTCAGCCTGTTGGACACCAGCACGGCCTCGTCGTTGGCGGTCAGCACCGCGACGACGTTGCGGCCCTGTGCCAGTGCTGCATTCACCAGTCGCGCGACGTCGTCGAAGCCCCACTGCGGGGTCGCACACGCCACGACGGGCCGGTCGGGCGGACCCGCGTCGAGACCGTCGACCGACACCGGGACTCCCACCCCGACCCCGTCGCCCGCGGTGGTCGCCGCCGACCGGGTGGCGACGACGAGCCGCCCCGTACGCGGGGTCTCCAGTTGGACGCGTTCGACGGTCGAGTGCACCGGCGGGGTGGGGGCGAACGCGGCCCGGGCGATCGTCAGACCGTGATCGTTGGCCACCCGCCGCGCCAGCTGTGCGGCACCCTCGACGGCACGCAGCGACCCCTTGCCGCCGCGTGTCGGGGTGCGGGCGCTGGCCAGCACCGCGAGTCCGGTGTCCCCGCCGCAGAGGACGATCTCCGTCGTCGCGTTGCCGATGTCGACGCCGGCCCAGACCGTCACCTCAGCAGGCCGCGCCGCTGGTAGGCCGCCGCGGCCTCACGGACGAGCTCGGCGCAGGTGTGCGCGTCCTGGGCGGCCAGCCGCTGCGCCAGTTCCTCCAGTTCGGCGAACGTGGAGCGTCCCGGCCGCAGTGCCTCGTACGCCGCCAGCATGTCCTCGGCGCTCAGGGCGGTCATCTCGGCTGCTCTGCGAAGGTTCATCGCCAGCTGGGCCGAGCCGGTGCGTTCGGCGGTGTCCGCCTGCGCCATCAGGGTTTCCCGGCTGATCCGGATGTCGTCGAGGGCGAGCTCACCGCTGCGGGCGGCCTCCACTGTGACCTCGTCGAGCCGGCGACCCGAGTGGGATGCGACAGTCATCGGCGGAACTCCAGTTCGGTGTGCACGGCGGTTTCGCCGCGCTGTGATTCGGCCCGTTCGACGGCGACCATGGACACGACCTTGGTGTGGTAGCGGGCGGTGATCGCCTCATCGGAGTACGCGTTGCGCATCGGCGCAGGTGTGGCGCCCTTCGCGTGCCTGCCGGCGTTGATGCCGATCAGCCGGTACATCTCGGGCGTGATCAGCGGTGCCACGCTGAGCAGTTCGAGGTTGGCCAGCGGCGGGAGATCGCGGCGGTGGATCAGCGTGGTCCCCTTGGCCTGCAGCCCCACCCCGATCCCGGAGCCGGACAACTGCGCCGCGGACTTACCGATGACCCCGAGGTCGATACTGTCGGCGATCCGCACCACGCGCGCGATGCACTGTTCCTCTTCCAGGCCGGCCAGGATCTGCTCCAGCACCTGGTAGACGGTCATGCCGGACAGGGTGCGAAAAAGCTTGGTGCCCATCGCCGCCGAGACGCCGATGACGACCTCCCGCGGATCCTCCCCGACACCGGCCGGGCCGACGGCGACCAACCGCTCGGGCTGGGCGAACGTGGCCTGCTCCTTCACCAGGTCGGTGACCGACCTCGCCTGCCGCACCGCGTCGATCTGGGCCTGACGCTCGGGCGACGGTCGGTATCCCGTGCCGGGGCCGCGGTAGTCGTTCGGATCCTGCAGCGCCGACAGCACATTCATGTTCTCGTCGAAGATCGCCGCGGTCTGCAGATAGTCGCCGGTGACCCGTGCCTTGGCCATGCCCAGCACCCGGTCGGCGATGTCGGTGAAGCCGGTTTCGGCGAGCGCGGCCACCACGTCGACCACGGTCAGCCCCGACTGGTCGATCATCCTGGCTGCGCTGAGCACCTTGACCCCGTCGGTCTGCGGGAGGTCCTTGGAACCCTCCGCCGCGACGACGGCCTCGACGTGGTCGTCGTCGAAGTCGGCCAACCCCAGGTATTCGAACACCGCCCGGGTGGCTTCGGCGGCCTGCCTGCGCATGGACTCCAGCGTGGTCGTGTCCACCGGCCGCAACCCGCCGTCGACACCCCAGTCGCGTTGCAGCACCAGGTAGTCGTCGAGGTCGGCCGCATTGAAGTTGGACGGCCCGAACATGTTGTCGTAGGAGACCACCGAGCCGAACCCGGAGAAGATGAAGTCCGACCCGGACAGCAATGTCGGCAGCGTTCGGCTGGTCCGTCGCATCGTGGACTCCGACATCAGGGAGTCGTTGCCGCTGCAGGATTCCAGCCCGCGCAGCATGACCATGAGGTTCTCCGCGATCAGTTCCCGGACGCCGCCGGGCACCGACGCGGTGATGGCCGCACCGTCCACCCCGCCGTTCTGGACGCCCTGGGCGCCAATGCCTTTGGCCAGGGCGACGCATCGGGATTCGAGATAGTTCATCGACTTGCGTTCGGCCTGGCCCATGAGCACCTCGGACCCCGCACCGCTGGACAGCCGCATCTTGATGCCCCGGGAGGCGTAGGCCGAGGTCAGGAACGCCTTCGACCACGGGGTGTCGTCACCGTCGGTGAAGACCTGTTCGGTGCCGTAGACCGACACCGTCTCGGCGTAGGAGACCAACCCCCGCACGCCGAGTTCCAGCTCGCGGGCCTCCTCGACCGAGCACTGCGTGAGCGCGCCGGGGGCGGGCACCTGGGAACCGATCAGCAGACCGATGGCGACGGCCGGTGCGTCGTCGAGGACCGGGACGGTGGCCTCCAGTTCCCGGAAGCCGTAGGCGACCGCGGTGGCCGCATCCGCGGCGATCAACAGCGGGTCGTCGAGGCGGTTGGTGACGTGCGCCTGGTTGGCAGGGGTGCGGCGGGCCCGCATCTTCATCATCGCCATCTGGATCTCGACCGGCTGAAGCCCGGCGACGACGCGGGCCATCTTGGCCGGGGTCAGCCCTGAGCAGACGCGCAGCACCTCGTCCCGGGGGGTCGCCGGATCGACGATCATCCGGGCCAGCTCGACCTCGTCCATCGCCATCGACGCGGGGGCCTGGTCGTGGTCGACGGCGTACCGCACGACGAACTCGTCGATGGTGTCGAAATCACCGACGGCGGTCGAGTCCATCTCCAGGACGGTGCCGTCCTCGGCCACCACCCACGACGGCTCCGGATCGTAGGGCGAGAGGTGCGAGATCATCCCCAGCTCGGGGTCGGCCTCGGCGAAACCGTCGAGGTTGACCCGCTGCCGGTCGAGCAGGCGGATACGTCCGAGCCGGTAGTCCTGCCCGCTGTCGGTGCTGTTCAGATGCATGGCTCTCGCCGTACCTCCCTGTTGCGTGACCGTCACAGCATCGACGCAAACGCCCCCGCCGGACAACGCCGCCCGCACAGCTTCCAACAACCTGTGTGATGAGCCGCCGCTGCGATGGTCCCGTCTACAACAAGGTGTTGGAAGAAGCCGAACCCGCGCTGACAGAGTGACCGGTCGTCTCGCAGAATTCAGCCCGCAACTCGACGGAGCCGGTGATCTTCGGCTCCGCAGGCGAAGGAGGTTCAGCCCATGTCCGACGTGGTCAACGCGGACGACACACGCGACCGTGCGTCGTCACCGGATGGCCGTCGTGGCCACCTGCGCGGGAACCTCGGTGTCCCCGCCATCGTCCTGATGGTGGTGGCCGCCGCGGCGCCGTTGTCGACGATCGGCGGCAACGTGCCGATCGCGATGGTGCTCGGTGACACCACCGGCATCCCGGTCGCATTCCTGGTCGCGGGTGCGATCTTCCTGCTGTTCGCGGCCAGCTTCGTCGCGATGTCGAAGTACGTCAAAGATGCCGGCGCGTTCTACGCCTACATCCGCACGTCGCTCGGTAAGGCCGCGGGCACCGGTGCGGCCGTGCTCGCCCTGCCGGCGTACATGGCGACGCTGCTGGGGGTCTCGGCCTACGACGGTGTGATCCTCGCCGGGCTGATCGAGCGCTTCAACGGCCCGGCCATCCCGTGGTGGCTGCTGACCGCCGGAGTGCTCGCGGTGGTCGCCTGGCTGGGGTATCGCGACATCGACCTCAGCGCCAAGGTGCTGGGCATCTTCCTGGTGTCCGAGGTCGCGATCCTGTTGGTGCTCGACCTGGTCATCGTGCTCCGGGGCGGCGAACAGGGCATCACCGGCGATTCGTTCACCCCGCAGGGCCTCGCCGGCGGTGTCGGCATCGCGCTGCTGTACGCGCTGTGGGGCTTCGTCGGCGTCGAGGCGACCGCGGTGTTCCGCGACGAGGCCAGGGACCCCGACCGCACGGTGCCCCGGGCCACCTACTGGGCGGTGGGCATCGTCGCCGTCTTCTACGCGTTCTCCAGCTGGGCCCTGATCGAGGGCAACGGTGGCTCCGGCGCAATCCAGGCCGCCGTCGACGACCCCGACAACTTCATGGTCAACACCGCCCAGAAGTACCTCGGGATGGTCGGGCGCGACCTGACCACCATCCTGTGGTTCGTCAGCGTGTTCGCGTGCGCCCTGGCCTTCCACAACATCAGCTCGCGCTATGCGTTCGTGCTCGGCCAGAGCGGCGTCTTCTCGCGCAAGATCGGCGAGGTGCACCCCAAGCACGGCTCGCCGGCCAACGCCTCGCTCGTCATCACCGTGGCGTCGTTCGTGGTCATGGGCATCCTGGCGGCGCTCCAACTCGACCCGGTGCTGCAGATCTTCGGGCCGCTGGGCGGCCTCGGCATCCTGGCGCTGGCCATCCTGTGGCTGCTGACGACGATCTCGGTGGTCGTCTTCTTCGTGCGCCGCGGCAACTCGACGGGCAAGGTCGTGCTGGGCTCGTTCGCGACGCTCGCGCTCGCGGGTGCGCTGGTTCTGGTCGTGTCGAACCTCACCCTCGTGGTCGGGGGCTCGCCCACGCTCGCGGTGGTGTTCGGTGTGATGCCGCTCGTGTTCTTCGGGATCGGCATGCTGCTGAGCCGCCGGTCAGACGACCTGGGGTCGATCTCGACGAAGTGATCTCGGACGGCCGGTGACCACCTGCGGCTCGGGCATCCGCCCAGCCGGTGGTCACCGGCCGCACCGGTGCCGCGCGGGCGCTGATACCGTCTGCCCGGCCGATGGGTCTGCCGCGGCCGGCCGATCAGGAGAAGGGGCGTCATGTCGCGGGAGTCGCCGCTGAGCGTGGCGGCAGCGTTGACCGTGCCGCCACTGGACCAGGGTTCGGTCGTCGCCGGTCACCGGGGGCTGACCCGCGAGGTCCGGTGGGTGGACATCATGCACGCACCCGCCGAGTCCTTCGTGCGGCCCGGCGACCTGGTGCTGACCACCGGCGCTGACGTCCGACAGCCCGGTGTCCGCGAGTTCCTGACCTTCCTCATCTCCTCCCCGGCGGCCGGGGTGGTGGTGAGCCCGCCGCCGCAGGTAGCCGTCCAGGAGCTGTTCAGCGCACTCGTCCCGCTCGCCGATGGCCACGACTTCCCCCTGGTCCATCTGCCGTGGGAGGTCGCGTTCTCCGAGGTCCAGCGCACACTGCTGCCGCTGCTCACTTCCCCAGGGCACGACGCTCACGTCCAGATGGTCATCGGACGCCGCGAACGGCGCAGCACCGATTGGACCGACGTCGCCGACGCATTCGCGAACGCTCTTCGGGAGCTGGCCCGCGCGGCCGGGGTGACCGTGCGGTCGTCGGTGACCGACGACCTCGTGATGAGCCACTTCTCTTCGGCCCCGCCGACGGCGATGGTGTCCGAACTACTCGATGCCGCAAGGAAATCCAGTGATTTCCCGGACGGTCTCGCCAGCTGGGTGCTGCTCCCGCCGGAGCAAGGGAGTGCGTTCACCCTCGCGTCGACGGTGCCTTCGGTCGTGCCCGACGGCCCGGCCGGTCCCGGGCATTTCGCCGAGGTGCTCCGCCGCCACCCCGCCAGCATGGCGACCGTCCTGCAGACGTTGCAGCCGTTGATCGACTACGACAAAACCCGCCGTGGCCAGCTGGTCCGCACGCTGGAGGTCCTGCTCAACGAGGCCACGAACACCAGTGCGGCCGCCAGAACGCTCTTCCTCAACCGGCACAGCCTGCTGTACCGGATAAAGCTCATCGAGGAGCTCACCGGCCTGTCGCTCAAGAACCCCGCGGACCGATTCCATCTGGAGGTCAGCGTGCGGGTGCTCCAGCTCAATGAGGTCGGCGTCGACAGGCTCCACGGGGGTTCACGACCCGGCGGGTCCGAGGAGCACGGGGCGGTCGGCTGACGGGTGGTGCCTCGGTAGCCGTGTGCTGAACTCGTGTCCACTCAGAACGCCATCGCCGCCGATTCCATGCGATGGTCGGCTCCGCCATGCAGGAGCCCGGACGGCGCGCGGGTGACGCCCTGCCCGCTGCCGAAGAAAGTGTCAGAGACCACGGTGTGGTGTCCTCGTGCGGCCAGGTGCTGGGCCAGCTCGGGTGCCCGCCTCGCAAGGGCGGGTTCCAGTAGTGCGGTCCGGCCGTCCGGGTCGCTGAGGAAGCGTGGGCTGTCCACCGCCTGCTGGATGTTCATTCCGAAATCCAGTACGTTGACCAGCATTTGGCGCACCGTCTCTACCCTCGTCTTGCCGCCCGGTGATCCCACGATGACCCTGATGGTGCCGTCGGGATCGAAAACCATTGCCACACAGGGATTTTGCTCGAGTCTGCGACCCCCGCACACCGAATTGGGCAGTGTCGGGTCGACGTGGGCGAAGTACAGCGAGCTGTTAGTCACGATTCCGGTTCCGTCGACGACCGCACCGCTGCCGAATGGTGCGCCGATCGTCTGCATCAGGTGCACAGCGTCGCCGTTGCCGTCGACGACCACCAACGTGATGGTGTGCGAGGGACCGGCAGTGTCCACGAGGGTCGTGGCGGCCTGCGGCCCGATCTGTGCGAGTAGTTCCCCGATGCGTCCGCTACCGGTGAGCCAGTCGAAAGACTCTGGTGGCAGCGGTGATTCACCGAGATGCCGCGCGCGGTCCCGGCGCACGAGTTTCGCCGATTCCAGACTGAAGTGCACATAGTCAGGGTCGGTCGGACCAGCGAAGGGCGGCAGGCGGTCCATTAGGTGTAGGCCCTGGATGAAGGCGACGTCGCCCAGCGGCGCCGGCGCGCAGACCACACGGTGCCCCCGAAAGTGGCCGATCAACGGTGCTGCCCAGCGGGGACGATAGTCGGCGAGATCCGCCATGGTCAGTGTGCCGCCGTGCTCCTGATAGAACGACGTCATTGTCCGTGCAAGATCACCTGTGTAAGCCGCGTCCGGTCCTACGGTCGCCAGCGTGCGCAGGGTCGCGGCCAGGTCGGGTTGGCGCAGGATCGCGCCGACAGGAAGCGCGTATCCGTCCCGCAGGTAGGTCTGGGCACTGGCCGGCCACAATCGCATCTTGCGTGCGGCTTCGTTCATGTTGTTGTGCAGGACTTCTGACACCATAAATCCCGCCTCGGCATAGCCGATCGCGGGCTGGAGCGCGTCGGCGAAAGACCACGTGCCGCGACTGGCCAGCAGTTCCGCCCATCCTGCCGGTGCACCAGGCACCAGACTGCCCAACAGGCCGGCGCCGGCGGCTTCCAGCGTCGGCCCGTCGACCAGACCTTCGGCGTCAGGGGTGAAAAGCTCTGACCGGGTGGCATACGGCACCCGGCCGTGAAACTCCAGGACTTCGGTGACGCCGGTGTCCGCGTGGTGCACGGTGGCCCATCCGCCACCGCCCACGCCGCTGGAGAACGGCTGAACCACGGCGGCGACCATCGCGGCGACCACAGCTGCATCCACGGCGTTACCGCCGCGCACCAGCACGTCCAGCGCTGCTTCGCTGGAGAGCTGATGCGGGGTGGACACACAGCCGCGCATCCCTCGCACCTCCACTGCCGCAGCGGCGCTCACCGGGTAAGCAGGTAGTCGCGCCAGCCGCTGCCTGCCTCGATTTCGGTGATCCCCGGGTCGGAGGTGGCAATCCCCTTGCGCAGCACCATACTCAGGGCGCCGGCGCCGTCGTCGAGTTCGATGATCGACAGCTCCAACTCCGGCGGCTCGTGGGGCAGCACCTCCTCGCGCAGCACCGCATAGCTGACGCTGTACAGTTCGCCGGGCACGGACCATCCTCCTTCGGTCGGGACCAGCGCTGGAAATTCGTTGTGGCAGGCGAAGAATCGATACCGCGCTGCGGTACGCGCGGCACCCAGCGGGGTACCGCTGCGCTGTAGCGGGCCGTTGAGCGAGCCACCCGCCATCGCCTGTCCATTGACGAAGAACTGCACCTGGGCGGTCACTTCCGTTCCCCCCGCGTCCCTGTGAGATGGTCGTTCATCACATGTTCCCGGTGTCCGCGGCGGGCGTGGGCTCGCATTTCCGCGACGGCGATCTCCTCGTCACCGCTGGAGAGCGCATCAAGCAGCTCCCGATGCTGGATGACCGGTTCGTACCCTTCCTGTTGGACGTAATCGTCGCTGGGATACATGTAGGTCCCGACCGCGAGGCCGCGGGCTGCACCGGTGAAGGCCGCCTTGTTGATCGCCGAATGCAGATCCAGGTGCGCCATCGCATAGGCAGGGGAGTGAATACCGTGCTTACGGTACGCATCCTCCAGCGGCTGCAGATGGGCGTACAACTCCTGCCATTCGACGTCAGCGACCTTCTCTGTGAGCAGGGTGGCCACCAACTGGTCAACCGCCAGCCGTAGCAGGTGCAGCTCCTCGCGTTCACGTGCGCTGATGCTGACCACCTCGAGGTGCCCGCGACGGAGCCGGACGATCAGCCCTTCGCTGGCAAGGCGCTGCAGCGCTTCCCGCACCGGGGTCCGGCTGACTCCCAGGTCACTGGCGATCTGCTCCTCGACCACGCGGCGCCCGCTGGACATCTCACCGGAGACGATGGCCTGGCGCAGGTAGGTGTAGGTGCGCTCCCGGGCCGACGGTGCGGCGGCGCCGGCAGTGCCGGGATCCTCGGGTGGGTTCATCGTGCGTCCATCCAGCGCCGCATGCCGGCGGCCCGGCAGTGATGGGTGATGCGCTGCATGTAGGTCCCGGACATCACGACGCAGCCTGCGTCGAGAGCCTGTTCGACCAGTGAAGACCGGCGATTGTTCAGATCGAAGTACGCTGCGCCCGGTCGCAGCGCTGCCGGGAGGTCGAACGCGAACGGGGTGTCCTCCGAGGCGGCGGTTTCGCCCCAGGTGGTGGTGTTGATGATGACGTCGGCGGCGAGCTCGGCGATACCGGCGGCCTCGGCGACCCGGGCGCCGAACATCTGCCCGATGGGTTCGGCCTTGGCCAAGTCACGAGCGCTGATCACAGCGTCGACGTCGGGCCATTCCCGTTGCACCGCCAGCAGCACCGATCGGGTGGATCCGCCCGATCCCAGGACCAGCACCCGATTCGGCGGTGTGCCGCCGATCAGGCGTCGCAGCACGGCTCGGACCGCCCAGACATTCGAGTTCGCCCCGAATGCTCTCCCAGGCCTGGCGAACACGGTGTCGACCACGCCGGTGGCCTGCGCCGACGGGGACAGGTCCCCGACAAGGGATGCCGTCTCGATCTTGAAGGGGCTCAGCACGATTCCGATGTCCCAGTTCGTGTCGGCGATCAGGGACCGGGCATCGGGAAACGGCTCGGCGGTGCTGACCTCGAGACCGACGTCCGCCAGGGCGCGGCGCAGCAATGGTGACGAGAGCGGCTTGGCGGCGGTGGTGCCGATGGCCGCCAG
>NZ_BCRS01000063.1 GCF_001552715.1 Mycolicibacterium vaccae NBRC 14118 = CIP 105934 | reverse complement strand
AGGCGGGCGGAGTGCGCCAGCCGGTCCAGGTGCGCGCCCAGCAGGCACGGTCCGCCGTCACGCACCAGCAGGGTCTCGAAGATGCCGTCGCCCCGCACTGCCGCGAGGTCGTCGGCGTACAGCAACGGCGCCTGCGGGTCGTGCAGCTGCCCGTCGAGGGTGACGACGACGCCCGGATGGTCAGCCATGGGGCATCAGCGTAGCCGCGCCGCGGTGCCACCGACTCGTACAGTTGGATCATGTCTGCCGTTCCCGCCCCCGATCCAGGACCCGACGCCGGCGCCGTCTGGCACTACGGCGATCCGCTCGGCGAGCAGCGCGCCGCCGCCGAGGGCGCCATCGTGGTCGACCGGTCCCACCGCGCGGTGCTGACGATCACCGGCGGGGAGCGCAAGTCCTGGCTGCACACCGTGTCCAGCCAGCACGTCAGTGAGCTCCCAGACGGTGCGGTGACCGAGAATCTGAGCCTGGACGGGCAGGGTCGTGTGGAAGATCACTGGCTGCAGACCGAGCTCGACGGGCGCACAGTGCTCGACACCGAACCGTGGCGCGGTGAGCCGCTGCTGAGCTTCCTGCGCAAGATGGTGTTCTGGGCCGACGTGACCGTGGAATCCGCCGACCTCGGGGTGTTGTCCCTGCTGGGGGCCGGTCTCGCTGATCCCGCGGTGCCGGCGGCGCTCGGTCTGTCGGCCCTGCCCGACGCGGCCACCGCGGTGGAACTGCCCGGCGGCGGGTTCGTCCGCCGCCTGCCCGGCACATCGGCCGAGATCGACGTCGTGGCGCCCCGGCCCGAACTGGCCGGATGGCGGGACAAACTGGTCGCGGCCGGGATTCGGCCGGCCGGTGTGTGGGCGTACGAGGCGCACCGGGTCGCGGCCCGCCGGCCCCGCCTGGGGCTCGACACCGATGAGCGCACCATCCCGCACGAGGTGGGCTGGATCGGCGGTCCGGGCGTCGGAGCCGTGCACCTCGACAAGGGGTGCTATCGCGGCCAGGAGACCGTGGCGCGGGTCCACAACCTGGGCAAACCGCCACGGATGCTGGTCCTGCTGCACCTCGACGGGTCCGCCGACCGGCCCGCCACGGGTGACCCGCTGCTCGCCGGTGGCCGCACGGTCGGCCGGTTGGGCACCGTCGTGGACCACGTCGACGAGGGCGTGATCGCGCTGGCCCTGGTCAAGCGTGGCCTGCCGGCCGACACCGCGCTGACGACGGGCGGGGACGTCCAGGTGGCCGCCGCCGTCGACCCCGATTCGGTGCCCACCGTCGACGGAATGGGCGCCGGACGGCTCGCTGTGGAGCGGCTGCGCGGCGGCGCTCGGTGATCGCCCGCCGGCGGCGGCGCGCTCCCGCAGGGCCTGCCAGCACCACGCCGCGAAGCACGGTAAGCTGACCGCAGGACAATACACACACTCAGATCGGAGCCGCCTAGTAATTGGGCCGCTCCGTTATTGCGCGAGGGGGTTCCCCCATGGGCCGCGGCCGGGCAAAGGCAAAGCAGACCAAGGTTGCACGTGAGCTGAAGTACAGCTCACCCCAGACCGATTTTGAGCGGCTACAGCGCGAGCTGTCGAACGCTCCCGACAACGACCGCCTCAACGGCAGCGACACGCTGTCCGACGACGGCTGGTCGGACGAGGACGACTGGCGGCGCTGAGGCCGCCAGTCCCCCGTCCGGGGAGCATCAGAATCTGGGGTGCTGGCCCACGAGCGTCGCTCGCGGCCCTTCCTTACTTCCCTTGTTGATGGTTCCGAGGGTCCAGCACTGCAGGTGACGGGCGGTCAGGACGGCCAGCGCGCGATCGGTGTCCTCCGGCGCGACGACGGCAACCATCCCGACCCCCATGTTGAAGGTCTTCTCCATCTCGGCCTGCTCGATGCGGCCGCGCTGGGCGATCATCCCGAACACCGGCGCGGGCGTCCACGTGCCGCGGTCCAGTTCGGCGACCAGCCCGTGCGGGATGACCCGCTCGAGGTTTCCGGCCAGTCCGCCACCGGTGACGTGGCAGAACGTCCGCACCTGGGTCTCGGCGGCCAGCGCGAGACAGTCCTTGGCGTAGATCCGCGTCGGCTCCAGCAGTTCCTCGCCGAGCGTGCGGCCGAACTCCTCGACGTGGCCGGCGAGGTTCATGTGGTCGATCTCCAGCAGCACGTGCCGGGCCAACGAATAGCCGTTGGAGTGCAGGCCGGTGGAGGCCATCGCGATGACCACGTCGCCGGGCCGCACCCGGTCCGGGCCGAGCACGTCGTCGGCCTCGACCACACCGATGCCGGTAGCCGAGATGTCGTAGTGGTCGGGGGCCATCAGGCCGGGGTGCTCGGCGGTCTCGCCGCCGAGCAGCGCGCAGCCGGCCAGCACGCAGCCGTCGGCGATCCCGGACACCAGCTCGGCGACACGCTCGGGCACGGTACGCCCGACAGCGATGTAGTCCTGCAGGAACAGTGGTTCGGCCCCGCACACCACGAGGTCGTCGACGACCATCGCGACGAGGTCGATGCCGACCGTGTCGTGCTTGTCCATCGCCTGAGCGACGGCCAGCTTGGTGCCCACCCCGTCGGTGGAGGAGGCCAGCACCGGCTCCCGGTAGTCGCCCCGCAGGGCGAACATGCCGGCGAATCCGCCGATCCCGCCTCTCACCTCGGGCCGGCTGGCCTTCTTGGCAAGTGGTTTGAAGAGTTCGACGGCGCGGTCACCGGCTTCGATGTCCACACCTGCTGACGCGTAAGAAATGCCGTGTTGTTCGGCGCGCTCGATCATCGGATGCAAGGCTACCCGCGCGGGCGCGGCAAATCGCTGCCAGTATGCGTTCGACGCGTTGGTGATGGCCCCGACTCGGGATCGTGGGTTTGCCAGATCCCGGAAGTGGACATCCCGGCGCCATGCCCGCTGAGCAAGTCCGCTGCCTGGTGACGGGCGCGACCGGTTACATCGGTGGCCGCCTGGTGCCCGCCCTCCTCGACCGCGGCCACACCGTGCGCGCGATGGCCCGCACCCCGGCCAAGCTGGACCGGGCCGACTGGCGGGACCGTGCCGAGGTGGTGCAGGGCGACCTGACCGACCCGGAGTCGCTGGTCGCGGCGTTCGAAAACACCGACGTCGTCTACTACCTGGTGCACTCGATGGGCACGTCGAAGGATTTCGTGGCCGAGGAGGCACAGTCCGCGCGCAACGTGGTCGAGGCGGCGAGGAAGGCCGGGGTGGGACGGGTGGTCTACCTGAGCGGTCTTCACCCCGACGGCGTCGAACTGTCCCGCCATCTCGCGTCGCGCACCGAGGTCGGCGACATCCTCATCGACTCCGGCATCGAGACCGTGGTGCTGCAGGCCGGCATCGTGATCGGCTCGGGGTCCGCGTCGTTCGAGATGATCCGCCACCTGACCGACCGGCTGCCTGTGATGACCACGCCGAAGTGGGTGCACAACCAGATCCAGCCGATCTCCATCGACGACGCGCTGTACTACCTGGTGGAGGCCGCCACCGCGGCGGTGCCGCAATCGCGGACCTGGGATGTCGGCGGACCGGACGTGCTCGAGTACGGGGACGCGATGCAGGTCTACGCCGAGATCGCCGGGTTGTACCCAAGGCGGTTCGTGGTGTTGCCGTGGCTGACCCCGACGCTCGCGAGCCGTTGGGTGAGTCTGGTGACGCCGATCCCGTCGGGGCTGGCGCGCCCGTTGGTCGAGTCGCTGGAGTGCGATGCCGTCATCCACGAACGCGACATCGACGCGGTGATCCCGCCCCCACCGGGTGGCCTGACCGGCTATCGGGACGCGGTCAACCAGGCGTTGAAGCAGGACGGCACCGACGCCAAGGGCGGCCGTCGGCACCTGGTGCGGTTCAGTCCCGCGGTGGGCTAGGGCCTTCACGACGCCGGAGGCGTCAGGGACGCCTGAGCGCGGAGGCGTTGTCGTTGTCGACGACCTGCAACGGGATTCCGGTGCGGGCGGCGGTCTCCAGCATGTGCTCGATGACGTTCTTGCCCAGCGCGGTCTCACCGGGCAACTCGATCGGATAGTTCCCGTCGAAGCACGCCGAGCACAGCCGCGACGCGGGCTGCTCGGTGGCGGCGATCATGCCCTGCTGGGAGATGTAGCCCAGTGAATCGGCCCCGATCGCGTGGCGGACGGCGTCGAGCATCTCGTCCTCGTCGGCCTCGGCGTTGGAGGCGTTGGCGATCAGCTCGGCCGGGGTGGCGAAGTCGATGCCGTAGAAGCACGGCCACTTCACCGGCGGCGACGCGATCCGGACGTGCACCTCCAGCGCGCCTGCCTCCCGCAGCATCCTGATCAATGCGCGCTGGGTGTTGCCGCGCACGATCGAATCGTCGACGACGATCAGCCGCTTGCCGCGGATCACCTCTTTGAGCGGGTTGAGCTTGAGCCGGATACCGAGCTGCCGGATGGTCTGCGACGGCTGGATGAAGGTGCGGCCGACATAGGCGTTCTTCATCAGACCCTGGCCGAACGGGATCCCGGACTCCTGCGCGTACCCGACTGCGGCCGGAGTGCCCGATTCGGGGACACCGATCACCAGGTCGGCGTCGACCGGCTTCTCCCGCGCCAGCCGGCGGCCGATGTCGACGCGGGTGGCGTGCACCGAGCGGCCGCCGATCATGCTGTCCGGACGGGCGAGGTAGACGTACTCGAAGACACACCCTTTGGGTGAGGGCGGGGCGAACCGGGTGGAGCGCACGCCGTCGGCGTCGATCGCGAGCAGCTCACCGGGCTCGATGTCGCGGACGAACGAGGCTCCGACGATGTCCAGCGCGGCGGTCTCGGAGGCGACCACCCAGCCGCGGTCGAGCCGGCCGAGGGACAGCGGCCGCACGCCGTACGGGTCGCGCGCGGCGTACAGGGTGTTCTCGTCCATGAAGGTCAGGCAGAAGGCGCCCCGCACGGTGGGCAGCAGTTCCAGCGCAGCCTGTTCGAGCGAGGAGTCCGCCGCCCCGTGGGCGAGCAACGCGCCGAGGATGTCGGAGTCGGTGGTGGCCGTCGCCGCACCGCGGTTGCTCAGCAACCCTTCGTCACGGGCGCGGGCGGCCAGTTCGGCGGTGTTGACCAGATTGCCGTTGTGGCCCAGTGCGACCCCGGTGCCTGCGGCGGTGTTGCGGAACACCGGCTGCGCGTTCTCCCACGTGGTGGAGCCGGTGGTGGAGTAGCGGCAGTGCCCGACGGCGACGTGCCCCTGCATGGCGGCGAGTGTCTGCTCATCGAACACCTGGCTGACCAGACCGAGGTCCTTGAACACCAGCACCTGCGAGCCGTCGGCGACGGCGATGCCGGCCGCTTCCTGGCCTCTGTGTTGCAGCGCGTACAAACCGTAGTAAGTGAGCTTTGCCACGTCCTCGCCGGGCGCCCAGACCCCGAATACTCCGCACTCTTCCTTCGGCTCGTTCTCAAGCTGGTCGGCGGTCACGATCAGGCTGCTCCCTGGGGCTGTGGGTGACGTCGCCAGTCTACGGGTCGGTTCGGCAAAACGCGGAATCCCGGCAACGGTGTGGTCAAGGGAACAACGGGAATTCGCGGGCTCACATTCCGTCGGCCGGGATCGTGACCACCGGCAGCACGGCGGCAATCTCGCCGGCTCGCGATCCGGACATCTGCAGCGCCCCCGCCGCCGCGGCGTCGGCGAGCGACAGCAGTCCGGTCGCCAGGAGCAGCCAGGTGCGCGCGTCGGTCTCGATCACATTCGGCGGATTGCCGCGGGTGTGTGCGGGGCCGGCGATGCACTGGACGGCGACGAACGGCGGGATGCGCACTTCCACCGACGATCCCGGGGCGACGGCGGCCAGGGTCCGGGCCGTCGTCCGGACCGCCTCGGCGATCCGGACCCGGTCCGGGGTCGCGCTGTCGTCGCGCAGCCACTGCGCCACGGCGGCCACCGCGGCGCGGGTCTTCACCGGGTCGGCATTGCGACGGGCAGCCATGAGCCAAGGGTCTCAGATCGTGGTGGCGCCACCTGACTCGACTCCGACCAGCAAATCTCTTGACCTCAACGCTTCTTGAGGTTTTACGTTGGGCGGCATGACCTTCACCACATTCGAGATCGAGTTCATGGCGCAGGCCGACGTGGGCAGACTGGCCACCATCCAGCCGGACGGCACGCCCCAGAACAGCCCGGTGGGCTTCACCTTCAACGAGCAACTGGGCACCATCGACATCGCCGGCTATCAGATGTCGCGCAGCCGCAAGTTCCGCAACATCGCACGAAACAACAAGGTGGCCTTCGTCATCGACGACATCCCGTCCCGGGATCCGTGGCGGGTGCGCTGCCTGGAGATCCGGGGCACCGCCGAACAGGTGCTGCTGCAGGACCCGCCGCGCGAGCCCGACGGGGAGCCGCTGGATTCCGCTGTCATCCGTATCACCCCGCGTCGGGTGATCAGTTTCGGGATCGACGACCAGAAGACCGAGCCGCACCAGCTGGTCGCTCACGTCCGGAACGTCGACGGCGGGTGAGCGCCAGTGCCGCGACCGCGCCGGCCTCGTTGACGGCGAGGTGGGCGATCATCGGGGCGGCCAGGCTGCCGGACTCGTCGTAGAGCCACGAGAAGAGCCAGCCGGCGGCGCCGGTGATCAGTACCGTGCCGAGAACCGGGGTTCCGGAGCTTCGGGCATCGGGGACGTGGGAGAGACCGAACGTCGCGGCCGCGACGAGCCGCCCGACAGGTACCCCGAACGCCCGCTCGGCGGCCGTGCCCGTCGCTGCGCGGTACGCCGCCTCCTCTGCCCACACCGTGCCGATCGGGATGCGCAGCAACAGCCAGCGGGCGGGGTCTGGGGTCCGCACCTGTGCGGTCATGGCCTCGCGCACCCCCGGGATCGCCGTCGCCGCGGCGACGGTCACCAGCACGGGCACAGCGGCCGCGCCACCCCACCGCAGACCCGCCCACAGCGCAGGCGGCCGCAACCCCAGCGGAGGGCGGGCCAGTACGGCCACAGCTGCACCGAACACCGCCTGCGGCAACGGATTCCACCGCGATGGGATGCGTAGTTTGATCGCGCTCCAGGCGAGCACCAGACCGGCCAGCGCGGCTGCACGCAGGCGGTCGCCCATCAGGCGGCGCCGCTCTCGGAGACCGATTCCTCCAGCGCGGTCCGGATCCTCTCGGTGTCCGCCCTGGTCCAGCCCGGCGGGGCCGCGACCGCCGCCCAGCCGTCGATGATGAAGTCGCCGTAGTTGTGGCCGTGGCCGCCGGGCACCGACGCGGCGTTGGTCATGTCGGCGGCAACCTGCCAGAAGGTGACGATCGGGTACCAGCGCATCGACGCGGTGCGGTCCCGCCCCGGCGGTTCGGAGAGCCAGTCGGGCCGGGTGAACAGCAGATCCTCCGACCACCACACGATCGGGTCGGAGGGGTGCTGCAGGAACAGCACCCGGGTGCCGTCCCACGGCGCCGCTGCGTCGGCGGCGATCTGCTCGGCGTCGTTGCCCTGGGAGAACCGCACCGTGCGCCCGTTGTCGTAGCGCGGTTCGACCTCGGGGGTGCCGGGGTCGCGGCGTGCGGTGATTCCGCGCCACAGCGGGCTGGCGTTGGGTGGGCCGACCCACAACACCGACGAGAACCCCATGCGGGAGATGTCAGGCAACCAGTCGAAGGCCCCCTGCCCGGCCATCGAGCCCAGGCTCTCGCCGTACAGCAGCAGCCGGGGGCGCCGGTCCGGCGGCAGTTCGGCCCACCGGTCGCGGACGGCGTCGATCATCGACCGGCCCGAGCGCATGGACTTCTGCTGATCGCCGAGGAACGAAATCCAGCTCGGCAGATAGGAATACTGCGACCCGACGATCGCGGTGTCGCCGTTGTACATCATCTCCAGCGACTTCGAGGCGACCGGATTGATCCACCCGGTGCCGGTGGTCGGCGCGATCACCAGGACCTCGCGGTCGAACGCCCGGGTGCGCTCCAACTCGCTGAGCAGAACCGCCATCCGCGCCTCGTCGGTGTCCGCGGTCTGCAGGCCGACGTAGACCCGGATCGGCTCCCGGGCGGCGCGGCCGTTGATCCGGGTGAGTTCGCCGGCGTCGAGACCGCCGGCCACGAAACTGCGCCCCTGGTAACCCAAAGTGTCCCACGCGGCGAAAGACTCTGGGCTGCCGGACTTTTCGGGCCGGTCGGGCTGGACCACACCGTCGGCGGTGGTGAGGTTCTGCGGCTGGAACACCCAGTTCGCGCCGGCCAGGAAGCCACGGACCAGTACGCCGTTGACCAACGTGATGACCAGTACCACCACGACGGCGGTGCCGACGAACAACGCGATTTCGTCGGACAGCCGCCAGCGCCGGATCAGGTAGCGGGCCATGGTCCTGATGAGGTCGAGCACCACCCGAGTCACCGCCACACACACTGCGCCGACGACCGCCGCGAGGACCAGCGTGCGCAGATAGCTCGACGTGGCAGGCCCCTCGATGCCCATCAGGGCCGACACCTGACGCTGCCAGGCTGCGGCGGGGATCACCATCAGCACGCAGGCGGCGACCGACGCGGCGACCGTCACGGCCTTGAACACGGTGGCGATCCGCCGCGGGGGCGGCCACCACTCCCGGTCGGCCACCAGGAAGCGACGGGCCATCTTGGCGAGGAACACGCCGATGCCGTAACCGATCGCGGCGTTGAGGCCGCCGATCAGTCCCTGGAACAGCCAGTCCCGGGGCAGCAGGGACGGCGTCAGCGACAGGCAGAAGAACAGCGCGCCGAACGCGATGCCGGCGAAATCCAGGCGTAGCACGCGCCACGCCCACAGGTATGCGGGGTTTGTCTCGGTGTCGCTGCCCGTCACCCGAACAACCCGGGCAGCACGCCCTCCGACGTGCGCCGCAGTTCGCCGAGTGTCACCGTGAACTGGTCCTGCACTTCGACGACCGGTTCACTGCCGTCCGGGCCCGCGTCGACGACGCCGATGCGGGTGGCCGGCAGACCACGGGCCTCGCACATCGCGACGAACCGGCTCTCCTCGGTGCGCGGCACGGCGACGAGCGCGCGGCCGGCGGATTCGGAGAACAGCAGGACGAACGGGTCGCTGTCCGCGGGAAGGACGATGCGGCAACCGGTTTCGCCCGCCAACGCCGCCTCGACCACGGCCTGGATCAGCCCGCCCTCCGACAGGTCGTGGGCCGCGGAGATCAGGCCGTCGCGCGAGCCGGCGATGAGCACTTCGGCCAGCAGGCGTTCCCGGTCCAGGTCGACCTTGGGTGGCACGCCACCGAGGTGGCCGGCGGTGACCTGAGCCCAGATCGACCCGTCGAACTCGTCGTGGGTGTCGCCGAGCAGGATCAGTGTCTCCCCCGGCTCGTTGCCGAAGCCGGTGGGCAGGCGCCGTTTCACGTCGTCGATCACGCCGAGCACACCGACCACCGGGGTCGGCAGGATCGCGGTGCTGCCCGTCTGGTTGTAGAAGCTGACATTGCCACCGGTCACCGGAATACCAAGGGCGGCAGCACCATCGGCGAGTCCACGGACGGCCTGGGAGAACTGCCACATCACGCCGGGATCCTCGGGTGAACCGAAGTTCAGGCAGTTGGTCACCGCCGCCGGGGTGGCGCCGGTGACCGCGACGTTGCGGTAGGCCTCGGCCAGAGCGAGCTGCGCGCCGGCGTAGGGGTCGAGCGCGGTGTAGCGCCCGGACGCGTCGGTGGAGATCGCGATGCCGCGGCCGGTCTGCTCGTCGACGCGCAGCACGCCGCCGTCGGCATGCTCGGCCAGCACCGTGTTCCCGCGCACGTAGCGGTCGTACTGCTCGGTGATGAACGCGCGGCTGCACAGGTGCGGACTGCCGATCAGCGCCAGCAGCGTCGCGCGCAGCTCCTCCCCCGTGGACGGGCGCTTCAGCGACGCGGTGGTGTCTGCGACGAGCGCGTCCTGGGAGTCGGGGCGCTGCACCGGGCGTTCGTAAACCGGACCCTCGTGAGCCACCGTGCGCGGCGGCACGTCGACCACGGTCTCGCCGTGCCAGGTGATCTCCAGGCGGCCGGTGTCGGTGACCTCACCGATGACGGTGGCCAGCACATCCCACTTGCGGCAGACCTCCATGAACGCGTCGACGTTCTCCGGCGTGACGACCGCGCACATCCGCTCCTGCGACTCACTGGACAGGATCTCGGCGGGCGTCATGTTCGCCGCGCGCAGCGGCACGCGGTCCAACTCGACCTTCATGCCGCCGTCGCCGGCGGAGGCGAGTTCAGAGGTGGCGCAGGACAACCCCGCACCGCCGAGGTCCTGGATGCCGACCACGAGGTCGGCCGCGTACAGCTCCAGGCAGCACTCGATGAGCACTTTCTCGGTGAACGGATCACCGACCTGAACCGACGGCAGCTTCTTGCGCGACCTGGATGGTCCAGCTCCGCCTCCGGCTTCGTGTCCGTCGGCACCGGCGCCCTCGTCGCCGCCGAAGGTCTCCGACGCCAGCACCGACACCCCACCGATGCCGTCGAGCCCGGTGCGCGCGCCGAACAGGATGATCTTGTTGCCCGCTCCGGAGGCGAACGCCAGCTTCAGGTCCTCTTTACGGAGCACACCGACACACAGCGCGTTGACCAGGGGGTTGCCCGCGTAGCTGGCATCGAACACCGTCTCGCCGCCGATGTTGGGCAGCCCGAGCGAGTTGCCGTAGCCGCCGACGCCGCGCACGACGCCGTCGACGACGCGGCGGGTGTCGGGGGCGTCCGCAGCGCCGAAGCGCAGCTGGTCCATCACCGCGACCGGACGGGCGCCCATCGCCATGATGTCGCGGACGATGCCGCCGACGCCGGTCGCCGCGCCCTGATACGGCTCGATGTAGGACGGGTGGTTGTGGGACTCGACCTTGAAGGTGGCCGCCCATCCGTCGCCGATGTCGACGACGCCGGCGTTCTCGCCGATACCGGCGAGCATGGTCTCGCGCATCTTCGCGGTGGTGGTCTCACCGAAGTAGCGCAGGTGCACCTTCGAGGACTTGTAGGAGCAGTGCTCGCTCCACATCACCGAGTACATCGCCAGCTCGGCGTCGGTCGGACGCCGGCCGAGGATTTCGCGGATCCGCTCGTACTCGTCGTCCTTGAGCCCCAGTTCCCGGAAGGGTTGGGGCTGGTCGGGAGTGGCGGCAGCCCGCTCGACGGTGTCTACCTCTTGGGTCAGCCCAGACGTCACCGCGCCAGTCTAGCCAGGGCGCCGGTGCGACTCAGGCCACACAGAAGGCGTTGCCCTCCGGGTCGGCCAGCACCACCCATTCGAACTCGGGGCCGAAGTTGTTCCGGTCCGTCTCGCGCGCACCCAGTCCGACCAGCCGCGCCACCTCGGATTCGCGGTCCTCGGCGTGGAAGTCCAGGTGCACCTTGTTCTTCCCGGGGGTCGGGTCGGGTACCCGCTGGAACCCGAGGTTGGGTTCACCGTCGCGCACCACCATGACGAACTCACCGGGCGCGACGGCGTTCACTTCCCCACCTACCGCCTCGGCCCACCAGTCGGCGAGCGCGTCGGGATCCACACAGTCGAACGTGGCCATCTCAATCTTCAGCGACATGCGTCCGACCCTAAATCAGGCCGGTGACAAGAACGCCTGCAGTGCCGCCGAATAATCGGCCACATCGGCGGCGCCCATCACCTCGCGGGCCGAATGCATCGCCAGCTGCGCGGCGCCGACGTCGACGGTCGGGATTCCGGTGTTGGCCGCGGTCATCGGCCCGATGGTCGATCCGCAGGGCAGGTCCGCACGGTGCTCGTAGCGCTGCAGGTTGACGCCCGCCTGCGCGCACGCCAGCGCGAACGCCGCGGCGGTCCGCCCGTCGGTGGCGTAGCGCAAATTGGGCTGCACCTTGAGCACCGGGCCGGCGTTCACCTCGATCAGGTGGCCGGGCTCGTGCCGCTCCGGATAGTTCGGGTGGGTGGCGTGGGCCATGTCCCCCGACGCCACCATCGAGGTCGGCAGCCGCCGCAGGAAATCCTCGCGGCTTCCGCCCGCGGCCAGCGTGATCCGCTCCAGCACCGTCAGCAGCAGCTCGGACTGGGCGCCGTGGTCGGACTGCGAACCGACCTCCTCGTGATCGAAGAGCACCAGCACCGGCAGCACCCCGGCGTCCGCACCGGCGGCCAGGAACGCCTCCAGTCCGGCGTAGCAGGTGGCCTGGTTGTCCAGCCGCGGCGCGCTGACCAGCTCGCCGTCGACGCCGGCCAGCCGCGACGGGGTCAGGTCATGGGTCATCAGGTCGAAGCCCAGCACGTCGTCCTCGTCGACCCCGGCCTCGTCGGCCACGAACCCCAGAAACGATCGGGGTCCGTCACCGACCCCCCACACGGCGTTGACGTGCCGCTGCGGGTTGAGCTCGACGCCCTTGCGGTCCTCGGACAGATGGATGGCCAGCTGCGGGACCCGCAGAATCGGCTCGTCCACCCGGACCAGCGTGTGCCGGATGGCGTTGCCGTCCCTCACCGACAGCCGTCCGCTGATCCCGAGGTCGCGGTCCAGCCACGAGTTCAGCCAGGCACCGCCGTAGGGCTGCAGCGCGACGACCTGCCAGCCCGAGACGTACCGGTCGGGGTGCTGCTTGACCCGCAGGTTGGGGCTGTCGGTGTGGGCACCGACGATACGAAAAGGCAGGGCACGGTCGTCCTCATCGGTGCGCCACGCGATCAACGATCCGGCGCGCACGGTGAAGAAGTCGCCGGCACCCGACCACGGGTCGCTCTCGGAGACCTCGGTGAAACCGGCGGTGCGCAACCGTTCCGCGGCAGTGCGGCAGACGTGGAACGGCGACGGCGAGGCGTCGATGAACTCGCACAGACCGTGGGGGCTAGCTGGCATCTTTTCATCTTCGCCGATCAGTGCCCCCGATCTTGATTTAGGGTCGAACCGTGCCCGCCCCCCTGCCCCAGCCGGTGCTCGCGCCGCTGACCCCGGCGGCGATCTTTCTGGTGGCCACCATCGACGACGGCGGCGAGCAGACGGTGCACGACGCGCTCGGGGACATCGCCGGGCTGGTGCGCGCGGTCGGTTTCCGCGACCCCGCCAAGCGGCTGTCGGCGGTGACGTCGATCGGGTCGGACGCCTGGGACCGGCTGTTCGCCGGACCGCGACCGGCCGAGTTGCATCCGTTCATCGCACTCGACGGCGACCGCCACCACGCGCCGTCGACGCCGGGCGACCTGCTGTTCCACATCCGCGCGGAGACCATGGACGTGTGCTTCGAGCTGGCGACCAAACTGGTCGCGGCGATGGGGGCGATCACCGTCGTCGACGAGACCCACGGTTTCCGGTTCTTCGACAACCGTGACCTGTTGGGCTTCGTCGACGGCACCGAGAACCCGGACGGCCCACTGGCCGACAGCGCCACCCGGATCGGTGACGAGGATCCCGACTTCGCCGGCGGCTGCTACGTCCACGTGCAGAAGTACCTGCACCTGATGGACGCGTGGAACGTGCTGCCGACCGAGGAGCAGGAGCGGGTGATCGGCCGCACCAAACTCGACGACATCGAGCTCGACGACGCGGTCAAGCCCGCCAATTCCCATGTGGCGCTGAATGTGATCGAGGACGAAGACGGCAACGAGCTCAAGATCGTGCGGCACAACATGCCGTTCGGTGAGGTCGGGACCGGCGAGTTCGGCACCTATTTCATCGGGTACTCGCGCACCGCGGCGGTCACCGAACGGATGCTGCGCAACATGTTCATCGGCGACCCGCCCGGCAACACCGACCGGGTGCTGGACTTCTCGCGCGCCGTCACCGGCTCGATGTTCTTCACGCCGATCACTGATTTTCTGAACGACCCACCGCCGCTTCCCGATTCGGCGACGGAGATGGGGCAATCGGGCGCGTCGGCACCCGGCGGATATGTGGGATCACTCGCGATCGGCAGTCTGAAAGGACAACCGCAATGAACAACCTGTACCGGGAACTGGCACCGGTCACCGATGCGGCGTGGGCGCAGATCGAGGAGGAGGCCACTCGCACGTTCAAACGGAACATCGCGGGCCGTCGCGTCGTCGACGTCAGCGAGCCGGGCGGTCCGGTGACCGCGGGAGTGAGCACCGGGCATCTGGTCGATGTCGCGTCCCCGGGGGACGGCGTCGTCGCCCACCTGCGCGCCAGCCAGCCGCTGGTCCGGCTGCGGGTTCCGTTCACGGTCAACCGAATCGACATCGACGACGTCGAGCGCGGATCACAGGACTCGGACTGGGATCCGGTCAAGGCGGCCGCCCAGAAGCTGGCGTTCGCCGAGGACAGGGCGATCTTCGAGGGTTACCAGGACGCGCACATCCGCGGTATCCGCAATTCGAGTTCCTGCCCGAACTTGGCGCTGCCCGAGGACCCCCGCGACATCCCCGACGTGATCAGTCAGGCGCTGTCGGAGCTGAGACTGGCCGGCGTCGACGGACCGTACAGCGTGCTTCTGTCGGCCGAGGTCTACACCAAGGTCAGCGAGACCACCGCACACGGCTATCCGATCCGGGAACACCTGAGCCGACTGGTCGACGGGGACATCATCTGGGCCCCCGCCATCGACGGCGCATTCGTGTTGTCCACGCGCGGCGGCGATTTCGACCTTCAGCTGGGCACCGACGTGTGCATCGGCTACCTGTCGCACGACGCCGAGACCGTGCAGTTGTATCTGCAGGAGACGCTGACGTTCCTGTGCTACACCGCGGAGGCCGCAGTCGCCCTCAGCGCCTGAACCCCCGCCCCCCTTTGCCGCGAGCGTGCGTGTCTGCAGGCGACACGCCGCCCGGGACGGCTACTTCTCGCACGCTCGTCGCGCGTCAGGACACCAGAACCGCGTCCAGCGCGGAGTAGAAGATGCCCAGGCCGTCGTCGGACGGACCGGTCAGGGCCTCGGTGGCGTGCTCGGGATGCGGCATCAAGCCGACGACGCGACCGTTGGCCGAGCTGATACCCGCGATGCCCCGCATCGAGCCGTTGAGGTTCTCGCGGTAGCGGAACACCACCCGGCCCTCGCCCTCCAGTTCGTCGAGCACCTTCTCGCTCGCGACGTAGCGGCCTTCCCCGGACTTCAGCGGCACCAGGAGGTCGGCGCCGAGCTCGTACCGGCTGGTCCACGCGCTGGTGTTGGATGCGACCTCCAGCCAGGTGTCGCGGCAGATGAAGTGCAGACCGGCGTTGCGCGTCAGCGCCCCGGGCAGCAGACCCGCCTCGCACAGCACCTGGAAGCCGTTGCAGATACCCAGCACGGGCATGCCGCGGCCGGCGGCCTCGACGACCTCGCCCATCACCGGCGCGAACTTGGCGATGGCACCGGCGCGCAGGTAGTCGCCGTAGGAGAAGCCGCCGGGGACCACGACCGCGTCGACGCCCTTGAGGTCGGCATCGGCGTGCCACAGGCTCACGGGTTCGGCGCCCGCGAGCCGGACCGCCCGGGCGGCGTCGATGTCGTCGAGCGTGCCGGGGAAGGTGATCACGCCCACCTTGGCGGTCATGACCGGTCTTCCCGGGTTACCGTCCAGTCCTCGATCACGGTGTTGGCGAGCAGCGATTCGGCGATCTCGGCAAGCTTCGCATCGTCGATGTCACCGTCGATCTCCAGCTCGAAGCGCTTGCCCTGCCGCACATCTGAGATTCCGTCGAACCCGAGCCGGCCCAGCGCGCCGACGATCGCCTGCCCCTGCGGGTCGAGGATCTCGGTCTTCGGCATGACGTTTACCACCACTTTTGCCACGGCGACACTCTACCTGCGGCGACACCGTCCCCGCTTCACCGGCATGAGCCCAGATACGCCGCACACAGCGGGAACGCCATCGCATCGAGCATCTGTGTGTCCGACGCCACCCCACGCCACTCGACCGCGGCGGGCAGGGTCGTCCACAACGTGAGCTCGACCAGGGAACTGCTGGCCGGGTCGGCGGCCAGATAGGTCCGCATGACGCGGCGGCCGGCGTCGCTGATCACGCTGACCAGCGCCATGGCGTCGTCGGTGGTCAGCGACGGTGATACCTGCGGCGCGGTCAGGTGGCACGACGCCAGCGACATCCGCGCCCACTCCAGCGTCTGCAGGGCGGTCCGCCCGCCGGTGACCACGTCGCCGCGCCAGTGCAGCACCTGGACGTGCAGGTTCCAGTGCCCCGGCGGGTTGGCGACCCGGGCCCGGGCGGCGACGACGTAGTCGCGCGGGTCGGCGACACGGGCGGGGCTCGCGCACCACGACTCGAACTCGAACCGGGGCGCCGCCACCGTCGTCGCGAGGCCGGCCATCCCGGGCCAGCGGTACACCGGGTACAACGGCACCGAGCTGGACTCGATCCACGCCACATCGGGGATCGCGTCGCAGACCGGCGGGCACACGCCCGGCACCGGACGCGCCACCCCCGGCGTCACGGCTACCCCGCACACCACCACAGCCAATGCCAAGACCACACGTGCGTACACCTGCACCCCCCCCTGAACCCTGAGCGCACAATATAGGGATGCAGCTCACACATTTCGGCCATTCCTGCCTACTGGCGAGCTTCGACGGCGCTGCCGGACCGACCACGGTCCTGTTCGATCCAGGCAACTTCTCGCACGGTTTCGAGGGCATCACCGGTCTGGACGCGATCCTGATCACCCATCAGCATCCCGACCACGCCGACACCGCGCGGCTTCCGGCGCTCGTCGAGGCCAACCCGCAGGCCGCGCTGTTCGCCGATCCGCAGACGGCTCAACAACTCGGCGGGCGCTGGCAAGCGGTCAACGTCGGCGACGAGCTGTCGATCGGGCATCTGACGGTACGCGGCGCCGGCGGCACCCACGCGGTCATTCACCCGGAAATCCCTGTCATCGACAACATTTCGTATCTGGTCGGCGACGGCGAACACCCTGCCAAGCTCATGCATCCCGGCGATGCCCTGTTCGTTCCCGACGAACCCGTGGACGTGCTGGCCACCCCCGCGGCCGCCCCGTGGCTGAAGATCTCCGAGGCCGTCGACTACCTGCGCGCGGTGGCGCCCACCCATGCGGTGCCGATCCACCAGGCGATCATCGACCCGATCGGCCGGCCCATCTTCTACGGCCGCCTGAGCGAGATGACCGACACCGACTTCCAGGTGCTCGAACAGGAGAACGCCACGCGGTTCTGAGCGTGAATCCGGCGCGCTCGAGCACCCTAGGTGTCGCGTTTCGCGCCGGATTCGCAGGTCAGGCGGTGTCCCGCGCGGCGGCGCGGCCCGCGGCGCGGCCGGAGAACACGCACCCGCCGAGGAAGGTCCCCTCCAGCGACCGGTAGCCGTGCACCCCGCCGCCGCCGAATCCTGCGGCCTCCCCGGCGGCGTACAGACCCGGCAGTACCGAGCCGTCGCCGCGCAGCACCCGTGAGTCCAGGTCGGTTTGCAGTCCGCCCAACGACTTTCGCGTCAGGATGTGCAGTTTGACCGCGACCATCGGCCCGGCCTTGGGGTCGGTCAACCGGTGCGGGGCCACCACCCGGCTGAGCCGGTCCGGCAGGTAGGCCCGTGCGCCCCGGATCGCGGTGATCTGGCCGTCCTTGGTGAACCGGTTGCTCACCTCCCGGTCGCGCGCGGTGACCTCGGTTTCGACCACGTCGAAGTCCAGCGGCACGACGCCGGGCACCGCGTTCATCTTGGTGACCAGCTCGCGCAACGTGGTCGCGGTGACGAAGTCGACGCCCTTGTCGACGAACGCGTGCACCGGTGCGGGCCCCTTGAGGCCGCGTTCGAGCACCGCACGGATGCTGCGGTTGGTCAGGTCCGGGTTCTGTTCCTCGCCGGACAGGCCGAACTCCTTGGCGATGATGCGGGAATTCAGCACGAACCACGTGTAGTCCTGCCCGGTCTGGGCGATGTACTCCAGCGTGCCGAGGGTGTCGAACCCCGGGTACAGCGGCACCGGCAGCCGCTTGCCGTTGGCGTCCAGCCACAGCGACGACGGCCCGGGCAGGATCCGGATGCCGTGCCGCGGCCAGATCGGGTCGTAGTTGGTGATGCCCTCGGTGTAGTGCCACATCCGGTCTTTGTTGATGACGCTGGCACCCGCGGTCTCCGAGATCTGCAGCATGCGTCCGTCGACGTGCGCGGGCACACCGCTGAGCAGTTGTTCGGGCACCCGTCCCATCCGCTTGGGCCAGTATTTGCGCACCAGGTCGTGGTTGCCCCCGATCCCGCCGCTGGCCACGATCACCGCCTGCGCCCGCATCTCGAAGTCGCCGACGACCTCGCGGGAGGATTCCGCACCGCGTACCGCCGACGACGGTTCCAGTACGGCTCCGCGCACCCCGACCACCGCACCGTCCTCGACGATCAGCTCGTCCACCCGGTGCCGGTGGACGAACCGCACCCGCGGCACCCCGGTCAACCGCCGCGCGAAGATGTCGACCAGCGCGGGCCCGGTGCCCCACGTGATGTGGAAGCGCGGCACCGAGTTGCCGTGCCCGTTGGCCCCGTAGCCGCCGCGTTCGGCCCAGCCGACCAGCGCGAAGGTCTGCAGACCGCGCTCGCGCAGCCAGCTGCGCTTCTCGCCGGCGGCGAAGTCGACGTAGGCGTGGGCCCACAGCCGCGGCCAGTGGTCCTCGGGCCGGTCGAACCCGGCCGAGCCGAGCCAGTCCTGCAGCGCGAGCTCGTGACTGTCCCGGATGCCCATGCGCCGCTGCTCCGGGCTGTCGACGAAGAACAGCCCGCCGAACGACCAGAACGCCTGGCCGCCGACATTGGCCGCGTTCTCCTGGTCGACGATCACCACGCTTCGGCCGCGCTCGGCCAGCTCGCACGCTGCGACCAGACCAGCCAGCCCGGCGCCCACCACGATGACATCAGCCATCAGGCCAATGTAGTCAGCGAGGGCCGCTAAGCGGCCTCGGTCAGCGCAGATTCGGGGTGCCACCGGTAGACCGTGGCCGCGCCCGAGTGCAGCATCGCCAGTTCGACGGCGTCGAGCAGGGTTTGCCGGGGACCCGGGCGGCTCAGCTGCCGGGCCGACACCGCCAGCCGCACGGTTCCGCCGCGGCGTGCCGTGCGTTCGGCGGCCAGCACCAGCGTCCGGCACCACCACGGCTCGGCGAGGAAGCCCCCGCCGATGCCGAGCACCCGCGCGCGCACAGTGTGCCCACCGACCAGGTCGACGATGCCCGCCAGCCCGGCAAGGACGCGAAACCCATTGCGGGGCAGTACTTTGAGTGCACCCGGGGAGACGTTCCAGCCGGGCGCGGCGAAGATCCGGGTGCGCAGGTCCAGGTGCTCCATGATCCTGTCGGCGGCCATCAGGCGCAGGTTCGCCTCGTGCGCGGGCAGCGTCGCGAACTCACCGCGGCGCGCTGTGGTGGCGGCCTCGTCGAAACCGTGCAGCACGACGGCATCGCCGCGCCGGCGCCGGTCGATCAGCCAGTCGACGGTGGCCGCGTCCCGGTCCAGCCGGTACCCGCCCTTGAGACGCGGCGCGACGAGGAACGACACCGGCACGCCACGGACGTCGAGCGCACTCCGGAACTCGGCGACCTCACCGAGGGTCCGGTCACTGATTCCGGAGATCGACACGATCAGCTGTCCTGCCACCACCGAAGTGTCGCAACGCGATATGTCCTGGAGGTGGACGACACCGCGCGCCCAGGTGTCGCTTCGGCTATCGGGGCAAGACGTCTTCGATGGCCGAGATCACCTCGGGGGCGTCCGGGGCGGTGCGGGGACGGAAACGCCTGACCACTTTGCCGCCCGGGGCGAGCAGGAACTTCTCGAAGTTCCACTGCACGTCGCCGGCCTCGCCGTCCTCGTCGGTGGCGCGGGCCAGCTCGGCGTAGAGCGGATGCCTGCCGGGCCCGTTGACGTCGGTCTTCTCCAGCAGCGGGAACGTCACGTCGTAGGTCGTCGAGCAGAACGTCTGGATCTCCTCGGCGGTCCCGGGCTCCTGCCCCATGAACTGGTTGCACGGCACGCCGATCACGGTGAGTCCGCGTTCACGGTAGTCCTTCGCGAGCTGTTCGAGCGCCGTGTACTGCGGTGTCAGACCGCATTTGGAGGCGACATTGACCACCAGCGCGGCGCCGTCGGCCAACTCCGCGAGCGTGGTGGGCCGGCCGTCCAGGGTGGTGAGCGGGATGTCGGTGATCGCAGCGTCAGTCATGACGCCGACGCTACTCGTCGGGGGTCCCGGCCGGCCGGTTCGGGGTGAACAGCATGCGCGCCACCCGTTCGGCGGTGGCGACCGGGTCGGCGTCGGTGGCGACGGCCTTGTTGAGCCACAGCATCGCGAAGCCGTGCGCCAGGGACCATGCGGCCAGTGCGGCGGCCTGCGGATCCTCGCCGGCGCGCGGATCGTCGAGAGTGCCGACCCCGGAGGCCAGCTCGGCGCCGGCGGCCGACTGCGCGGCGATCAGCTCCGGGTTGTGCGGGTCGATGAGCGAGCGGTCGAACATCACCTCGAAGTGGCCGGGATGCTGCACCGCGAAGCGCACGTACGCCCGCGCCGCGTCGAGGAACTCCGGCCGGGCCTGGTCCAACGCGGCGGCCAGCATCTGCCACCCCTGCGCGGCGAGCGCAGTGAACAGGCCGCGCCGGTCGGTGAAGTGGTGCGCCGGCGCGGCGTGCGAAACCCCTGCGGTGCGCGCTAATTCGCGCAACGACACACCGTCGGCGCCCCGTTCGGCGACCAACTCGGCTGCCTGGGCGAGGATGACGGCCTTCAGATCGCCGTGGTGGTAGGAGCCCCGGGTCATCTCACGCCGGCGACGTCCAAGAGCCAGGCGTACTGGAACGCGGTCTCCTTCCACCGCTCGTACCGTCCGCTGATACCACCGTGTCCGGCGTTCATCTCGGTCTTGAGTAGCACCCGGGCCGAATCGCGGGCCGGGTCGAGCTGCGCGTGGCGCAGTGCGGCAACCCATTTGGCCGGTTCGACGTAGTACACCCGGGTGTCGTTGAGCGAGGTCATCGCCAGGATCGCCGGGTAGGCCTTCGGCTCGACGTTCTCGTACGGCGAGTAGGACTTCATGTAGCGGTAGACCTCGGGGTCCTCCAGCGGGTTGCCCCATTCGTCCCACTCGGTCACCGTCAGCGGCAGCGACGGGTCGAGGATCGTGGTCAGCGGGTCGACGAACGGCACCGCGGCCAGGATCCCGGCGAACAGGTCGGGCGCCATGTTGGCGACCGCGCCCATCAGCAGTCCTCCCGCGCTGCCGCCGTAGGCCACCATCCGCTCAGGCGTGGTCACGTCGGTGCCGACGAGATGGCTTGCCACAGCGATGAAGTCGGTGAAGCTGTTGCGCTTCTCCAGCAGTTTGCCGTGCTCGTACCACGGTCGTCCCAGCTCGCCGCCGCCGCGGACGTGGGCCACCGCGAAGATCATGCCGCGGTCGAGCAGCGACAGCCGGGCGATGGAGAACCTCGGATCCTCGCAGGACTCATAGGCGCCGTACCCGTAGAGCAGCACCGGCGCCGGGTGTTTCAGGCCGGCCCGGTGGATGATCGAGATCGGCACCCGCGCGCCGTCGGGGGCCACCGCCCAGTCCCGGCGCTCGACGTAGTCCTCGGACCGGTAGTCGCCCAGTACCGGCTGCTCGCGCAGCAGTGTGCGCTCGCCGGTGGCGAGGTCGAGATCGTAGATGCGCACCGGGGTGACGAACGACGTCGCGCCGATCCGCATCTTGGGCGCGCTCCAGTTCGGGTTGGCCGACAATCCGACCGACATCAGTTCCGAATCGAACGTGATGTCTTGCGCCTGACCGTATCCGGAGTCCTCGATCGGCCACAGCTGGATGCGTGGCAGCGCGTCTTTGCGATAGCTGACCACGAGGTGTTCGCCGAACGCGTCGACGGCGTCGAGCCGGACATCCGCGCGGTGTTCGATCAGGGTGCGCACGTCGGTCGGATCGGTGACCGGCGCTTCGACGAGGGTGAAGTTCTCGGCGCCGTCGTTGTGCAGGATGAGGAACCGGTCCTCGCCGGCGACGACGGCGTGATCGACCGAGTACTCCACGGATTCGCGGCGCGGCCACACGGTGGTGAACTCGGCCTGCGGATCGGCGGCGTCGGCGTAGCGCAGCTCGGAGGTGACCGCGCTGCCCATCGCGATGATCACGTACTTGTTGCTGCGGGTGCGGCCGGCCGCGACCCAGAACCGTTCGTCGGGTTCGTGGTGGACGCGCTCGGCGGGCAGCCCCGAACCGAGCCGGTGACGCCACACGGTGTCCGGGCGCCAGGCGTCGTCGACGGTGACGTAGTAGACGGTGGCGTTGTCGGCGGCCCAGGTGGCGCCGGCGCCGATGCCGACGATCTCGTCGTCGTAGCGTTCGCCGGTGCGCAGGTCTTTGAACCGCAGCGTGTACCGCTCGTCACCCTTGACGTCCACCGAGTAGGCGAGGATGTTTCCGTCGATGCTGACGCTGGCCGCCCCCAGCGAGAAGAAGTCGTGCCCTTCGGCCTCGATGTTCTCGTCGAGCAGGACCTGTTCACCGGGAATCTCGGTGTTCTCGTCGAACTCCGGCGGCGTCCAGTCGTCGGGATCGGTGACAGGACAACGGCATTGAACTCCGTACTGCTTGCCCTGGAAGCTGCGCCCGTAGTACCACCAGTCACCGCGGCGGGTCGGCACCGACAGGTCGGTCTCCTTGGTGCGGGCTTTGATCTCGTCGAAGATGCTCTGCCGCAGCGGCGCCAGATCCTCGGTCACGTGTTCGGTGAACGCGTTCTCGGCTTCGAGGTAGTCGATCACCTCCTGATTGGACTTGTCCCGCAACCATTCGTACGGATCGACGAACACGTCACCGTGGTGTTCGCGTACGGTGTCGACCCGCTTGGCGACGGGTGCCGCGGGGTCTGCCGTCTGGCGTGAAGTCATGCGCGGCCTCCGATCCAGTCGTCGAACCGAAGGCCCGAAATACGTTCATAGGCTTCGATGTAGCGCGCCCTGGTGGCGTCGACGATGTCGGGTGGCAGCGGCGGCGGGGCCTCGTCGCCGCGGCGGTCCCAGCCGGAGTCGGGGCCGGTCAGCCAGTTGCGCACGAACTGCTTGTCGAAGCTGTTCTGCACCTGTCCCTCGGCGTAGTCGTCGGCACGCCAGTAGCGCGACGAGTCCGGCGTGAACACCTCGTCGGCGAGCTTGAGCTCTCCCTGCCCGTCGACACCGAACTCGAACTTGGTGTCGGCGACGATGATGCCCTTGGTCAGCGCGTGCGCAGCGCCCTGGCTGTAGGTCCGCAGCGTGCGCTCGCGCAGTTCCTCGGCGCGCTCGGCCCCGATCAGCGCGACGACGTCGTCGAAGGTGATGTTCACGTCGTGCTCCCCGATGTCGGCCTTGGTGGCCGGGGTGAACAACGGTTCGGCGAACCTGCTGGCCTCCACCAGGCCCGGCGGGAGCGCGATGCCGCAGACCGCTCCGGTCTGCTGGTAGTCCAGCAGACCCGAGCCCGTCAGGTAGCCACGGGCCACCGCTTCCACCGGCAGCATCTCCAGTTGTTCGACCACCAGGGCCCGGCCCAGCACCTCTTCGGGGATGCGCGCGTCGTCGGGTGGGCCCGCCAGGTGGTTGGGCACCTCGGCCACCCGGCTCAGGTAGTCGAAGAAGAACACGCTCATCGCGGTCAGCACGCGGCCCTTGTCCGGGATCTCGGATTCGAGGATGTGGTCGTAGGCCGAGATCCGGTCGGTGGCGACGAACAGCAGGTGCCCGTCGTCGACGCGGTACAACTCACGGACCTTGCCACTGGCCAGATGCTGGTAGTCGGACAGAGCGGGACGCATCGGGCCAGCCTATCGGGCCGCAGAAACCCGGATGTGTGCTGTGATCGATCCCATGACATCTCGGTGGATCCCGTATGCGACGACCCCTGGCCGGTTGTTGTGGCAGCTGGTCAGCGACATCGTGGTGATCGTCTGGACGGCGATCTGGGTGTGGGTGGGCATCGCGGTGCACTCGGCGGTGTCGACGGTCGCCGAGTTCGGCTACCAGGTGGAGAGCGGCGCCAACGGGGTGGCGGGCAACCTCGACTCCGCCGGGCGCAGCGCCGGTGACGTGCCGTTGATCGGCGGCAGCCTCGGCGGGCCGTTGACCGCGGCCGGCGACGCGGCACGGGAGATCGCCGGCGCCGGCCAGACGTTGGGGGTCACTGCCGGCTGGCTGGCCTGGCTGCTGGCGCTGGCGGTCGCCTCGCCGCCGGTGCTGGCACTGATGATGCCATGGCTGTTTCTGCGCGTGCGCTTCTTCCGGCGCAAGTGGACCGCCGTGACGCTGTCCTCGACCTGGGCCGGCGAGCAGTTGCTGGCGCTGCGGGCGCTGGCGAACCGGCCACTGCCCAAGCTCGCCGCGATCAGCTCCGATCCGGTCGGCGCGTGGCGGGAACAGGACCGCGTCGCGATCCGCGGGCTCGCCGCGCTGGAGCTCAGGGCATCAGGCATCCGGGCGGCCAACCTCAAACGCGCCGAGTAACCGCCGAACGTGCATTCCACGCGGTCCGCGCCGCCGATCCGCCGCGTGGAATGCGGTTTCGGCGGATTATTTGAGCAGCCGTTTGAGTGAGGTCCCGAACGGGTGCCGGGCCGTCAACGACCCGAAGCGCACCCGGCCCGAGACCACCACATGCAACCGGCGGGACACGGGGCTGGTCGTCACTCGCAGGGAAGTCGACGCCGCGATGTTGACCACGCCGTTGAGGTCGGCGGTCGCGCCGTCGGGCAGGATCAACTCGGTCGAGCTGCAGTAATCGTCGATATCGATGTGCACCACCGGCCCTGCCAGTACCGCCGAGGTGAAATCCAAAGTGGTCGAACACATCCGGGTGGACAGACGCAACCGACTCGGCACGGTCCACTGTCCTTTGCGGGTGATGCTCGACATCCACCCGCCCAGCACCTCCGGCGGCGCCGGCGCGGGCCGGCGACGGACGTGGGGAAGATCGGCGATCACGGTGTCGAGTTCGCGGCGGGTCCGCGCCGCCAGCACGACATCCACCCGCTGGGTGTACTCGTCGAGGGTCAGCATCCCTTGTCCGACCGCGTGCTCAAGGATCTGGGTCACCGCTGCACGATCGGCATCCGACGCTCTGATGTCGGGTTGTCGAGGGTCCATTGGTTCGAGCTTAGGCTGATGCGTTCAGCTCGACCACCAGGTGGCGGATGCCGGTGTGCCGGTTGCTGCGCGTCCACTCCACCGGCCGGCTCAACGTGACCGACTCGAAGCGGCGCAGCATCTCCTCGAAGATCACCCGCAGCTCCAGCCGGGCCAGGTTGGCACCCAGGCAGTAGTGCACACCCTGTCCGAAGCCCAAGTGCGGGTTGGGTTTACGGGCGATGTCAAACCGGTCCGGGTCGTCGAACACCGTCGCGTCGCGGTTGGCCGAACCCTCCCACACCAGCACCTTCTGGCCCGGTTCGACGGTCTGGCCGCCCAACGTCGCGCGCCGGGTCACGGTGCGCCGCTTCGACGGTGACGGGGAGGTCCACCGCACCATCTCCTCGATCGCCGTCGGCAACTTACCGGGATCCTGACGCAGCGCCTCGTAGGCGTCGGGGTTCTCGACCAGTGCCAGCAGACCGCCGGCGATGGCGTTGCGGGTGGTCTCGGCGCCGGCGCTGAACAGCAGGTTGAAGAACAGGTAGCTCTCCAGGTCGGACAGGTCCGGGTCGGCGGAGTTCACGACCACCGAGAGCATGTCGTCGCCGGGATCGGTGCGTTTGGCCGCGATCAACTCCTGCCCGTAGGCGAACATGCGCGAGCCGGCCTCCTCCACCGAGAGCCGGGTGATCGAGGCCTTGCGCGCACCGCCGAAATCAAAGCTCGGTTCGATCGCCTCGAACAGCCAATGTCGTTCCGACTCAGGAACTCCGAGCAGGATGCAGATCATCTGCATCGGCACTTCGGCGGCGACGTCGGTGAGGAAGTCCACGGGTTCGCCGCCGGAGACGTCGTCGAGCAGACGCCGGGCACGGTCGCGCAGATCGTCCTCCACGCGCCGGATCATCCGCGGTGTCAGCCCCGAACTGACCAGGCGGCGCACTGCGGCGTGCCGGGGGCCGTCCATCATGTTCAACAACTGGCCGGCGATCGGCAGATCCTGCAGCAGGGTGCCGCCGAACGGGCGCCCACCCCCGGTGACCGACGAATAGGTGTCCGGATCCCGCAGCACCGCAAGGGTTTCGGCGTGGGTGGCCACCGACCAGAAGCCTTCACCGTCCGGGGTGTTCTCGGTCGGCTCGTGCCAGTAGACGGGCGCGTGCGCCCGGTGCCGCGCGAAGAGCTCGTGCGGAAACCCTGCGGCGAAGTTGTCCAGATCGGTGAAGTCGATCCCCGCCAGGGTCTCCGCGGAGGTCACAGAATCGCGCCCGAGGTGTACTCGCCCGCCCCGGGGAACCGCCCGATCAGGTCGTCGACCGCCGCGACCACCCGGTCGACCTGGTCACCGGCAGCGCCGGTGAAGGCCTGCTTGTCGGCCAGCGCCGCGTCGAGCGCCGGCCGGTCCAGCGGCAGTCGCGGATCGGCGGCCAATCGGTCCAGCAGGTCCGGTTCGGCGCCCTTCTCCCGCATCGCCAGCGCCACCGCGACGGCGTGCTCCTTGATCACCTCGTGCGCGGTCTCGCGGCCGACGCCGGCGCGGACGGCGGCCATCAGGATCCTGGTCGTGGCCAGGAACGGCAGATAGCGGTCGAGTTCGCGCTGGATCACCGCGGGGTAGGCGCCGAACTCGTCGAGCACGGTCAGGAACGTCTCGGTCTGGCCGTCGAGGGCGAAGAACGCGTCCGGCAGCGCGACGCGGCGCACCACCGAGCAGAACACGTCGCCTTCGTTCCACTGCGCGCCGGCGAGCTCGGCCACCATCGAGGCGTATCCGCGCAACACCACCTGCAGACCGTTCACCCGCTCGCACGACCGGGTGTTCATCTTGTGCGGCATCGCCGACGAGCCGACCTGGCCCGGGGCGAACCCTTCGGTGACCAGTTCATGGCCGGCCATCAGCCGGATGGTGTGGGCCAGCGACGACGGCCCGGCACCGAGCTGGACCAGCGCGGACACCACGTCGTGGTCGAGGGAGCGCGGATAGACCTGGCCGACGCTGGTGAACATGGTGGAGAACCCCAAAAACGATGCGACCCGCGTCTCCAGTTCGGCCAGCCGCTCGGTGTCCCCGTCGAACAGGTCGAGCATGTCCTGCGCCGTGCCCATCGGACCCTTGATCCCGCGCAGCGGGTAGCGGTCGATCAGCTCGATGACGCGGTTCAGCGCGACCAGCAGCTCCTCGGCCGCGGACGCGAACCGCTTGCCCAGCGTGGTGGCCTGCGCCGCGACGTTGTGGCTGCGGCCCGCCATCGCGAGGTCCCGGTAGAGAGTGGCACGCTCGGCCAGTCGGGCGAGCACCGCGATGCTGTGGTCGCGCACCAGTTCCAGCGAGCGGCGGATCTGCAGCTGCTCGACGTTCTCGGTGAGGTCCCGGCTGGTCATGCCCTTGTGCACGTGTTCGTGCCCGGCCAGTGCGTTGAATTCCTCGATGCGCGCCTTCACGTCGTGGCGCAGCACCCGCTCCCGCGCCGCGATGGAGGCCAGGTCCACGTTCTCCAGCACCCGCTCGTAGTCGGCGACCACGCCGTCGGGAACGTCGACACCGAGCTCGGCCTGGGCCTTCAGCACCGCCAGCCACAGCCGCCGCTCGGCGACGATCTTGGCTTCCGGCGACCAGATCGCCACCATCTCTTCGCTGGCATACCGGTTGGCCAGGACGTTCGGGACAGGCACAGGAGCACTCACGAACACACAGCCTATCGGCCGCTGGAGCGGCGGAGAATGAGGCACAGTAGGCGCATGCACTTCGTCGGGCTCGACCTCGCATGGGGCGAGAAGAACCAGACCGGCGTCGCGGTGATCGACACCGACGGCCGCCTGCTGCACGTGGGGTCGGCGCACGACGACGACAGCATCGTGGCCGCGCTGGCCCCGTTCGTCGCCGACGAGTGTCTGGTCGCGATCGACGCGCCGCTGATCGTGAAGAACGCGACCGGTCACCGGCCTGCGGAGGCGGCGTTCAACCGTGACTTCCAGCGGTTCGAGGCGGGCGCCCGGCCCGCGTTCACCGACCGTCCCGAGTTCCGGCACCCCCGTGCCGCCCGGATCGCCGAACGCCTTGAACTGAACGTGGATCCGTCGTCGGGGGCGCCACGCCGGGCGATCGAGGTCTATCCGCATCCCGCCACGGTCGTGCTGTTCGAGCTGGAGAAGACGCTCAAGTACAAGCGCGGCCCGTTCGAAGACCGGCAACGCGAGTTGCTGCGCCTGATGACCCTGATCGAAGGTCTCGACGACGCCAGCCCGCGGCTGCGCGTCAATCGCAACGTGGCGTGGGTGGAGCTGCGCAAACGGGTGGAGGCCGCCACCAAACCGAGCCAACTCGACCGCGACGAGGACCCGGTGGACGCGGTGCTGTGCGCCTACGTCGGGCTGTACTGGTATCACCGACCGCAGGACGTGACCGTCTACGGGGACGTCGCGTCGGGGTACATCGTCACCCCGTCGCTGCCCCCGGACCGGCACCGGCGGAACTCACGGGCACGCAGGATGCCGCGGTCGGCCGCGCCCTCGCCGGCCGTCGCCGAGTACGAGTCCCGGCGTCCCGGCCTGGTCACCGCAACCGACCACTACCTCGGGCTGGTCACCGGGCTGCTCGACGAGGCCGGCATCAACTACCTGTCGGTCACCGCGCGGACCAAGACCGTCGAGTCGTTCGCGGCGAAGGCCGACCGTCGCACCGCCGACGGCGAACCGCTCTTCCGCGAGCCGCTGGTGGAGATCACCGATCTGATCGGGTTGCGTGTCATCACCTACCTGCGCGAGGACGTCGCCACGGTGGCCGACCTGCTGGCCGAGGAGATGCGGCTGCTCGACGATCGCGACATGGGGCAGGAGACCGCACGCGAGGGCCGGTGGGGATATGCCAGCAGGCACCTGCTCGTCGGGGTGGAGGGAGTGCAGCAGCCCGCGTCGATCCAGGTGCGCACCGTGCTGCAGCACGCGTGGGCCGAGTTCGAGCACGAGATCCGTTACAAGGGTTCGATTCCGGCCGCCCACGCGCCCGACCTGGATCGCCGGTTCACCCTGGCCGCCGGACTGCTCGAACTCGCGGACCGGGAGTTCTCCGCGGTCCGCGAGCGGTTGCGCACCGCGACGCCGGAGGTCACCGAGATCACCGACGATCCCCGGATTCCGACCGCGGTGCTGGCCACCTATCTGGGCAACCGGTTCCCCGACGCCGGCTGGTCACGCACCGACCACTACGCGTGGATCGCCGGGCTGCTCCTCGATCTGGGCATCGAGTCGATCGACGCGTTGGACGCCGTCCTGGCCGGGGTGGACACCGAGGCGGTCAACACCGCGATGGACTACCGCTACCCGGCCGGCGCGGTGCGCCGACTCGACGACGCGCTGCTGGCGCAGTTCGGCCGCCGCTACCTCGAGCTCGACGGCAATGCGCACCGGACGACGTTGCTGGAGAACCGGTTACAGCGGCTCACCGAGAACCTCGGCTAGTTCGGGCCCGAGCCCAGGTGGGTCGGATCGGTGATCCGGGCGTCCCGGATGCCGAGCTGCTTGTTGATCTTCTGGGTGACGAAGAACAACACGACGCCCACCGCGACCAGTACCCCGGCGACGAGGTACTGCTGGGAGGGCCGACCGGACAGCGGGGTGACGAGATACAGCGACGTCAGGAAGCCGATGACCGGCAGCGCTGTCGGGGTCTTGAAGTGCCCACCGGCCTGGCGGACGTCGCGGCGCAGCACCAGCACCGCGACGTTGACCACCGCGAACACGGCGAGCAGCAGCAGGCTGGTGGTGCCGCCCAGCACCGAGATCGCATTGCTGCTCGCGGCGGTGGACACGTAGATGATCAGCCCGAACGCGATCACCGTGGTGAACAGGATCGCCACCCACGGTGAGCGCCGCGTCGGGTGCACGGTGCCGAGCACCGAAGGCAACACGCGCTGACGGGCCATGCCGTAGATCAGCCGGCTGGCCATCAGCATGTTGATCAGCGCGGTGTTCGACACCGCGAACATCGTGATGAACGGCAGGATCGTGTCGATCGGCAGCCCGGGGGCGCCGGCCCGGACGACCTCGACGAGCGGGGTGTCGCTCTCTTCGAGCTTGCCGATCGGCACCAGCGCCACCGCGACGATCGAGATGAGCACATAGACCACGCCGGCGATGGACAGACCCGTCAGCAGGATCTTGGGGAATGTCTTGACCGGATCCTTGGTCTCCTCGGCCATGTTGACCGAGTCCTCGAAGCCCACCATCGCGAAGAATGCCAGCGAGGTGGCCGCCGAGATCGCCAGGAAGGTGCTCTTGTCCTCGGCGGTCTCGAACGCGACGATCCGGGAGAAGTCGACGTCGCCGCCGCCGGTGAAGGCCCACATCCCGACCAGGATCACCACGACCAGACCGGTGATCTCGACGATGGTGAGGACGACGTTGAGCTTGACGCTCTCCCCCACACCCCGGTAATTGATGGCGGCCAGCGCCGCCATGAAGAGCAGCGCCAGCACCGCGACACCGACCTTCGACGCCTCGGTCCCCACGCCCTCAAAGAAATTCGCCGCGAAAGCCCTGGAAGCCGTTGAGGCAGAGGTTATCCCGGAGCACATCACGACGAACGCGACCAGGAAGGTGATGAACTGGATGCCGAACGCCTTGTGCGCGTACAGCGCAGCGCCCGCGGCCTGCGGATACTTGGTGACCAGCTCCAGGTAGCTGAACGCGGTGATGGTCGCGACGCCGAACGCGATGAGGAACGGCAGCCAGGCCGCGCCACCGACTTCTCCTGCCACGTCGCCGACGAGGGCGTAGACGCCGGTGCCCAGGATGTCGCCGACGATGAACAACAGCAGCAGGCCGGGCCCCATCACCCGTTTGAGCTCGGGCTGTTTGTCGGGGGCGCCCTGGCCGGTCACCGCTTCTGACATCGCGCCTCCCTGACTTGTCCCGAAACGTTCATCATCGACCAGTCCGCCCGGGCGCGCAGCCGCTACGCGGTAACCGGACTGATTCCGTGCCGCGCCGGTGATCTCGCAGACCACACCGAGGATTCCGGTGTTTCACCCTGTCCCAGGTAACCACCGGCGGCCAGAAGCAAACTCGCTAGTTGAACGGGGCCAGCACGTCGATGACGTCGATCAGGGTGGCCCTGGCCGTCGCGCGCGGCCCGTCGCCGTCGCCGACCAGCGCCGCCACCACCGCCCCGTCCACCGCGCAGACCAGCGCGGTGACCAACTCGCCGCGCACCGAGCGTCCCGACCGTTCGACGACTTCCACGACGGCCTCGCTGCGCTGCCTGAGGATGCGCCGCTGGATGTCGCGCAGACCGGGCTGGCGGGCGCAGGCGATGTAGCGCTCGTAGCGGGAGATCATCTGCTCGGTGACCCGTTCCGGGTTGTCCCCGACGAGAAGGTCCACCAGGATGTCGGCGGTGGACTCGGCGCCGCGGCGGCGCCGCGACAACGTCTGCACCCGGCTGCGCAGTTGCTCACTCTCCCGGGTGCCGACGTGCTCGACCGCCTTGGCGATCAGGTCCTCCAGCGAAGAAAAGTAGTAGGTGGTCGAGGCCAGCGGCAGCCCGGCCCGGCGCGCCACGGCCCGATGCCGGACCGCGTCGAAGCCGCCTTCGCAGAGAAGGTCGGCGGCGGCGCTGACCAGCGCATACCGTCGACGTTCTCCCTTGGGAGTGACCGCTGCCGTCACCTAGGGAATCCTGCCAGTCACGGGGTCCCGACACCGGGCTTTCGGCGAATCACCGACGCGGGCGGGGAGACGGCGGGCGCGGCGGGCACCCCTGGCGGCGATGGCATGATGTCGCGCATGCCGACCCTCAACCGCCGGGACATGATGTCGCTCGGCCTTCGCGCGGGCATCGCCGTCGCCGGGGCGTCGGCGATGGGCGGCGCGGTGGCCTCAGCCGCG